>NZ_OBMJ01000001.1:3469444-3778055 GCF_900199205.1 Streptomyces sp. 1331.2 | reverse complement strand
CCGAGCGCACCTGGGACGCCGACCCGACGACCGCCCGCAGCCACGTCCGTACGGCCGCCGAGGTGGCCGCCCGGAACCTGGCCGAGGCCCGCCGCTTCGTCCACGACCTCGCGCCGGCCGAGCTGGCCGACGGCCGGGCACTCGACCGGGCGCTGGCGTCGCTGGCCGGGCGGGAGTCCGCCGAGAGCGGGCTGCCGGTCCGCTTCCACCTGGACGGCACGCCCGTACCGCTGCCGGCCGCGGCGCAGTCCGCGCTGCTGCGGATCGCCCAGGGCGCGCTGGCCAACGTCCGCGAGCACGCCGGGGCCTCGGCCGCGGCGATCACGCTGTCCTTCCTGGGCGACCAGGTCGTCCTGGACATCGCCGACGACGGGCGGGGCTTCGACCCGGACGCAGCCGGCCCCGGGGGCGTCCGCGGCCACGGACTGCCCGCGATGCGCGCCCGGCTGCGGCAGCTGGGTGGCACGCTGACCGTGGAGAGCACCCCCGGCGAGGGCACCGTCGTCTCCGCCGCGATCCCCCTGGAGCACCGATGAACACCGCCGCCTCCCCCGTCCGGCTGCTGGTCTGCGATGACCACGCGGTGGTCCGGGCCGGACTGCTGGCCCTGCTCGCCAGCGCGGGCGACATCGAGGTGGTCGGCGAGGCCAGCACCGGGGAGGAGGCCGTCGCCCTGGCCGCCCGGCTGGCGCCGCAGGTCGTGCTGATGGACCTCCAGCTCGGCGACGGCATCGACGGCGTGGAGGCCACTCGGCGGATCACCGCCGCCCCGGGCGGGCCCTACGTCCTGGTGCTCACCACGTACGACACGGACGCCGACATCACCCGGGCGATCGCCGCGGGCGCCACCGGCTACCTGCTGAAGGCCGAACGGCCGGAGGAGCTGTTCGCCGCCGTCCACGCGGCCGCGCAGGGCCGGACGGTGCTCTCACCGCCGGTCGCCTCCCGGGTGATGGCGCAGATGCGGACGCCCGCGCCGCAGCTCACCGAGCGCGAGCTGGACATCCTCGAACAGCTGGGGCAGGGGCTGGGCAACCGGGAGATCGCGCGGGCGCTGTTCATCAGCGAGGCGACGGTGAAGACGCATCTCGGGCGGATCTACGACAAGTTGGGCGTGGACACCCGGGCGGGAGCGGTGGCGGTGGCCAAGGAGCGCCGGCTGCTGCGCTGAGCCGGGGTGGTCCCGCCCGGCACAGGCCGTTCCTCGGCTGCACTGGGCGCTCGCGCGGTGTCACTGTGTGCTGCCATGATGCTGGGAATGTCGGATTCCGGGCCGGTCCGCTACCGGGCGCCCGCCCCGGCCCGGCGTGCGCGGCCCGGCTGCCGGACGCCCTGACGGGCCCACAACTGCCTGGTCCGACGCCTTTCACGGCCGTACCGGACGGTCGTCACAATGTGGATTTTTCGTGGATTTCACTATTGACAAACCAACCACGCGGTTTGTTAGCGTGAGATCAACGACGTCCCCGCGGGTGGGGGCTCGCCGGGGCCTGGTGCGGACCGCTCTCGCCGGAGGGTGTTTGCCAGGGGGGAACGGCTGAGCTTGGCGGGGTGTCGGGGGGAGCGGCAGCGCCGAAGCCGCTCGTGGAGGTGGCGTGGAGCGTGTCCGGGGGGGCTCGCTCCACGCCTCCCCCGGTCCCCTTCCCTCTTCACTGGTGTGCCGTTACGCCAGCGCGCTCCAGTACGGGCAGCACACGTACGGCAGCGGCGCCGAGCCGCGACCACCGTCCCCCGACAGCACCGGAACTTGCTCCGAGCGGGCCACTCCGGGCGAACTCACGGTCAGCCCCGCCTCGCCCAACTCGCCGAACCTGAGCGCCAGTCGGTAGCCGTCCGGAGTGGTCGCGGCGACTCCGTGGCGGTCCCAGTCGGTGTCCAGCGAGGTGATCGTCCAGCCGCGCCGCCGCCAGTGCCGCTCCACCACGCCCACCAGCAGCGCCCGTCGGGGCAGCGAGACGACGGTGAGGATGTCCCGCCCCCGAGTGACGTACCAGAGCACGTCCGACCCGCACCGCGCCGACCCGAGCCCCGGCCGGGGCAGCCGCGCACCCGCCCGGGGAGCGGCCTCCTGCCAGGCCGGCGTCGGGTCGACGGCGTCCAGGGTGTCCTGGAGCAGGGTCTCGCAGCGCTCGGCGGCGTCGAGTTGATCGACCGTCACCCTCGGACCCGCACCCGAAGCCGACCCCGAACACGGCCCGGACTCTGCCCTCGTCTCCGCGCCCGGCTCCGCGTTCGCGCCCGCCTCCGCCTTCGCGCCCGCCTCCGCCTTCGCGCCCGGCTCCGCGTTCGCGACCGGCTCCGACCACCGGGCCGCCGCGGCCGGCGCACGGCCGGGGCGACCACCCGGGCATCCGGCGTTCAGTTCGGCACCACCTGACTGCACAGGGCCCTCCGTACTCCTCCCGGCATTCAACCCGGGCGGGGATTCCGTCACTCCTGGGACGGCGAACGGGTACGGACAGTTCCACCCCCACCACTCCCGCGCCACTCCTTCACCACCAAATTGCACTGCACGGTGCAGTTGAATCACTGACCTGCACGGTGTAGTTTACTTCTCGTGCCCCGGAGCACCACCGCACCCGGGCCTGCCACCACCACGAGAGGACCCCGCCATGCCCACCATCACCGTCGGCACCGCCCGCATCCCCTACCGCGTCGTCGGCAACGGCCCCGACACCCTCGTCCTGGTCCACGGCACCGGCCCCGGCTCCGGCATGTGGGACGGACTGCTGGACGCCTTCACCGATCGCTACACCGTGCTGCTGCCCGACCTCTCCGGCAGCGAGGCCGCCGAGGACGACGGCGCCCCGCTCACCCTGGAAACCCTCGCCGCCCAGGTCAACGCCGTGATCGAGGACGCCGGCCGCGGCCCCGCCGACATCCTCGGCTTCTCGCTCGGCGCCGTCGTCGCCACCGCAGCCGCCGCCCTGCGCCCCGACCAGGTCCGCCGACTGATCGCCGCCGCCGGCTGGATCAGCGCCGAGCAGGACGAGTACCTGCGCCTCTCCATGGCAACCTGGCTCTCGCTCGCCGACCGCCCCGACGCCTTCGGCGGCTACGCCACCCTCACCGCCTTCAGCCGCGGTTTCCTCAACCGGATCGGCCGCGCGGCCGTCGAGGCCAACACCGCCTACATGCAGCCAACTCCCGGCACCCTGCGGCACATCGCCCTCGACCTCAGCCTGGACCTGACCCCGCTGCTCCCCCGTGTCCAGGCCCCGACCCTGGTGATCGGCTGCGCCCAGGACGCCACCGTCCCGGTGGAGAACACCCGCCGCCTGCACGCCGCACTCCCGGGCAGCGCCTACGCCGAGTTCGACACCGGCCACATCGTGCTCGCCGAGGAGACCGAGGCGTTCACCAAGACCGTCCGGGACTTCCTCGCCGCCGCCTGACGCCCGACTGCCGAGCCCGGGACGGCCGCGAGCGGATCACCGACGGCTCGCGGACGGCTCGCAGACGGCTCGCGAGTGGAGCGAGCGTGGAGCACACCAATGGCCCGGTAACAAGTCCCTGCTCAAAAAGGCCGATTACCGCGCCTGGCGACCCCAATCAAATTGACTGAACGTCAACTACGGAGGTGAGACTGCCATGTCAGTGAACTTGGCAAGGAGCAGACATGCGCATACTCTTCGCCGGCCCCGCCGCGGCCGGCCACCTCTTCCCGATGGTCCCGACCGCCCAGGCGCTGCGCGCCGTCGGGCACGAGGTCCTGTTCGCCAGCGGGCAGCCGCTCGACCAGCTCCGGAGCGCCGGCTTCCCCGTCGTCGAGATCGGCGACGGCCGGAGCCTGCGGGAGATCTTCGCGGAGCACCTCGGCGGCGAGATCGCGTACGTCAACCGGGACAAGACGCAGGAAGAGATCTTCGACATGGCGGCCGGGCTCTTCGCCCACGCCTCCCGCCCCGACGTCGACGGCCTGCTGGCGGCCGCCACCGGCTGGGGCGCCGACCTGATCGTCCACGACTCCTTCCACGCCGCTCCCCCGGTGGTGGCGGCCCTGCTCAAGATCCCGTCGGTGGTCCACAACTTCGGGGTCACGCCCGGCCTGGACATGGCCAAGCTGATCGCCTCCCACTTCACCGACGTCTACGAGCAGCACGGCCTGACCGGCCCGGCCGGCGCCACCGCGCTCAACCTCGGCCCGCTCGGCGGCGACCCGGACGGCCTGCCGATGCGCTACATCCCGTACAACGGCGGCGGCATCGTCCCGACCGAGTTCCTCCACCCGGCCGACCGCCCGCGGATCGTCGTCACCCTGGGCACCGTCCTCGCCGAGATCGACGGTGTCCGCGCGGTCGTCCGGCTGGTCGAGTCGGCGGCCGAGGTCGACGCCGACTTCCTGCTCGCCGTCGGCGGCGCCGACCTGGCCCCGCTCGGCACGTTGCCCGCCAACGTCCGCGGCCTGCCGTGGGTCCCGCTCAACGAACTGCTCAGCCGCGCCGACGCGTTGGTCCACCACGGCGGCTCCGGCACCATGCTGACCGCCCTCCAGGCCGGACTGCCCCAGCTGCTCCTCCCGCAGGGCGCGGACCACTTCATCAACGCCGACGCCCTCACCGCCACCGGCGCCGCCCTGCGCTCCGCCTCCGAGGACGTCGACACCGCCCTGCTCGACCGCCTCATCACCGACGCCGACCTGCGCGCCGCCGCCCACCGCCTGCGGACCGACAACGCCGCCCTCCCCACCCCCACCGCCGTCGTCCCCACCCTCGAAGCCCTCACCACCGCTTCCTGACCCCGCTCCCGGGCCAGGGTCGCTCCGACCCCGGCCCGGGGCGCCGCAGGCGTTCGAAGCCCCGGAACGCCCCGGGAAACACGAAAGCCGCAGGTCGCTGACCTGCGGCTTTCGGTATGGAGCGGGCGACGAGAATCGAACTCGCGCTCTAAGCTTGGGAAGCTCATGTTCTACCATTAAACTACGCCCGCCTGATGAGCCGTCAGAGACCGCTCGATCCAGTGCCACTGTACCCCATTCGGGACTGTGGTTGCACAAGGGGTCCGAGGGTGCGGCGGAGCGGGGTGGAGGCGGGTCCGGGGCGTACTGTGTGGGCCGCGTGCGAGTGCTCCGGCGGGTGGGGCCGGGCGGCGAGCCATGGTGAGGAATGTCCGGAGCATCCCCTAATGTGACGCTGTCCCGGGGCCAGGCCGCCGGGGCGTCTGAGTACGGGTGAGTACTGGGTTAGGGATGGGAAGGGGATCGATGGAGCAGCGCGCCGTCGTTCGTTGTGCCGAGGGGCACCTGTTCAGCACCACCACGTTCCCGATGCAGAACCTCGGTCCCGGCCGCCTCGGGCCCGGACGGTTGATCCGCTGTCCGCAGTGCGGACGGCTCCGGAGCTCGGTGCTGGCCGACGTGCGGGAGCTGTCGGAGCCGCAACTGGCGCAGGCGATGCGGCTGGAGGCCGCGGAGTTCCTGGCCTGACGGTCGGCGGACGGTCGACCGGCGGTCGGCGGACGGGCAGGTGGGCCCCGGGCGGATTCGTCCGGGGCCCTTTCTTGCACGTAACCTCGAAGCGTGCTGCTCTCTGACAAGGACATCCGGACCGAAATCGACCTGGGCCGGGTCTCCATCGACCCGTTCGACCCGGCGATGATCCAGCCGTCGAGTATCGACGTGCGCCTCGACCGCTTCTTCCGCGTGTTCGAGAACCACAAGTACCCGCACATCGACCCCTCCGAGGAGCAGCCGGACCTGACCCGGCTGGTCGAGCCGGACGGGGACGAGGCGTTCATCCTGCACCCCGGCGAGTTCGTGCTGGCCTCGACGTACGAGGTCATCACGCTGCCCGAGGACGTGGCCTCCCGGCTGGAGGGCAAGTCGAGCCTGGGCCGGCTGGGCCTGCTCACCCACTCCACCGCGGGCTTCATCGACCCCGGGTTCAGCGGCCACGTGACGCTGGAGCTGTCGAACGTGGCGACGCTGCCGATCAAGCTCTACCCGGGCATGAAGATCGGGCAGCTCTGCCTGTTCCGGCTCTCCTCGCCGTCGGAGCACCCGTACGGCTCGGAGCGCTACGGTTCGCGCTACCAGGGCCAGCGCGGCCCGACGCCGTCACGCTCGTACCTGAACTTCCACCGCACCGAGATCTGAGACCCTCTGGGCACCGAGGTCCGAGAACCGAGGTCCGGGACGGAAAGCCGACGGCCGGACGGGCCGGCGGCACGCGGAGCGCACGCAGACGGGCGGCCACCCCTCACCGCGAGGGGTGGCCGCCCGCGGCGTTTCTCAGGCCCGCTTGGGGCTGGTGACGGCGACCAGCTCGGTGCCGTCCTCGGACAGCCGCAGCTCGGTGCGGAGTTCGGCCAGCTCGCCGAGGTGGTGCAGGTGGGTGCCGCCGCAGAAGATCTGCGCGCCGCCCTCGGGCAGCTCGCAGTGCCACTGCCGGCGGGCGGTGAGCTCGGGGCCGGGCACCTCGATGCGGACCGGGGCGTCGGCGGCGACCCAGGCGGCGAGCCGGGCGTTGACGGCCTCGGTGAGGGCCGGCAGCGCGTCGGCCAGGGCCGGGAACTCCTCGGTGGCGTCCACCGTGAAGCCCTTCTTCTTCAGCGACTTGCCGAGCCGGTAGGTGTCGGTGCTGGCGTCGGTGTCCATCACCGAACTGGCCATGGCGAGGCTGTCGAAGTCCGGGTTGCCGAAGGCGTCCGAGCGGCCCGGGTCCTTGCGCCAGCGCGGGGCGAGCGCGGCGTTGAGGGCGAGGGCGAGCAGGTGGCAGCCGCTGTGCGAGGCGCTGAGGGCGCCCCGGCGGTCGGCGTCGACGGCGAGCGCGGCGGTGCGGCCGACGATGTCGCCGGGGTCGGTGCCCAGGACGTGCAGGACCAGCCAGGACCACTCCTCGTCGCCGCGCCGCACCGGGATGTCGGCGCCGACCAGCAGGGCGTCGCCCTCCGGGCCGACGGCGCCGGTCAGGCAGTCGACCACGGCCAGCTCGGTGCCGTCCACGGTGAGGGTGCCGTGGTCGGCCGGCTGGTCGGGCCAGGTGTGGTCGAGCGGGTGGAACGGGGTCGCCTCGGTGACGACGGCGTAGCGGCCGTCGGCCAGCTGGTGCACCGCGAGCACCGGGGACTCGCCGGTCACCGCCCCGGCCGGGAAGCTGACGTGGGTGGTGGGGAGGGTCATGCCTGGCTCCGGTGCACTCGGGTCGAAGAGGGTCGGCGGGCCGCGGCGCTCGGCTGCGGCCCGCCCCCATTCTGCCCTTCGCCCGTCAGCCCAGGGTCGGCAGCTTGATCAGCACCAGCAGCGCGAGCAGTTGCAGCGCCGAGGCGGCGGCGGCCTTGCCCCAGGGCAGGTCGTGCAGCCGCCGGACCATGGCGGTCAGCAGGAAGGCGCAGAGCATCCAGGTCGCCCAGCCGACGACCTGGACGACCGCGCTGCCGGAGGGCAGCACCAGGTCGAGCAGCAGCCGGGGCGCGTCGGTCAGCCAGCCGATCAGCGCGGCCAGGCCGACGGTGGACTTCCACGGGCCGTCGCCGCCCAGCTGGCGGGCCAGCGCGTAGGTGACCCCGCCGAAGATCGCGCCGGCCACGGTGAAGCCGACGGCGGCGGCGAGGATGCCGGTCAGCGCCACGGTGAAGGTCGAGTTGACGATGTCGTCGTGGGTCAGCCCGATGCCGAGCACCGCGAGCGCGCCGTACAGCAGCGAGACGGTGAGGGCGGGCAGCCAGACCTGGTGGTCGCGGGTGCGGTCGAACATCGCGGTCGGGGTGCGGAAGAGGCCGACGAACAGCTCGCGCCAGTGCGGGCGGGGGCCGGCCACGTGCGGGGCGGACCGGCCGCCGGCGCGGTAGACGGCGACGTTGTCCTGGCCGTACGGCTGCTCCTGGCCGTAAGCCTGGTCGTGACCGTACGGGGGCTCCTGGCCGTAGGCCTGGTCGTAGCCGTAGGCCTGGTCCTGGCCGTACGGCCGCTGCTGCTGCCCGTAGCCGCCGTCGTAGGGGCCGTAGGAGCCGTAGGCGCCGCCCGGGTACGGGTCGCCGACCGGGAAGGCCCTGGTGTTGCCGGGGTGGTCCGCCCCGTACGGGTCGTACTCGGGTCCGGTCCCGGGTCCTGACCCGGGACCTGCCGGGTGCGGGGCCGTGAAGTACTCCGGCCCGTCCGCCTGTCCGTGCCCCCCGGGCGCCCCCGCCGGTGGCGGAGGGGCCGACCACCCGCCGTGCGGGCGGTCGGCGCCCTGACCGCTGTCGTATCGATTACCAGCCACGGTCCGAAGGTACCCGTCCGGCCCAGTCCCCGTCGGCCCCGGACCAAGCCGGGGCCGGTTTGCAGCGAGGCTGAGACGAACGGGGCCGAAAGCCGCCCGGTGGCCGGGCGGGAGCCGCGGTCAGCGCTGGGCGCTGACCGACCGCCCGTGCACCGCTGCCGCCGCGCTGGTGCCGGCCGGGCAGCCGCCAGGGCCGGCCGAGGTGCGGACGGCGCCGACCGGCAGCAGGGTGCCGCAGGCGATCCGGATGCCGTTCGGCAGCTCGTTGTCCGACTCGACGATCGCGCCGTCGCCGATCACGGCGCCGTCCAGCGCCGAGCGGTCGCCGATGGTCGCGTAGGCGCCCACGATCGAGTCCTTGACCAGGGTGTCCGGGCCGATCACCGCGCCCGGCAGGATCACGCTGCCCTCGACGATCGCGCCGGCCTCGACCACCGCATCCTCGGCGACCACGGTGCCGCCGCTGAGCACCGCGCCCGGGTGGACGGTGGCGCCGGGCAGCAGCAGGGCGTCGCCGGTCGGCCCGGGGACGGCCGGGGAGTCGACCTTGCCGAGCACCAGGTCGGCCGAGCCGCGGACGAAGGCGGCCGGGGTGCCGAGGTCCAGCCAGTACGAGGTGTCGACGACGCCGCGCAGCAGCGCACCGGTGGCCAGCAGCTCGGGGAAGGTCTCGCGCTCGACGGAGACCTCCCGGCCGGCCGGGATGCGGTCGATCACGGACCGGGTGAAGACGTAGCAGCCGGCGTTGATCTGGTCGGTGACGATCTGCTCCGGGGTCTCCGGCTTCTCCAGGAACTCCAGCACCCGCCCGTTCCCGTCGGTCGGGACGAGGCCGAAGGCGCGCGGGTCCTCGACCCGGGTGAGGTGCAGGGTGACGTCGGCCCCGGCGGCCACGTGGCCGTCGCGCAGGGCGGCGATGTCGACGCCGGAGAGGATGTCGCCGTTGAAGACCAGGACCGGCTCGTCCGGGCCGCAGGTCAGACCGGAGGCGGCGTTGCGGATGGCCCCGCCGGTGCCCAGCGGCTCGCGCTCGGTCAGGTAGACCAGTTCGATGCCGTACGGGGTGCCGTCCTGGAAGTGGTCCTCGAACACCTCGGCCAGGTACGAGGTGGCCAGCACGACGCGGGTGACGCCGGCGGCGGCCGCGCGGGCCAGCTGGTGCGCGATGAACGGGACGCCTGCCACCGGCAGCATGGGCTTGGGGGTGTGGGTGGTCAGCGGACGCAGTCGCGTGCCCTTACCACCGACCAGCATGATCGCCTCGGTCATGGTCTGCGCTGTTCCCCTTGTGGTCTCTGCGGCCCGGCCCGGCGGGCCGATACCTCCGTCGGTGGTCTGGACCCGGCCGGCCGGTCGGGTCGGTTCCCGGCCGGCCCTGCGACCGGTACGGGTGGACCATGGCACGAGGCCGGTCCGGCGCCTACTGTATTTCCTTCTGACCGAATACCCGTCCGGCACCTGTGCGATTGGCGTCACCCGCCGCCCGCCGGCCGTCCCGCCGGAGATCGGCTCCGACGCCGAAAGCCCGGCCCGGCAGGCGCGTTGACGG
The DNA here is from genome assembly GCF_900199205.1 of Streptomyces sp. 1331.2. NCBI lineage: Bacteria > Bacillati > Actinomycetota > Actinomycetes > Kitasatosporales > Streptomycetaceae > Streptomyces > Streptomyces sp. 1331.2. Next base: position 3,768,305 of record NZ_OBMJ01000001.1, on the reverse strand, counting down.
CGTCCACCGGGCCGGGCGGTTGTAGCAGAACTGTCGAACAGCAGGATCTCGAACAGTGGGCCTCCGGGCGGCGGCGGACCGCTACGCGTCCACCGTCTCCGTCCGCTCCTCGGCCTCGGCCGGCGGGGTCGCCTTCACCGAGTCGAGCAGCAGCTGGGCGACGTCGACCACCTTCAGGTGCTCCTTGGCCGCGCCCTCGTTCTTCTTCCCGTTGACCGAGTCGGAGAGCATCACCAGGCAGAACGGGCAGGCGGTGGAGACGATGTCGGGGTTGAGCGACAGCGCCTCGTCCACGCGCTCGGTGTTGATCCGCTTGCCGATGCGCTCCTCCATCCACATCCGGGCACCACCGGCGCCGCAGCAGAAGCCGCGCTCCTTGTGGCGGTGCATCTCCTGCTGGCGCAGGCCGGGGACCTTGTCCATGATCTCGCGCGGCGGCGTGTAGACCTTGTTGTGGCGGCCCAGGTAGCAGGGGTCGTGGTAGGTGATCAGGCCCTCGACCGGGTTGACCGGCAGCAGCTTGCCCTCGTCGATCAGGTGCTGCAGCAGCTGGGTGTGGTGGATGACCTCGAAGTGGCCGCCCAGCTGCGGGTACTCGTTGGCGATGGTGTTGAAGCAGTGCGGGCAGGTGGCCACGATCCGCTTGGTCGGGGCGTCCTCCAGCGCGGCGTTCAGGGTCTCGACGTTCTGCGCGCCGAGCATCTGGAACAGGAACTCGTTGCCCAGGCGGCGCGGGGAGTCACCGGTGCAGGTCTCCTCCTTGCCGAGGATCGCGAACTTCACGCCCGCGGTGTGCAGCAGCTCGGCGAAGGCCTTGGTGGTCTTCTTGGCGCGGTCCTCCAGGGCGCCGGCGCAGCCGACCCAGTAGAGGTACTCGACCTCGGCGGGGTCGATGTCCTCGCCGATCACCGGCACCTCGATGCCGGTCTCCTTCTTGAGCTCCTTGACCCAGTCCAGGCGGGCCTTGGTGGCCATGCCCCACGGGTTGCCCTTGTTCTCCAGGTTCTTGAGCATCGTCCCGGCCTCGGTCGGGAAGTTGCTCTCGATCATCACCTGGTAGCGGCGCATGTCGACGATGTGGTCGATGTGCTCGATGTCCACCGGGCACTGCTCGACGCAGGCGCCGCAGGTGGTGCAGGACCACAGCACGTCCGGGTCGATGACGCCGTTCTCCTCGGCGGTGCCGACCAGCGGGCGCTCGGCCTCGGCCAGGGCGGCCGCCGGGACGTCCTTGAGCTGCTCGGAGGTGGCCTGCTCGGTGCCCTCCATGTCCTTGCCGCCACCGGCCAGCAGGTACGGCGCCTTGCCGTAGGCGTGCTCGCGCAGGCTCATGATCAGCAGCTTCGGCGAGAGCGGCTTGCCGGTGTTCCAGGCGGGGCACTGCGACTGGCAGCGGCCGCACTCGGTGCAGGTGGAGAAGTCGAGGATGCCCTTCCAGGAGAAGTGCTCGACCTGGGAGACGCCGAAGACGGCGTCCTCGGCCGGGTCCTCGAAGTCGATCGGCTGGCCCTTGCTGGTCATCGGACGGAGCGCACCGAGCGCGGTGCCGCCGTCCTCCTCGCGCTTGAAGTAGATGTTGAAGAAGCCGAGGAAGCGGTGCCAGGCCACGCCCATCGAGGGGTTGAGGCCGATGGTGGTCGCCCACGCGAACGAGATGCAGATCTTCAGCATCGCGAACAGGTAGACCAGGTTCTCCAGGGTGCCGTGCGACAGGCCGCTGAGCGCGGAGACGATCGGGTACGAGACCAGGTGCTCCGGGCCGTACGAGTCGACGCCGGCCAGGGCGCCCTCCAGCGCGCGGAGCATCAGGATGCAGAGACCGATGCCGAGGATCGTGTACTCGACGTAGAAGGCCTGCCAGGCGATCGAGCCGGCGAACCGGGACTTGCGGCCCGACCTGGACGGCAGGCTCATCAGCCGGATCACCATCAGGGTCGCGATGCCCAGCGTGGTCAGGGTGCCGACGAGCTCGACGAAGAGCTGCCAGACCATCCAGTGGCCGATGATCGGCAGTTCCCACTCGGCGTCGAAGAGCTGGCCCATCGCGTTGACGATGGTCAGCACCAGGCTGAAGAAGCCGACGGCGACGAACCAGTGGGCGATGCCGACGATCCCCCAGCGGTTCATCCTGGTGTGGCCGACGAATTCGACGGCGAGGGTCTTCACCCGCTGGGCGGGCTTGCCGAATCGGGTGGAGTCCGGCGCGCCGGTCAGCACCACCTTGAAGATGTGCCACGCCGCACGAAGGGCGAGCGCGGTGCCGATCACGAAGGTGACCAGCGAGATGACGATCGCTGCTAGCTGCATCGGCTCTCCGTCTCCTGCGGCTTCCTGTTGGGCTGTGTTCTGGAATCTGAAGGAAGTGTACTCGTCGGTAACTTGCCGGGCCGACGGCCCGGACATTACCGGTCGTCCACACGTCACCAGAAGATTCCCAGGCTATGGCGGCAGTCACGTAACGCCACCCTCACCGCACGGCGCCACAAGGCCCGGAACGTCGCACGGCTCAGCAAAGTTGAGCGGTACCCGCTCATGGCTGTTGACGCTGTCCGCCGAGTCATGCATCCTTGAGCCTGTAAAGCTCAACTCTTCCGTGGAGGTATCTACGATGGCACGCGCGGTCGGCATCGACCTCGGTACGACGAACTCGGTCGTCAGCGTTCTGGAGGGTGGCGAGCCCACCGTCATCACGAACGCCGAGGGCGCGCGGACCACGCCGTCCGTCGTCGCTTTCGCGAAGAACGGCGAGGTCCTGGTCGGCGAGGTGGCCAAGCGCCAGGCGGTCACCAACGTCGACCGCACCATCCGCTCGGTCAAGCGCCACATGGGCACCGGGTGGAAGATCAACCTGGACGGCAAGGACTTCAACCCGCAGCAGATCAGCGCCTTCATCCTGCAGAAGCTGAAGCGGGACGCCGAGGCCTACCTGGGCGAGACCGTCACCGACGCCGTCATCACCGTCCCGGCGTACTTCTCCGACTCCGAGCGCCAGGCCACCAAGGAGGCCGGTGAGATCGCGGGCCTCAACGTCCTGCGCATCGTCAACGAGCCGACCGCGGCCGCCCTCGCGTACGGCCTCGACAAGGACGACCAGACCATCCTGGTCTTCGACCTCGGCGGCGGCACCTTCGACGTCTCCCTGCTGGAGATCGGCGACGGGGTCGTCGAGGTGAAGGCCACCAACGGTGACAACCACCTCGGCGGCGACGACTGGGACCAGAAGATCGTCGACCACCTGGTCAAGACCTTCCAGGGCGGCCACGGCGTCGACCTGTCCAAGGACAAGATGGCCCTGCAGCGTCTGCGCGAGGCCGCCGAGAAGGCCAAGATCGAGCTGTCCTCGTCCTCCGAGACCTCGATCAACCTGCCCTACATCACGGCCTCCGCCGAGGGTCCGCTGCACCTGGACGAGAAGCTCACCCGCGCCCAGTTCCAGCAGCTCACCTCCGACCTGCTGGAGCGCTGCAAGATCCCGTTCCACAACGTGATCAAGGACGCCGGCATCTCGCTCTCCGAGATCGACCACGTCGTCCTCGTCGGCGGCTCGACCCGCATGCCGGCCGTCGCCGAGCTGGTCCGCGAGCTGACCGGCGGCAAGGACGCCAACAAGGGCGTCAACCCGGACGAGGTCGTCGCCATCGGCGCCTCGCTCCAGGCCGGTGTCCTCAAGGGCGAGGTCAAGGACGTCCTGCTGCTCGACGTCACCCCGCTGTCCCTCGGCATCGAGACCAAGGGCGGCATCATGACCAAGCTGATCGAGCGCAACACCACGATCCCCACCAAGCGCTCCGAGATCTTCACCACGGCCGAGGACAACCAGCCGTCCGTGCAGATCCAGGTCTACCAGGGCGAGCGCGAGATCGCGGCGTACAACAAGAAGCTCGGCATGTTCGAGCTGACCGGCCTGCCGCCGGCGCCGCGCGGCCTGCCGCAGATCGAGGTCACCTTCGACATCGACGCCAACGGCATCATGCACGTGGCCGCGAAGGACCTCGGCACCGGCAAGGAGCAGAAGATGACCGTCACCGGCGGCTCCTCGCTGCCGAAGGACGAGGTCGACCGCATGCGCCGCGAGGCCGAGCAGTACGCCGAGGACGACCACAAGCGCCGCGAGGCCGTCGAGACCCGCAACTCCGCCGAGCAGCTCGTCTACTCGACCGAGAAGTTCATCGCCGACAACTCCGACAAGCTCCCGGCCGACGTCAAGACCGAGGTCGAGACCGCCATCGGCGAGCTCAAGGAGGCCCTGAAGGGCGAGGACATCGCGAAGATCCGCGAGGCCTCGGAGAAGGTCTCCACCACCGCGCAGAAGCTCGGCCAGGCGCTCTACGCCAACGCCGACGCCCCCGCCGGTGCCGCCGCCGGCGACTCCGCCCAGGCCAAGGCCGAGGACGACGTCGTCGACGCCGAGATCGTGGACGACGAGAAGCCCAAGGGCGGTGCGGCATGACGGACAAGCCGCAGGGCGGCAAGCCCGGCGACGACTCCGCCGCCGAAGAGGCCGTGATCAAGGCTGCCGAGGAGGCCGCGGCGGCCGGTGCCGCCGAGGGCTCCACGGACGAACTCGCCACCGCTAAGCGCGAGCTGGCCGAGCGCACGGCCGACCTCCAGCGCCTGCAGGCCGAGTACCAGAACTACCGCAAGCGGGTCGAGCGCGACCGGCTGACCGTCCGCGAGATCGCGGTCTCCAACATCCTGGAGTCCCTGATCCCCGTCCTGGACGACATCGGCCGCGCCCGCGAGCACGGCGAGGTGACGGGCGGCTTCAAGTCCGTCGCCGAGTCCCTGGAGACGGTCGTCGCCAAGCTGGGCCTGCAGCAGTTCGGCAAGGAGGGCGAGCCCTTCGACCCGACCATGCACGAGGCGCTGATGCACAGCTACTCCTCGGACGTCACCGAGGACACCTGCGTGCAGATCCTCCAGCCCGGCTACCGGATCGGTGAGCGGATCATCCGCCCGGCGATGGTCGCCGTCGCGGAGCCCCAGCCGGGCACCCAGACGACCGCCGCCCCGGACGCCGACACCAAGTCCGGCGACGCGGACAAGTCCGACGGTGGCTCGGACAACTGACAGCCAGTGACAGCTGACAACCAGTGCGCTGCGGAGTCGTACGCCGGCCAACACGGCGGCCGGCTCCGCAGCGCGCTGTCAACGGCCTTGCTTTCCCCTGCTGTTGACAGCACAGTGACGATGGAACTCGGGAGGTGGCGGGAGCCATGAGCGGCAAGGACTTTGTCGAGAAGGACTACTACAAGGTCCTCGGCGTGCCCAAGGACGCCACCGCCACCGAGATCAAGAAGACCTACCGCAAGCTGGCCCGCGAGTTCCACCCCGACGCCAACACGGGTGACGCCAAGGCCGAGGAGCGGTTCAAGGACATCTCCGAGGCGTACGACGTCCTCTCCGACGAGAAGCGCCGCAAGGAGTACGACGAGGCCCGCAGCCTCTTCGCCAACGGCGGCTTCCGGGCCGGCGGCGGCCCCGGCGGCCCCGGCAGCTACAGCTTCGACTTCGGCGACCTCTTCAGCGGCAGCCAGGGCGGCGGCAGCGGCGGGATCGGCGACGTCTTCGGCGGCCTCTTCAACCGCGGCGGCAGCCGGCAGGCCCAGCCCCGGCGCGGCGCCGACGTCGAGACCGAGGTGACGCTCTCCTTCGAGGAGGCCGTCGACGGCGCGACCGTCCCGCTGCGGATGACCAGCCAGGCCCCCTGCCGCACCTGCAACGGCACCGGCGCCAAGTCCGGTACCACCCCGCGAGTCTGCCCGACCTGCGTCGGCGCCGGCACCGTCAGCCGCGGCCAGGGCGCCTTCGCCCTCTCCGAGCCCTGCAAGGACTGCCGCGGCCGGGGCATGATCGTCGACGACCCGTGCACCGACTGCCACGGCAGCGGCCGCGCCAGCTCCGCCCGCACCATGCAGGTCCGCATCCCGGCCGGCGTCCAGGCCGACCAGCGCATCCGCCTCAAGGGCAAGGGCGCCCAGGGCGAACGCGGCGGCCAGCCCGGCGACCTCTACGTCACCGTGCACGTGGACCCGCACCCCGTCTTCGGCCGCAAGGGCGACAACCTCACCGTCACCGTCCCGGTCACCTTCCCCGAGGCTGCGCTCGGCGCCACCATCGAGGTGCCCACGCTCAACGGCCCCGCCGTGAAGCTCAAGCTGCCCCCGGGCAGCGCCAACGGCCTCACCATGCGCGCCCGCGGCAAGGGCGCCACCCGCAAGGACGGCACCCGCGGCGACCTCCTCGTCACCGTCGAGGTCGTGGTCCCCCAGCACGTCAGCGGCGACGCGCTGGACGCCCTGGAGCAGTACCGCGAGGCCACCGCCTCCGACGATCCGCGAGCAGCCCTCTTCCGGGCGGCGAAGGGAGCGTGACGACCAGATGTCCCCGATGAATCCGACCAACCCCGACGGCTCGATCGGCCCCGGCCTCGGCGAAGGCCTGCCCGGTGCCGGCGCCCGCCGGCCCCGCCGGGCCGCCGCCCCGCCGACGTACGTCCTCACCGAGGACACCCCGGTGTACGTCATCTCCGTGGCCGCCGAACTGTCCGGCCTGCACCCGCAGACCCTCCGCCAGTACGACCGCCTCGGCCTCGTCTGCCCCGACCGCACCGCCGGCCGCGGACGCCGCTACTCCGCCCGCGACATCCAGCAGCTGCGCGAGGTCCAGCGGCTCTCCCAGGACGAGGGCATCAACCTGGCGGGCATCAAGCGGATCATCGAGCTGGAGAACCAGGTCACCGCCCTCCAGTCCCGCGTCGCCGAACTGGTCGACTCCCTCGAAGGCGCCGCCGCCGCCCTCCAGCAGCGCGAGGCTGCCGTCCACGCCTCCTACCGCCGCGACCTGGTCCCGTACCAGCCCCCCACCCCCCAGTCCAGCGCCCTCGTCGTCTGGCGTCCCAAGCGCTGACCACCCCGCACGGCCACCTGCCGCCGGCCCCCTCCTGTCCGGGGGGTGCCGGCGGCTTGTGGATATGTGAGAGGGTGCTTGCCCGAAGCTCGACGCTGTCGGCGACGGACGGGTGAGCAACGAGCAATCCGGGGTGCCGGGACAGCTGACAATGGTGGTCACTAGTTGCTCAGTGGATGACAGGGAGCCGAAATGAGCGGGCGAGAACAGCCAGTTCTCATGACTGGCGGATCACGAATACTGTCGCCGGAAGCCCGGGAGCTCTATCTCAAAATCATCCACAGCGGCAGCACGAAAGATGATTACGAATCAAACAAGAATAATTCCCTGCGCGAACTCATCGATCTCGGCCTCCTGATCCGGGACAGCGACGATCCGGATTTGCTCATCGCCGCGGACCCGGCTCAGCTGTCCTTCACCCTGAGCTCATCCTGGCAGCGACAGGCCCTGGATCTGCTGTCACGTTCCGTGGCACTCCCCGCCGACCTGAGCGAACTGGCCGAGGCGTTCCACAGCTCGGACCAGGAAGGCGGCCCCATCGAATACGTCCGAGGCAAGGCGCACATCAATCAGCGCGTTCAGCAGTTCTCGGCCGCCGGAATCACCGAGGGCCTGGCCATGCAACCCGGAGGGCCTCGACCTCCCGAGCTGCTGGCCTCCGGAATCGAACGCGATCTGAAGATCCTGCAGCAGGGCGCCTCGATGCGAAGCATCTACAACGCGAGCACGCGCTACCACCAGCCCACCCGTGAATACGTTTCCAGACTGACCAGGGAGGGCTACCAGTTCCGTACCCTGGACGAGCCCTACGCCCGCCTCATCATCCTCAACAGGCGGCTGGCAGTGATTCCGGTGGGCGGCGACGAGATGGCCGCCTTCATCCACGATCCCGGCGTCATCAACTTCCTCATCGAGGAGGTCTTCGAGCGGAACTGGACCCGGGCGCTGGAATTCGACGGCAATGCCGCCATCCCGCAGGAAGTCATTCCGAGGCTGCGGCAAACCATCATCGACCTACTGCTCGCCGGCACCAATCACCGCGTCATCGCCCGCCGGCTGGGGATCAGCGAGCGGACTCTGGCACGCCACATCGCCGAGATGAGGGAGGAGTACAACGTCGACTCCCTGTTCCAGCTTGGCTACATGCTGGGCCGCGCATCACAGCAGAGACCAGAATAGGGCATTCCGGCAAATACCAGCCAACCGGAGGTCAACCAGAAGTATAGGGTCCGCCCGGTCGAACTCGACTACCGTCAGCCCCAGTTGATGTCGTCGACAACCGCTTGGACCGCCGAAATGGCGCGACCGTCTCCCGCTTCCCCGTCCAGCTGCAGTCGAGCACCACCCGCTATGACACAGGCGCCGACCAAGGCCGCGGCCGCGATGGCTACCGAAAATGCAACCTTACGCACAAGCCTGGACATACGGGACAACTGTCCTCTCCTTTCCGAAAGCTCAGCGAGCGACGCTAATAGCACTGGCGTCCACATGATGCCCCACGGAGAGTTGCGGTGTCACCTGCCCGGTACCACGAGGTCCGTCATCTCCCTGCCAGGCATCCAGATGACAGGGGCAAAACCTGGACGCGGCCGAGCCCACTGATAGACGATCAGTTCGCCCCCGATAGTCCAGCACCAGCGGGCAATTCTGTTGCTGTACTGTCAAAGTTTGTTCCACATCAGGGCACCGGACCACTTGAAGCAGCAGCCACTCTCAACGCCAACCGGCGCCACTTCCCAACCCGGTCGGCCTTTCCCCGGAGTCGACATGACCGAGCCCTACCTGCGTCACCACGACAGCCAGGCCCCTGAGGGTCGGCGTGCACGCGTGTTCCTGGCCGCGCCGCTGATGCGGCTGACCGGGCCGGCCGACAGCGTGGTGACGCTCGCCAGCCGGACGCGGCTGACGACGCTCCGCACCACCCTGCTCCGCAGCGGTGCCGCCGTGTACAGCGCGCACCACAGCGATGCCTGGACCATCTCCGGCCGGGCGCCGGAGCCCCGCGTCCCCTCCGACTTCCGCGCCCTGCAGTCCGCGGACCTGGTCTTCGCCTACGTGGGAGCGCCGCTCTCGGCCGGTGTGAGCCTGGAGCTGGGTTGGGCGTCCGCGCTGCGGAAGCCGATCGTCCTCCTCGTCGACGAGGCCATCACCCACAACCCGCTGATCGCCACCATCGAGCAGGTCGCCCCCGTCCTGCCGCTGGTCTTCGACGACACCTGGTCGCAGGAGGCCCTCAACCACACGGTGGAGACCGCCCTCGACTGGGCCGGCATGGCGCTCTCCCTGCGCGAGGGCTTCTGGACCGCCCCCGGCGAGCAGTTCAACGTCCCCCGGCAGCAGCCCCCGGTCCCCGGCTACTGGCCGACCGGCGCCGCCACCGGCTGAGCAGCGCTCACCCACCGGACTCCCCCGTCCGGGCCCCCGTATCTGCCGGCCCTGTCGGAACAGCGTCTCCGCGTCGTACAGCTCACGCAGCCGGGCGATGTGACCGGCGACCGTCCGCTCGCTCAGCCCCGTCCGGCCGGCGATCGCCCGCTGCGTGAGCCCCCGGGCGGCGGTGAGCAGGGTGGACGGGGCGGAGGGCTCATCGGTCATCGCGGGCTCATCGGTCATCGCGGGCTCATCGGTCATCGCGGGCTCATCGGTCATCGCGGGCTCATCGGTCATCGCGGGCGCCTCTCATCAGCCAGCCGAGCTGGAAGAGGGTCTGAGCGCCGTAGCGGTCGCGGAGGCGGGAGATGTGGGCGGCGACGGTGCGTTCGCTGAGGCCCAGGCGGGTGGCGACGGCGCGTTGGGTGAGGCCGCGGGCGAGGAGGCGGCCGACCCGGTCGGGGATGGTGCGGGTGGTGCCCTGGCCGAGGGCGGTGGCGGCTGCGGCGGTGTCGGCGCGGGCCCAGTCGCGTTCGAAGGTGCCGACCAGGAAAGCGATGGTGGCCGGGTCGCTGATGAAGGCGGCGGTGCTGTTGTCCTCGCTGGCGGAGATCACGGCGACGGTGCGGTCGAAGACGATCAGCCGTTGGAAGGGCTCGTCGAGGACGCGGATGAGGGAGCCGTGCCGGGTGACCTCCTCGGCGTAGGCGAGGGCGGGCGGGTCGGCGAGGGCGACCGGCTGGTAGATGGTGCGCAGGGAGCAGCCGCGCTGGAGGAGTTGGACGTCCTGGAGGAGGGCGACCTGCAGGGTGTCGGCGGGGCGGTGGCCGGGTTGGGCGGTGAGGACCTCGGAGCGGCAGTCGGAGACCAGTTGGGAGATCCGCTGGCGGATGTGGACGTGTCCTTCGACGTGGACGGCGCCGCCGGCCCGGCCCGAGGGGCGGGGCATCGCGTCGTAGGCGCGGGTGAGGCCGTCGAGGGTGCCGGGCAGGCTCTCGGCGCGGACCAGCAGCCGGGTGGCCTCACTGCGGAGTTCGGCGCCGAGGCGGTCGCTGACCGAGCGGGGGCTGACGGCGGTGTAGCAGTGGTCCACCGCATTGACCATCAGCAGGCCGATGTCGATGAGCTGTCGGAGCGCGGCCTGGTCGGTGTCGGTGACTCCGCCGCAGGGGATGCGGCCGCCCTCGGCGATGATCGCCAGGTACAGCTGCCGGGCGGCTTCGTCGGGCTGCTCGCCCACGGGCCCGGTGTGGTGCGGTTCGACCGCCGGTTCCGCCGTCACGTCGCTCGCACTCCCCCTGCCGGATTGCGGATCGGCGGTCACGGTACCTGGTGGGACGGCGGGCCCCGGGCCCGGGTGCCGTCGCACACCGGGACGTCCGCGGGCCCGCCGTCCTTACGCCAATGCCACGGCGCTTCCGTCGAGGCGGAGCAGCAACGCCTCGACGGATCCGGTTCCGGGTGCCATCACCACACATGGTCCCGGCCGGCGCTCTTCCCCCCCGTTCCACAGCTGCACGTCGGTGCTCCTGCAGTCACGTTCGAAGAGCAAGTCGCCTCCATCGGGCCGCGGTTGCCCGGACGACTTGGCGTGACTCCACCCTCACAGCGTGACGGCCGGTGAACAAGTGCCGCCCGAGTGCATGTTCGCGCAAATGCAGATACCTGCAGGGCGGCGCGGGGGCACGGGTCGGGGCGGTGGGCCGCATTCCGGTAAAGGCCGAGGCCAGCGGGGGGTGCGGGGGCGGACCGGCGGTTCCGCCGATCGGCCGGGGGCGGTGATCGTGCCGGTGCGCGTTCCTGCAACGGGGGCGGCGCCTGAGCTGCATGTCTACGCGCGGTGACAATCGGGCCGCCTCAGCGCGCCAGCAGCCGCCCGCGTGCCAGCCCGGCCGCGGTCCCGCCCGCCGCGAGCACCCAGGCGAGCGCCAGCAGCAGGAACAGCCCCGCGGCCAGCCCGGTGAAGCCCCCGAAGCCGGTGTGCCGGGCAAGCGCGGAGGCGCCGGTGACGCAGGTGCCGATCGGGAAGGTGTACGCCCACCAGGTCATCGCGAACGGCATCCCGGCCCGCCGGGCGCGCAGGTTGGCGGCGAGGGCGACGGCCAGCCAGAGCATCGCGACGCCGATCACCGCGACGCCGTACAGCTCGGCGAGGTCGCGCATGGCCGGGGCGAGCGCGGGCAGCACCGGGCGGGCGGCGTCGGCGAGCTGGTGGACGGCGGTCACGGACTGGCCGAGCGGGCCGAGCACCAGGAACAGCGAGGGGGTGAGCACCAGGGTGGGCAGCTTGCTGTGCAGCAGCCCGGTGAACACCACCGGCAGCAGCACCAGGGTGGCCAGCAGCCCGACCCCGAACAGCCCGCAGCAGGCGTACAGCATGGCCTGCTGCGGTGCCCCGGCCGGCAGGTGCGGGACCAGCGCCGGACCGCAGGCGGAGGCGACCAGCGGGGCGACCACCGGCAGCAGCCAGGTCGGGTTGGCCTCCAGGGCGGAGACCGGGTGCCGGGTGATCATCAGGTAGGGGATGCCGCCGGCGACGGCCAGCGCGTACAGGGTGCCCACGCCCCACAGCACCGCGTCCAGGGCGACCGCCGGGCCGGTGCCGATGACCCGGGAGCCGAGCAGCAGGGTGCCGAGGCCGACCGCGAGCAGCGCCATCGGCGGGCAGCCGTAGAAGACGGCGGTGGCCGGGTTGTCCAGCAGCTGGGCGCGGGCCGCTTCGCGGTGCCGGGTGAGGTGGACCAGCCGGGCCGGGACCAGCACCAGCAGAGCGGCCATGCCGAGCGCCCACAGCACCTCGCCGAAGCCGATCAGCCCGGGCAGCCGTACCGGCAGGACGGCGGCGCCGTTGCCCAGGATCGCGGTGCCCATCACGGCGGCGTACCAGTTGGGGCCGAGCTGGGAGAGGTCGTACCGCGAGCGGCGAATGGCGGGGCGGGCGAGGGGGCGGATATCGGCCAAGGTGGACATGCTCCCCACCATCGGTCCGAAGGCCGGGCGCCGGTAGCGCCGAAGATCCTATGGCGGCATAGCCTGGAGCTATGACCCTCTCCCCACACGTCCCCGAGCTCGGCGCCCTGGAACTGCTGCTCGCGGTGGCCCGACTGGGCAGCGTCGGACGGGCGGCCGCCGAGCTGGGCGTCAGCCAGCCGACCGCCAGCGCCCGGATCAAGGGCATGGAGCGGCAGATCGGCGTCCCGCTGCTGGACCGCTCGCCCCGGGGCAGCAAGCCGACCGAGGCGGGGCGGCTGGTGGTCGAGTGGGCCCGGCAGGTGGTGGAGGCGGCGCAGGCACTGGACGCCGGGATCGACGCGCTGCGCGAGCGCCGGGACGCCAAGCTGCGGGTGGTGGCCAGCCTGACCGTCGCCGAGTACCTGATGCCGGGCTGGCTGCTGGGGCTGGCCGAGGCCAGTCCGGGCACGGCGGTGACGCTGCGGACGGCGAACTCGGCGGAGGTCGCCGGGCACGTCCTGGCCGGGCACGCCGACCTCGGCTTCGTCGAGGGCCCGGCCACCCCGCCCGGACTGGCCGGCGCGGTGGTGGCGGCGGACCGGCTGGTCGTCGTGGTGGCGCCCGGCCACCCGTGGGCGCGCCGCCGCACTCCACTGACCGGCGCCGAGCTGGCGGCCACCCCGCTCGTGCTGCGCGAGCCCGGCTCGGGCACCCGGGAGGTGCTGGAGGCGGCGCTGCGGCCGTACGGCGGCGCGACGCAGCCCCGGCTGGAACTGGCCTCGTCCACGGCGCTGAAGGCGGCCGCGATGACCGGCGCGGGGCCGGTCTGCCTGAGCGAGCTGGCGGTGGTGGAGGAGCTGGCGACCCGGCGGCTGGTCGAGGTGCCGCTGGCGGAGGGGCTGGACCTGCGGCGGCCGCTGCGGGCGGTGTGGCCGACCGGGCAGCGGCCGGGCGGCCCGGCCCGGGAGCTGCTGGGGCTGACCCGGCGGAGCTCCCCCAGGCGCTCGACCGGGAATTGACCCTCCCGGAAAAGCTTGAGGTGGAAAGTTGAGCGCAATAGACTCAACTTAGTGCATGCTGTAGGTAGCAGCAGAACGACGACCAGGGAGGACTCCCCAGCAGTGGACGCCAGCAAGTTCACCACCAAGACGCAGGACGCCCTGTCCGCCGCGATCCGGCAGGCGGGCGCGGCCGGCAACCCGGACGTCAAGCCGGTGCACATCCTGATCGCCCTGCTGGAGCAGCCCGAGGGCATCGCCCGGCCCCTGCTGGAGGCGGTCGGGGCCGACGTCGCCCGGCTCGACACCGAGGCGCGCCGCCAGGCGGCCGCCCTGCCCAGTGCGATGGGCTCGACGGTCGCCGCGCCGCAGCTCGCCCGGGACACCCTGGCGGTGCTCACCGAGGCCGGCCGGCGCGCCGACGACCTGGACGACCAGTACGTCTCCACCGAGCACCTGATGGTCGGCCTGGCCGCCGAGGGCGGGCCGGTCGCCGAGCTGCTGGTGCAGCAGGGCGCGACGCCGAAGGCCCTGCTCGCCGCGTTCAAGGACGTCCGCGGCACCGGGCGGGTCACCTCGCCGGATCCGGAGGGCACCTACAAGGCGCTGGAGAAGTACGGCACCGACCTCACCCAGGCCGCCCGCGACGGCAAGCTCGACCCGGTGATCGGCCGCGACCAGGAGATCCGCCGGGTGGTCCAGGTGCTCTCCCGCCGGACCAAGAACAACCCGGTGCTGATCGGCGAGCCGGGCGTCGGCAAGACCGCCGTGGTCGAGGGCCTGGCCCAGCGGATCGTGGCCGGCGACGTGCCGGAGTCACTGCGCGGCAAGCGGCTGGTCTCGCTGGACCTCGGTGCGATGGTCGCGGGCGCCAAGTTCCGCGGCGAGTTCGAGGAGCGGCTGAAGGCCGTCCTCAACGACATCAAGGCCTCCGACGGCCGGGTCGTCACCTTCATCGACGAGCTGCACACCGTGGTCGGCGCGGGCGCCGGCGGCGACTCCGCGATGGACGCGGGCAACATGCTCAAGCCGATGCTGGCCCGTGGCGAGTTGCGGATGGTCGGCGCCACCACGCTGGACGAGTACCGCGAGCGGATCGAGAAGGACCCGGCCCTGGAGCGGCGCTTCCAGCAGGTGCTGGTCGGCGAGCCCAGCGTGGAGGACTCGATCGCCATCCTGCGCGGCCTCAAGGGCCGGTACGAGGCGCACCACAAGGTGCAGATCTCGGACGCCGCCCTGGTCGCCGCCGCCACCCTGTCCAACCGCTACATCACCTCCCGCTTCCTGCCCGACAAGGCGATCGACCTGGTCGACGAGGCGGCCTCCCGGCTGCGGATGGAGATCGACTCCTCCCCGGTCGAGATCGACGAACTCCAGCGCTCCGTCGACCGGTTGCGGATGGAGGAGCTGGCCCTGGAGAAGGAGTCCGACCCGGCCTCGGTCGACCGGCTGGCCCGGCTGCGGCGCGATCTCGCCGACAAGAACGAGCAGTTGAGCGTGCTCACGGCGCGCTGGGAGCAGGAGAAGAAGAGCCTCAACCGGGTCGGCGAGCTGAAGGAGCGGCTGGACGACCTGCACGGTGTGCTCGAACGCGCCCAGCGCGACGGGGACTTCGAGCGGGCGTCCAAGCTGATGTACGCCGAGATCCCGGCCGCCGAGGCGGAGCTCGCCGAGGCCCAGGAGCGCGCCGCGACTGCGGACACCGAGGCCGGGTCCGCCTCCGCCTCGATGGTCAAGGAGGAGGTCGGCCCGGACGACGTGGCCGACGTGGTCGCCTCCTGGACGGGCATCCCGGCCGGCCGGCTGCTGGAGGGCGAGAGCGCGAAACTCCTGCGCATGGAGGAGGAGTTGGGCCGACGCCTGATCGGCCAGCAGGAGGCCGTGCAGGCCGTCTCGGACGCGGTGCGCCGCACCCGCTCCGGCATCGCCGACCCGGACCGCCCGACCGGCTCCTTCCTCTTCCTCGGCCCGACGGGCGTCGGCAAGACCGAACTCGCCAAGGCCCTGGCCGACTTCCTCTTCGACGACGAGCGGGCGATGGTCCGGATCGACATGAGCGAGTACGGCGAGAAGCACTCCGTCTCCCGCCTGGTCGGCGCCCCGCCCGGGTACGTCGGCTACGAGGAGGGCGGCCAGCTCACCGAGGCGGTCCGCCGCCGCCCGTACAGCGTGGTCCTGCTGGACGAGGTGGAGAAGGCGCATCCGGAGGTCTTCGACGTCCTGCTCCAGGTGCTGGACGACGGCCGGCTCACCGACGGCCAGGGCCGCACGGTGGACTTCCGCAACGCGATCCTGATCCTCACCTCCAACCTGGGCAGTCAGTTCCTGGTCGACCCGACCACCCCGGAGGCGGAGAAGCGCGAGCTGGTGCTGGCCGCCGTCCGGGCCGCGTTCAAGCCGGAGTTCCTGAACCGGCTGGACGACATCGTGGTCTTCGAGCCGCTGGGCACCGCCGAGCTGAGCCGGATCGTCGACCTGCAGGTGGCCCGCCTGGGCGAGCGGCTGAACGAGCGGCGGCTCACCCTGGACGTCTCCGAGGCGGCCCGCGACTGGCTGGCGCTCGCCGGCTACGACCCGGCGTACGGCGCCCGTCCGCTGCGCCGGCTGGTGCAGTCCGCGATCGGCGACCAGCTGGCCCGGGCGATCCTGTCCGGCGCGGTGCACGACGGGGACACCGTCCTGGTCGAGCGGGACGAGGAGGGCGACGGGCTCACCGTGCGCGGCCGGGGGCCGCTGGAGAAGTAGCCCGCCGCGGGCCGGGAGCGCGGCAGACACCCGCGTTCCCGGCCCGCACCGCGTCACTCGCCCACGGTCACGTCACTCGGCGGTGCCCCGCCGCAGCCGGTGCCGCGTGCGGTCCCGCCGGCTGCGCGCCAGCCGGTGCAGCTCGGCGCTCTGGGGCTCCGGCAGGTTCCAGGTCTGGGTCAGCAGGCGCAGTGTGGAGACCCTCGGGCAGGACACGCCCCGCTCCAGGTCCCGGATCGAGCGCACGCTCAGCCCCGTCGCGTCACCCAGCTGCTCCTGCGTCATCCCCCGTTCGAGCCGGATGCTCCGCAGCAGCGCCCCGAGCGTCGCGCCCTCCCCCGTCACCGTTCCGTCCACTCCCGTTCCCCCCTCGACTCGGCACAGCTCAACTTGCCCGCTTAGTACGGGCTTTGTGCGAAATGAGTTCCGTCGCACGCTAACCGCATCCGGCCCGTACGGCAGGCGAACCCGCGCGCCGGGCGCGTGACGTGGCTCACGCGCGCCCCTCCGGAGCGCCCGCGTCGCTCCTCGGACACCCTCCGTGACCACCGCCCGCCCGACCACCCGCCACGGTCGCCCGCCGGACCGTCCCCGACCCGCCCCCGGCACCCCGCTGACCACGCCCGGACAGCGCCCGGACGACGCCCTGGCGAAGATCGATGCACTCCCGGGTGCCCCTGTGAGCGAGGCCCCGGATGAGGCAGGATGGGAGGTGGAAAGGGCGGCCTCTCATTGCCGGCCACCACGTGCACTGAGGAATGAGGACCCCCATGAGCATCGACCCGTCGTCCATCCCCTCCTTCGGCGTACCCCAGGGCGGCCAGCCCGGCGGCCAGGGTGGCCGACCGGCCGGCCCGCCGCCGATCATCGTCCCGGACCAGGGCCTGGTCACCCAGCTGCTCGACCAGATGCAGCTCAAGCACGTCGTGGACGAGGAGGGCGACCTCACCGCCCCCTGGGAGGGCTTCCGCGTCTACTACATGTTCCGCGGCGAGCAGAAGGAGCTCTTCGCGGTGCGCGCCTTCTACGACCGCGCGTACCCGCTGGAGAAGAAGGGCGAGATCCTCGACCTGATCGACGAGTGGAACCGCGAGACCCTTTGGCCCAAGGTCTACACCCACACCCACGAGGACGGCGTGGTCCGCCTGATCGGCGAGGCCCAGATGATCGTCGGCGCCGGCGTCAACCTGGACTACTTCGTGACCACCACCGCCAACTGGACCCAGGCCGCGGTCGGCTTCGAGCAGTGGATGGTCGAGCGCCTGGGCCTGCAGGACGAGATCGAGGGCGAGGACGGCGAGAGCACCGAGGGCACCGACGAGGCCTGATCCGGCCCCGGAACCCCCCGGAGCCTCCCGGCACCGTCCGGCACCTCCCGGAACGGCCCGCCACCCCGCACCCGCGGGTGGCGGGCCGTTCTTGTCCCCGGCCACCGGCTGTCCCAGGATGGGCGCGACGACGACGCGTGAGGAGCCGCAATGGGTACGAGGCCGCTGTTGAACCGCCGACTGGCCGGGATGGGCACGACGATCTTCGCCGAGATGTCCGCCCTGGCCACGGCCACCGGATCGATCAACCTCGGCCAGGGCTTTCCGGACACCGACGGACCCGAGGAAGTCCGCGAGGCCGCCGTACGGGCGCTGCGCGAGGGCCGCGGCAACCAGTACCCGCCCGGCCCCGGCATCCCGGAGCTGCGCACCGCGATCGCCGAGCACCAGCAGCGCTTCCACGGCCTGAGCTACGACCCGGACGCCGAGGTCCTGGTCACCGCCGGCGCCACCGAGGCGATCGCCGCCACCCTGTTGGCCCTGCTGGAACCCGGGGACGAGGTCATCGCCCTGGAGCCCTTCTACGACTCCTACGCCGCCTGCATCGCGATGGCCGGCGCCACCCGCGTCCCGCTCACCCTCCGGGCCCCGGCCTTCCGCCCCGACCTCGACGAGCTGCGTGCGCTGATCACCCCGCGCACCCGCCTCCTGCTGCTCAACACCCCGCACAACCCGACCGGCACCGTCCTCACCGCCGAGGAGCTGGCCGCCGTCGCCGCCCTCGCCGTCGAGCACGACCTGCTGGTGGTCACCGACGAGGTCTACGAGCACCTGGTCTTCGGCACCACCCACCACCCGATCGCCGCCCTGCCCGGCATGCGCGAGCGGACCGTCACCATCTCCTCGGCCGGCAAGACCTTCTCCTTCACCGGCTGGAAGGTCGGCTGGGTCACCGCGACCCCGGCCCTGGTCTCGGCCGTCCGCACCGCGAAGCAGTACCTCACCTACGTCAGCGCCGGCCCCTTCCAGTACGCCGTCGCCGAGGCGCTGCGGCTGCCCGACGCCTACTTCGACGGTTTCCGCGCGGACCTCCACCGCAAGCGCGACCTGCTGGTCGACGGCCTCACCGCAGCCGGATTCCGGGCGTTCACCCCCCAGGGCACCTACTTCGTCACCACCGACATCACCCCGCTCGGCGAGAAGGACGGCATCGAGTTCTGCCGCGCCCTGCCGGAGCGCTGCGGCGTCGTCGCCATCCCGAACGCGGTGTTCTACGACGACCCGGACGCCGGCCGTAGCCTGGTCCGCTTCACTTTCTGCAAAAGGGACGACGTCCTCCAGGAGGCCGTGGACCGGTTGCAGCGCCTTTGAGGGGCCGCGCGCCCCCCTTCACGCCCTTCGAACAGCAGCATGAACCGCCCGACACATGTTCTGACGGATCATCAACTCACCTGACCCGCTTGCCGGTTTGCTGCTCCCGAGGCAGGACGGACGGCCCGTCCGGCACTCCCCGACCGCCCTCCGCACCCCGTGTGCGGAGGGCGGCGGCGCGTGATGCGCACAGAGGGCGCACGACCGGCGCGCACGGCGCGCGACCCGGTGGTAGGGGCGCGCGCTGTGCAGAGTCGCACACCGGGTCGATCAGACCCGGGAAGCAGGTGTGCTCGAAACGGTGAATGCTTGACAAAGATGGGTAAATCACCGGCGGACCCGGCGCATTCGTGCTTCTCTGCTGCTGAATCTCCAGCCGGAATCCTTCCTTCCACGGTCGGCCGCGCCCAGGGCCGCACAGCCACGAACAGCCTCGCCATCGCCTAGGCCTACTCGATGCTGCTCGGCGGGCGCGCACGGAGCTGAAACGCGGAGCCGAGCATGCTCACCACACTGCAGACCTCCTACACGGACACCCGCGCCGGTGACCTCGCCTGGTGCCTCGGCGGCGACCCCCTGCCCGCTCTCGCGGTCCGCGACCTGAGACTCGACGGAGGCGGCCGTCCGGACACGCCCGGCACCCTCCAGCTGCGGCTGCTGGGCGCCTCGCACCAGGTGGTGATCGACGCCGGCCCCGGCCGGTGCCTGGAGACCGTCGCCTGCCTGCCCGGCCGCCGCACCCCGCTGCCGGCCCGGGTGGCCAAACAGGTCGGCGGCTGGGAGTACGAGTTCGCCGCCCGGATCGAGGCGCTGCCGCCGCACGACTTCGCGGCCCGCGCCCAGGAACTGCTGGCCCTGGTCGAAGGGCACCCGCGGGGCCTCGCCGGAGTCTTCCCGGGCGACCCGAGCGCCTTCACCGCGCTGGTCACCCAGGGCGGGCAGGACCGGCTGCTCTGGCGGACCTGGCACGCCTACCCCCAGGAGGGGCAGCTGGTGTGCACCCGCTCCTCGCTCGTGGCGTCGGGGGCATGACCCCCGACGGCCCGGGCGGAACCACCGATCCGTCCATACGCTGCCAAGCATCGGCCGGAGAATCGCACGCAGGAACGGTTCGTCAACCCGACGTCGCACGCTGTCCGTCGGATGGGCGCAGCCATCCCTCCCGCACGTCCCCTAGCGTTTGTTCGTGATCAACCATCCGGCCGGTCCGCCCGCACGCCCGCGAGTGGACCTCGACGACGGCACCCCACCCAGGCCCGGGCACGGCCTCACCCCACTGCCCGCCCGCCGTCGCTCCCGGCTGCGCTCCCGCCCCCGGCTCGCCCGCCTGACCGTCCTGCTGGCCGCGTTCGTCTGCGCGGCCTGCGGACTGGTCTACGAGCTCGAACTCGTCGCGCTCGGCGACTACCTGCTCGGGGACGCCGTCACCCAGACCTCCGTCGTGCTCTCCGTCATGGTGTTCGCGATGGGCCTCGGCTCACTGCTCGCCAAGCGCCTCACCCGCCGACCCGCCACCGCCTTCGCCCTGGTCGAATGCGCACTCGCGCTCACCGGTGGACTCTCCGTCCTCGCCCTCTACTCCTGCTGGGCCTGGCTCGGCCGCTGCCAGCCCGCGATGGTCGGCCTCACCTGCCTGATCGGCATCCTCATCGGCGCCGAGATCCCCCTGCTGATGACCCTCATCCAGCGGATCCGGCGCGAGGACGCCGGACGCGCCGCGGCCGACCTCTTCGCCGCCGACTACGTGGGCGCACTGATCGGCGGCCTCGCCTTCCCGTTCCTGCTCCTGCCCGCGCTCGGCCCCGGCGACGGCGCGCTCCTCACCGGCGCCGTCAACGCCGTCGCCGGCGCCGCCGTGGTGCTCTGGCTCTTCCGGGAGGAGCCCGCCCCGCGGATACGACGGCTGCTCTGGGGCGGCTGCCTGCTCGTCCTCGCCGTGCTCGCCGCGGCCGCGGCCGGCTCCGACGCGGTCGAACGCGCCGCCCGGCACGCCCTCTACGGCGACCAGGTCCGCTACGCCACCCGCAGCCGGCACCAGGAGATCGTGCTCACCGGCCCCGCCGAGGGCCCGCTCCGGCTCTACCTGGACGGACGGCTCGCGGTCTGCGGGCCCGACGAGTACCGGGGCAGCGAGGGACTGGTCCACCCGGCCATGGCCGACGGCCCCGACGCCCGCGTCCTGCTCCTCGGCGGCGGCGACGGCCTCGCCCTGCGGGAGGTGCTGCGGCACCGGGGCGTGCGTTCCGTCCGGCTGGTCGACGCCGACGCCGCCCTCCCGCGCCTCGCCCGCACCGACCCCGGCCTCGCCGCCCTCGGCGGCCACTCCCTCGACGACCCCCGGGTACGCACCACCGCCGCCGATCCGCTGGCCTGGCTGCGCGACGCGAACGCGGGCGGCAGCACGGGTGTCTCCGACGGCGGCGACGGGCCGTACGACGTGGTGCTCGCCGACCTCCCGGCACCGGCCGACGGCGGGCCGGTCACGTTCCACTCCCAGGAGTTCTACGGGCTCGCCGCCCGGGTGCTCTCCCCCGGCGGGCGGATCGCCGTCCGGGCCGGGAGCGACCCGGACGAGACGGGTGGGCCGGGTGACCTGGACGGCCTCTGGCAGATCGAGTCCGGCCTGCGGACGGCGGGGCTGCAGACCACCCCGTACGCCGTCCCCGGCAGCGCCACCGGCTCCTGCCGCCCCGGCCCGCCGGACACCGCCCAGAACTTCCTCCTCGCCGCCGCCACCAGCCCGCCGCTCACCCTCGCCCCCGACGCCCCGGCCCCCCGCGCCCTCACCCCCGACACCCTCCGCGCCTCCGCCGCCCGCCTGACCGCCCTTCGCCCCACCCGGCCCCCGGCCGCCCTCACCCTCCTCGGGCCGCGCTGAGCGCCGGAGGAACGCGGAAGCTGGTGGAGGCCGTCACCGGGTGCGAGTGGGTGCCCGCCCGGGGGCCGGGTGGGGTGGGGCCCCCGGAAAGAGGCGACGGGGTCCGAAGAGAGGCCCTTGAGCAGCCGGGCTCGGCTCACGGCGGTGGCGGGGTGGCCGGGGCGGGAAAGTCGGGTGGTGGTGGGTAGGGACCGGGCGGGATCGGATCGGTAGGCTCCGTGCCATGGAGCATGAGGTTGTCGTCCCGATGTCCGCCGAGCTGGTGCGGCAGGCCTTGCAGGATCCGGCGCTGCTGGCGCGGAGTGTGCCGGGGCTGAGCACCGAGCCGGCCGCGGTCGGGGCCGGGCCCGCCGAGGAGATCGGCGGCCGACTGAAGCTGCGGATCGGCGGCTCCACGATCACGTACAAGGGCGTGCTGTCGCTGATCGAGGGCCGGGAGGGCGTGCTGACCGTGCTGGCCGAGGGCGAGGAGGCCCGGGGCAGCGGCGAGGCGACCGCCACCGTCCGGGTCAGCGTCGCGGACGGCACCGAGGACGGCACCGCCGTCATCCGCTTCACCGGCGACCTGAGTGCGACCGGCCGGCTGACCGAGTTCGACGGAGAGACCCTCGCCGCTACCGGCCGCCGTCTGCTGGACCGGTTCGCCGCCGCCCTGGCCGCCCCCGAGGGCGAGCCGGAGCAGGACGAGGACACCGAGACCGAGACCGACACCGAGACCGAGTCGGACGCCGCCGCGGAGAGCGGCACGGACGCCGGGGTGATCTTCATCGAGGACCGCCAGGACCAGCCCGGCGACGACCTGGACGACGACCTCTCCGACCTGATCGCCTTCTCCGACGCGGACGCCGAACGCTTCGGCCTGCCCACCGGCTCCGCCGCCGACGACGAGGACGAGGACGAGGACGGGGACGTAGACGGGGACGCGGCCGAGAACGACGCAGCCGCGAAGGCCGACGACCCGGAGGGCGTCGCCGAGGAGCTCCCCACCGAGTCCTTCTTCACCTACGAGGAGGAGCCGGTGCTCACCGGCCCGGTGCGCCGCAGCATCGTCGGCCGGTCCGCCGAGGAGGTGGACCACGCCCCGCCGCGCGGCCCGTACGCCCCGGCGCTGCCGGCCCGTAGCGCGCGGGCCCGGGCGGCGTCCCGCTGGGGCGGCGAGGCGGGCGGGATCGTGGTGCCGGGCACCGGCGGCCGCAGCGCGGTGCCGTGGGTGATCGGTGGCTCGGTGGCCCTGCTGGGCGGGGCCGTCGTCCTGGTCAGGGCCCTGCGCCGCCGTTAGGGTCCGGGCGCCGTGAGCGGGCGCAGGCCCTAGACTGAACGCTCATGAGCAACGACCGCGACGCCCTGCTGGCACAGATCAAGGACAAGGCCGTCGTGCACGGCAAGGTCACCCTCTCCTCCGGCAAGGAGGCCGACTACTACGTCGACCTGCGCCGGATCACCCTGGACGGCGAGGCCGCCCCGCTGGTGGGCCGGGTGATGCTGGACGCCACCTCGCACCTGGAGTACGACGCCGTCGGCGGTCTGACCCTGGGTGCCGACCCGGTGGCCGCCTCGATGCTGCACGCCGCCGCCGCGCGTGGACAGAAGCTGGACGCCTTCGTGGTCCGCAAGGCCGGCAAGGCGCACGGCCTGCAGCGCCGGATCGAGGGTCCGGAGGTGAAGGGCCGCCGGGTGCTGGCCGTCGAGGACACCTCCACCACCGGCGGTTCGGTGCTGACCGCCGTCGAGGCGCTGCGCGAGGCGGGCGCCGACGTGGTCGGCGTCGCGGTGATCGTGGAGCGCGGCGGCGCGGCCGCCGTGCAGGAGCAGGGCCTGGAGTACGTGACCGCGTACACCCTGGACGACCTGGGCCTCTGACCGCACGGACGACGGCGCCGAGAGAACGAACGCCGAGAACGAACGCCGAAGGGCCGGGTCCGTTTCACGTGAAACACGTGGCACGGACCCGGCCCTTCGGCGTCGGCAGGGCTCAGCCCCGCCGGTGCCGGCCGCTTCCGGTCTGCGCCGGCGCCTCCTCGACGCTCCCGGCGCCGCCCGCCTTCTTCTTCTTGCGCTCGCGCATGACCTCGATCAGGATCGGCGAGATCGACAGCAGCACGATCAGCAGCGCCGCCGGGATCAGGTACTTGTCGATCACCGGGGCGAGCGCCTCGCCGAAGAAGTAGCCGATCAGCAGCATGGACTCGGTCCAGAGCACGCCGCCGACGACGTTCCACACGAAGAAGGTCCGGGCGGGCATCTCCAGGGTGCCGGCCACCGGGTTCAGGAAGGTGCGGACGACCGGCATGAAGCGGGCCAGCACCACGGCCTTGCCGGAGCCGAACTTGTTGAAGTACTCCTCCGCCTTCACCACGAAGTCGCGACGGAAGATCTTCGAGTCGGGCTTGTCGAACATCTTCGGTCCGACCTTGGCACCGATCAGGTGCCCCAACTGGGCACCGGCGATCGCCGCGACCGGGCAGCCGACGAGCAGGACCGCGATCGGCAGCCTGGCACCGTCGCCGAGCACCGACGAGGCGGCGTTCGAGGCGGCGACGCCCGCGATGATCAGCAGCGAGTCGCCCGGGAAGAAGAAGCCGACCAGCAGGCCGGTCTCCGCGAAGATGATCGCGATCAGCCCGATGGCGCCGAGGGACGAGATCAGGGATTTGGCGTCGAGCAGGTTGACGGCCAGCTGGTTGTAGTCCACGGGCGCAGGATAGCGGGCGTACCTTGCGGACGGGCGTGCGTGCCTGGCCGGCGGACGTGCTCGCCTCGCGGGCGTGCCGGTGCGGGCGGGCGGGCGCACCGGGTCGACGGGCCCTGGCCGGAACCCGTCGGCGGCGGCCGACGGGCCGCAGCGTACGGCGTTCCGACAGGCGGGCTCCTGCTGACCCGCGGGCACGAGTCTGGGAAGATGACACCGGCGTCCGGTCCGCGGCGGCCCACCACCCTCATGGCCGTCCGCGCAGGTCGCCTCGAACCTTGGTGCCGGAGAGCCACACCGCAACGCCGCGCGTCGGCGGGCCGGCCCGGAGTCGTCACGAAGGCGTACACAGCGTCGGACAGCACCGTCCGTACGCCGCAACCCGACAGGAGCGGATCGCATGCCCATCGCAACTCCCGAGGTCTACAACGAGATGCTGGACCGGGCCAAGGCGGGCAAGTTCGCCTACCCGGCCATCAACGTCACCTCGTCGCAGACCCTGCACGCCGCGCTGCGTGGTTTCGCCGAGGCCGAGAGCGACGGCATCATCCAGATCTCGACCGGTGGCGCGGAGTTCCTGGGCGGCCAGCACAACAAGGACATGGTGACCGGCGCGGTCGCGCTCGCCGAGTTCGCCCACATCGTCGCCGCCAAGTACGACGTGACCGTCGCGCTGCACACCGACCACTGCCCGAAGGACAAGCTGGACGGCTACGTCCGCCCGCTGTTGGCGGTCTCCGCCGAGCGCGTGGCCAAGGGCCAGAACCCGCTCTTCCAGTCGCACATGTGGGACGGCTCCGCCGAGACCCTGTCGGACAACCTGGCCATCGCCCAGGAGCTGCTGGCCCAGGCAGCCGCCGCCCGGATCATCCTTGAGGTCGAGATCACCCCGACCGGCGGCGAGGAGGACGGCGTCACCCACGAGATCAACGACGAGCTGTACACCACCGTCAACGACGCCGTGCGCACCGCCGAGGCGCTGGGCCTGGGCGAGAAGGGCCGCTACCTGCTGGCCGCCTCGTTCGGCAACGTGCACGGCGTGTACAAGCCGGGCAACGTCGTGCTGAAGCCGGAGCTGCTGCGCGAGCTGCAGGACGCGATCGGCAAGCAGTACGGCAAGACCGACCCGTTCGACTTCGTCTTCCACGGCGGCTCGGGCTCGACCGCCGAGGAGATCGCCACCGCGCTGGAGAACGGCGTCGTGAAGATGAACCTGGACACCGACACCCAGTACGCCTTCACCCGCCCGGTCGCCGGCCACATGTTCGCCAACTACGACGGCGTGCTGAAGGTCGACGGCGAGGTCGGCAAGAAGAACACCTACGACCCGCGCACCTGGGGCAAGCTCGCCGAGGCCGGCATGGCCGCCCGCGTGGTCGAGGCCGCCGAGCAGCTGCGTTCCGCGGGCAAGCGCCTGAAGTGAGGCCGGTGAGGCCGGTGACCGCCTGACCCGAGCGCGGTCGGCACGGAACACGGGTGCCCCCGGCGGACTTCCGCCGGGGGCACCCGTGCTTCGGGGTTGCTACTGCTTGAGCTCCGCGTACGCCTCCGCGCTGCTGTCCTTCAGGAACTGCCAGCAGCGCTCCTCCTCCGCGGTCTCCTTGATCGCGCCGGCCGCCCGGGCGAGCGCCGCCAGGCAGCGCAGGAAGCCGCGGTTGCCGCGGTGCTCCCACGGCACCGGGCCGTGGCCCTTCCACCCGTTGCGGCGCAGCGCGTCCAGGCCGCGGTGGTAGCCGGTGCGGGCGTAGGCGTACGACTCGACGTAGCGGCCGGCCGCGTAGGCGTCGTCGGCGAGCATGGCCCAGGCCAGGCAGAAGGTCGGGAACTCGGCCGCCACCTGGGTCGGTGAGGCCGACTCCTCCGCCAGCATCCGGTAGGGCCGCTCCTCCTCGGGCAGGAGCGTCGGGTCGGGACCGTCGAGAAGGTTCCTGTGAATCGCCATGCCTTGCAGTCTGCCACCCGAGACGCAGGGGTCAACCGTCGCACCGGCCCACCGGGCGCGTGGACATTCACCCGTTCGCCATGCCAGGGTGACGATCGTGCCAGCAGTCCGACCCGCCGGTAGGCGAGCCGCCCCGCACCGCAACGGGGGCCGCAGACGCCGCAAGCCGCGCCGGAGAGGCGGAGTTGGCATGCTCACGGCACTTGTAGTGGCCGTCCTGGTGCTGGGCGTCACGGCGGTCGTGCTCAACCGCCCCGAGGACGCCCCGGCCGCCGCCCCGACCACCCAGGCGCGGGTCCTCCCGCCCGCCGAGGGCAGCCCGACCACGGCACCTCCGCCGGCCCCGGTCGCCCCTCCGCCGCCCACGCCGCCCCCGGCCCCGGCCGGCCCGGACCCCGGCCCCGGCAAGGGCGCGGGCACCTTCACCATCGCCCCGGCCAGCGCCAAGGCCGTCGGCCGCGGCACCGTGCGCCGCTACCGGGTCGAGGTCGAGGACGGCATCGGCATCGACGCCCCCACCGCCGCCGCGCAGATCCACGGCATCCTCGGCGACCCGCGCGGCTGGACCAACGACCGCAAGAACGGCTTCCAGCTGGTCGCGACCGGCTCGTACGACTTCACCGTGAAGATCGCCTCGCCCGCCACCGTGGACCGGATCTGCGGCGCCTCCGGCCTGGACACCCACGGCGAGGTCAACTGCAACGTCGGCAACCAGGTGCTCGTCAACTCCAAGCGCTGGAACACCGGTTCACCACAGTTCAGCGGCCCGATCGAGGAGTACCGGGCGCTGATCGTCAACCACGAGGTCGGCCACCGGATCGGCCACGGGCACGAGACCTGCCCGGGCGAGGGCAAGCCCGCGCCCGCGATGATGCAGCAGATCTACGGCCTCAAGGGCTGCACGCCCAACGCCTGGCCGTACACGGCGGAGGGCACCTACCTCAGCGGGCCATCCGTCCCGTAGCCCTCCTGGCAGGCCCTAGCGGAGCACCGGCAGGTACGCCCGCAGGTCGCTGCGCTCCCCCGAGGCGGAGACCGCGGCCGTCTCCACCGCCGCCGCCCACTCGGCCCGGCCGGTGGCCAGCCGGATCCAGGTCAGCGCGTCGGTCTCCACCACGTTGGGCGGGGTGCCCCGGGTGTGCTTCGGGCCCGGCACCGCCTGGACGACCGCGTACGGCGGGATCCGCAGCTCGACCGCGCCGCCGGGCACCTGCCCCGCGAGGGCGTCGGCCAGCATCCGGGAGACCGCGGCGAGGGCCTGGCGGTCGTGCGGGAAGGCGTCCAGGCCCAGCGCCTCGGCCAGGTCCTCGGCGTGCACCACGGTCTCGACCAGCCGGGTCACCAGGTAGTCGGCCAGGAGCATCGGATGGCCGCTCAGGAAGGTCACCCGCCGCTCCGGCTCCACCGAGGCCAGCTTGTCGAGCACGATCTGCACGGCGTCGAGCGACCGGTCGAACTCGGCGGCCACCTCCTCGGCCGGGCCGGCGAACCCGCTCGCCACGTGCTCCGTGGTCGCGGTGTCGACGAACTCGGCCATCGTCCCGGCCAGCGCCGCGTACTCGGCCAGCGGAAGCACGGGCCCGGCCACCTCCGGTGCGTCCAGCACGGCGAGCAACTGGCTCAGCGCCAGGCTCAGGTGGGTCACCAGCTCCCGCACCCGCCAGGAGCCGAGCCGGGTCGGCCGGTCCAGATCGGAATCCGTGAGCCGGTGCACGACATCGCGCACCGCCTCGCTCTGCGCCGTCAACGCGGCGCTCACCTTGTGCGGCTGATACGTACGGGACTTGGCAGGCATGGGCGTCAACATACGCCCAGGGGCGGGCAGTTCACCAGAGAACCGCCCGCCCCACTGTTGGTCGCGCGCTCGCCTCCGAGAATGCTCGGCGCGGGGAGCCGCCCGTCAGTCGCCCGTCAGGCCAGCAGGGCCTCGATGACGCCGGTGTGGGCGTCCTTCAGCTCGGCCAGCGAGACGCTGAACTGGCCCTGGACGTTCAGGGATTCGCCGTCCACGACACCGATCCGGGCGGCCGGCAGGCCGCGCGCGGTGCACATGTCGTTGAACCGGAGCTCCTCGCTGCGCGGCACCGCCACGACGGCGCGGCCGGCCGACTCCGAGAACAGCAGGACGAACGGGTCCATGCCCTCGGGCACGATGATCCGCGCGCCGTGACCGCCCTTGAGGCAGCTCTCCACGAGCGCCTGGCCGAGGCCACCGTCGGAGAGGTCGTGCGCGGCGTCGATCATGCCGTCGCGCGAGGCGGCGATCAGGATCTCGCCGAGCAGCCGCTCGCGCTCCAGGTCGACCTTGGGCGGCAGACCGCCGAGGTGGTCGTGGACCGCCTGCGACCAGGCCGAGCCGCCGAGCTCGTCCGCCGTGTCGCCGAGCAGGTAGAGCAGCTGCCCCTCCTCGGCGAAGGCGACCGGGGTGCGCCGGGTGACGTCGTCGATGACGCCGAGCACCGCGACCACCGGGGTCGGGTGGATGGCGACCTCGCCGGTCTGGTTGTAGAGCGAGACGTTGCCGCCGGTGACCGGGGTGCCGAGCACCAGACAGGCGTCGGCCAGGCCGCGGGTGGCCTCGGCGAACTGCCACATCACGTCCGGGTCCTCGGGGGAGCCGAAGTTGAGGCAGTCGGAGACGGCGAGCGGCTTGGCGCCGCCGGCCGCGACGTTGCGGTACGCCTCGGCCAGGGCCAGCTGGGCGCCGGTGTACGGGTCCAGCTTGGCGAAGCGGCCGTTGCCGTCGGTGGCGACCGAGACGCCGAGGTTGGTCTCGTCGTCGATCCGGATCATGCCCGAGTCCTCGCCGGAGGCGAGCACGGTGTTGCCCAGCACGTAGCGGTCGTACTGGTCGGTGATCCAGGACTTGGAGGCCTGGTTCGGGTGGCTCGCGACCTTCAGCAGGTCGGCCTTGAGGCCCTCGCCGGTGGTCGGGCGGGCCAGCCGCTCGGCGGTGGGGGCGTCGGCCTGCAGCGCGTCCTGCCAGCTCGGGCGGGCGTACGGGCGCTGGTAGGTCGGGCCCTCGTGGGCGACGGTGCGCGGCGGGACGTCCACCACGAGCTCGCCGTGCCAGAAGATCTCCAGGCGCTCGCCGTCGGTCACCTCACCGATGACGTTGGCGATGACGTCCCACTTCTCGCAGATCTCCAGGAAGCGGTCGACCTTGTCGGGCTCCACGATGGCGCACATGCGCTCCTGCGACTCGCTCATGAGGATCTCCTCCGGCGAGAGCGTGTGGTCGCGCAGGTGCACGGTGTCGAGCTCGATCCGCATGCCGCCGGAGCCGGCCGAGGCCAGCTCGCTGGTGGCGCAGGACAGGCCGGCGCCGCCGAGGTCCTGGATGCCCTTGACGAGCTTCTCGCGGAAGATCTCCAGGGTGCACTCGATCAGGAGCTTCTCCTGGAACGGGTCGCCGACCTGGACCGCCGGGCGCTTGGCCGGCTTGGTGTCGTCGAAGGTCTCGGAGGCGAGCACCGAGACGCCGCCGATGCCGTCGCCGCCGGTGCGGGCGCCGTACAGGATGACCTTGTTGCCGGCGCCGGAGGCCTGCGCGAGGTGGATGTCCTCGTGCTTCATGACGCCCACGCACAGCGCGTTGACCAGCGGGTTGCCCTGGTAGCAGGAGTCGAAGACGACCTCGCCGCCGATGTTCGGCAGGCCCAGGCAGTTGCCGTAGCCGCCGATGCCCGCGACGATCCCGGGCAGCACGCGCCGGGTGTCCGGGTGGTCGGCCGCACCGAAGCGCAGCGGGTCCATCACGGCGACCGGGCGGGCGCCCATCGCCAGGATGTCGCGCACGATGCCGCCGATGCCGGTGGCCGCGCCCTGGTAGGGCTCGATGTACGACGGGTGGTTGTGCGACTCGACCTTGAAGGTGACGGCGTAGCCCTGGCCGACGTCGACCACACCGGCGTTCTCGCCGATGCCGACGAGCATCGCGTCCGAGTCGGGCTTCTTCTCGCCGAACTGCTTCAGGTGGACCTTGCTGCTCTTGTACGAACAGTGCTCCGACCACATGACCGAGTACATCGCGAGTTCGGCGCCGGTGGGGCGGCGGCCGAGGATCTCGCGGATGCGCGCGTACTCGTCCTCCTTGAGGCCGAGTTCGGCCCAGGGCTGGGCGGCGTCCGGGGTCTGCTCGGCGTTCTTGACGGTGTCGAGGCTCATCAGGCGTTCACCAGCTGCTTCAGGACGGAAGTGAAGAAGCCCAGGCCCTCGGTGGTCGGGCCGGTGAGCGACTCCACGGCGTGCTCCGGGTGCGGCATCAGGCCGACGACATTGCCGGCGGCGTTGGTGATGCCGGCGATGTCGCGGTACGAACCGTTCGGGTTGACGTCGAGGTAACGGGCGACCACCCGGCCCTCCGCCTCCAGCTCGTCCAGGACGTGCTCGTCCGCGACGAAGCGGCCCTCGCCGTTCTTCAGCGGCACGACGATTTCCTGGCCCGCCGAGTAATCGCGGGTCCAGGCGGTGCCGGCGTTCTCGATCCGCAGCTTCTGGTCGCGGCAGATGAAGTGCAGCGAGTCGTTGCGGGTGAGCGCACCGGGCAGCAGGTGGGATTCGCAGAGCACCTGGAAGCCGTTGCAGATACCGAGGACGGGCATTCCGAGCTTCGCCTGCTCGATGACGGTCTCCATCACCGGCGAGAAGCGCGAGATCGCACCGCAGCGCAGATAGTCGCCGTAACTGAATCCGCCCGGCAGGACGACGGCGTCGACCTGGTGGAGATCCTTGTCACGGTGCCAGAGGGCAACCGGCTCGGCGCCGGCGAGACGGACCGCCCGCTGGGCGTCGCGGTCGTCGAGGGAGCCGGGGAAAGTGACGACGCCGACGCGGGTGGTCACTTGCCCTCCTCCTCGACCCGGACGGTGAAGTCCTCGATCACGGTGTTGGCGAGAAAGGTCTCGGCGGCTTCGCGGATACGGGCGAGCGCCGCGTCGTCGACCGGGCCCTCCACATCCAGCTCGAAACGCTTGCCCTGGCGGACGTCGGCGATCCCGGTGAATCCGAGACGGGGCAGTGCACGCTGCACCGCCTGTCCCTGGGGGTCGAGGATCTCCGGCTTGAGCATGACGTCGACTACGACGCGTGCCACTGGCACTCCCGGTGGTGTCTTCGGTGAGGCGGGGGAACTCCAGACTACCGGTGGTTTCGGGCTGCATTGCTGGCCGGGGATAGCGACGCGCGTAGACTCAGGACCCTTACGCCGCAAGGGATCCGGCCCCCTCGCCCCCGCCGCGGCCGTCCGGTTTCCACGGATTCGGCGTCCGGAACGGCCGCCCCCGAAGAACACCCGAATACGGCACTTGGGGACAGATCCGCCCGTCCCGCACACCGGTATCCGGCGGCCCCACGAAGAGACGTGAATATACGGAAAAGAATGCGGGACTCTTCGATTTCGACCCCCTTCGGGTGCAGAATAGGGCCACCTGTCGCGGCAAGTGCTGCGTATCAGGCGGGCCATCGGGCCTGCCCGTATGCGCTTGCGCGAGTTGGTGCACAGCAGGCCCCGGACGTACCCCGCGGACCGGCGGCCGAATTGCCCGAGAGGATTGACACCCATGGCTCAGCGTGTAGTTGTCACGCTCTCCGACGACCTGGACGGCGGCGCCGCCGCGGAAACCGTCCACTTCGGCGTCGACGGGAAGTCGTACGAGATCGACCTGTCCGTGGACAACGCGGAAAAGCTGCGGGAGGCCCTCGCCCCGTTCGTCGCGGCCGGCCGTCGCCAGAGCCGCACCGGAAAGTCCTTCCGCCGCACCGCCCTCACCCCGGACCCGGCCGCCGTCCGCGCCTGGGCCCTGTCCCGCGGCATGGAACTGCCGGCCCGCGGCCGCATCCCCAAGCACGTGTACGAGGCGTTCGCCGAGGCGAACTGACCCTCGACCCCCGGGAGCACCCGCTCCCCGGTCGCCCTGCCCGCCCGAACGAAAGGGTGGGGCGACCACCCCGAACGATGCTGTAGAGTATTCCTCGTCGCCGCAACGGAGAGATCCGAAGAGGCGGCCGGTGCCCCACCAGGCACCGTGCGGACGTGGCTCAGTTGGTAGAGCATCACCTTGCCAAGGTGAGGGTCGCGAGTTCGAATCTCGTCGTCCGCTCGCAGTGCGCGAGCACAGCACAACTCAATAGTTTGACCTGCGGACGTGGCTCAGTTGGTAGAGCATCACCTTGCCAAGGTGAGGGTCGCGAGTTCGAATCTCGTCGTCCGCTCCGAAACGAAGGGCCCCCTCGATCGAGGGGGCCCTTCGGCATTCCCGCCCGGGGCCTCCGAATTGGGCCGGAGCCCGGCAGCCATGACATTTGTCATCGCCGACCCGTGGATCCCCACCGCGAGGTCATGACGGCGCGCACTGCCCGCGCGGCCGGGGCGGCGAAAGGCTTGGGGCATGGAAACGAGCCGGCCCTCCCGCCCCAGCGACACCGTGATCGAGGTCACCGACCTGCACCGCCACTACGGCAGCGGTGCTACCGGCTACCACGCCGTGCGCGGCGTCGACCTGACCGTCGGCCGCGGTGAGCTGTTCGCCCTGCTCGGCACCAACGGGGCCGGCAAGACCTCCACCATGGAACTCATCGAGGGCCTGGCCGCCCCCGACGGCGGCACCGTCCGGGTGTTCGGCCACGACCCCCACCGGGAGCGCGACGCCGTCCGCCCGCGGATCGGCATCATGCTCCAGGAGGGCGGGTTCCCCGGTGAGCTCACCGCCGCCGAGACCGGCCGCGCCTGGGCCGGGCTGACCAGCGGCGCCCGCCCGGTCGAGGAGGCCCTGGAGCTGGTCGGCCTCACCCACCGCCGCAACGTACGGGTCAAGCAGCTCTCCGGCGGCGAACGGCGCCGGCTCGACCTCGCGGTGGCCCTGCTCGGCCGTCCCGAGGTGCTGTTCCTGGACGAGCCCAGCACCGGCCTCGACCCCGAGGCCCGCGCAGCCGTCTGGCGGCTGGTCCGCGAACTGCGCGCCCAGGGCACCACCGTCCTCCTCACCACGCACTACCTGGAGGAGGCCGAGGAACTGGCCGACCGGCTGGCCGTCATGCACGGCGGCCAGGTCGTCACCAGCGGCACCGTCGCCGAGGTGATCGCCGGACGGCCGTCCCGGATCAGCTTCGAGCTGCCCGCCTTCGCCGGGACCCCGCTCCCGCTGCTGCCCCGGGCCGAGGTCACCGCCGACGGCCGCAAGGTCACCGTGCAGACCACCGCGCTCCAGCAGACCCTCCACGAACTGCTCGACTGGGCCCACCGGCACGAGGTCGCGCTCGGCGCCCTGGACGCCCGCAGCGCCTCGCTGGAGGAGGCCTTCCTCGCCATCGCCTCCGAGGCCGCCCACCAGGCGCCGCCGGCGGAAACCCCGCCCTCGCCCACCACCCGCCCCGCCCGCCGCCGCCTGATCGGATCCGCCCGATGACCACCGCCGCCCCCGGCACCGCCGCCACCGCCCCCGGCCCGCAGAGCAGCACCGGCCCGCAGAGCACGACCGGCCGCCGGCTGCTCGCCCTCGGCCGCGCCGAGACCACCCTGCTGCTGCGCAACCGCACGGCGCTGTTCACCGCCCTGCTGCTGCCGCTGTTCCTGGTCGCCAGCCTGCACGGCACGCTCGCCAAGCAGGCCGAGAACAACCCCGGGCTGGACGTCGACTCGCTGCTGGTCTACGGCTCGGTCGGGATGATGCTGGCCTTCGTCGTCTACTACAACCTGACCGCCGCCTACGTCGCCCGGCGCGGCGAGCTGGTCCTCAAGCGGCTGCGCACCGGCGAGGCCCGGGACATCGAGATCCTGCTGGGCACGGCCGTCCCCTCGCTCACGCTCGGCCTGCTGATGGCCGCCCTGATCGGGATCGGCGGCAGCGTCGGACTTCACCTGTCCGTGCCGGTCAACCCGGTGCTGATGCTCCTCGGCCTGGTGCTGATCCTGGCCACCATGATCGCCCTGGCCGCGCTGTCCAGCGCCTTCACCAAGACCGTGGAGAGCGCCGGCATCACCACCCTGCCGGTCATGCTGGTCCTCCAGCTCGGCTCCGGCCTGTTCATCCCGCTGGAGGTCATGCCCGACCGGCTGGCCGACGTCTGCCGCCTGCTGCCGACCACCCCGGCCTTCCAGCTGATCCGCATCGGCTGGTTCGGCACCGACGGCTCGGCCGCCGCGACCGGCTTCGCCGGCAGCTGGGGCACCGCCGCCCCGCACGTCGTCACCGCTGCGATCTGGCTGGGCCTGGCGGTGTGGGGCGCGGTGCGCTACTTCCGCTGGGAGCCCCGTCGTTGAGCAGCTGTCCGTAATCCGAAGGAACGCCCCCCGTTCGACCTCTGATATGAAGGCAGCAGCGGATCATGGTCGAAAGCATGATCGTGGTCGAACTGGGGGCGGAACAGATGGAAATGCGGTCACCGCTGCGGAGCTGGAAGCGCCTCAGCAAACCCCGGCGCACCGAGTTCTACCTGCGCTGGTCGCTCTACCTGATGGCACTGTTCCAGCTGCCGGGCGTACTGGTCGCGGCCGGGAGCGCCGCCAAGGACGCCGACGAGCACACCATCTCCGCGATCCGGGTCTCCCTGCTCGTCGGACTCGCCTCGACCCTGGTGCTGCTGCGGGCCTACCGCACCGCCCTCGACCGGTACCTGAAGCGGCCCGTCGGCCGCACCCGGTGGATCGCGACCGCCGCCGGCCTCACGGTGGCGGGCTCCTGGGCGGTCCTGCTGCTCGGGCCGTCCGCCGGCGGGGCGGAGAACCCGGCCGGGCCGCCCTTCACCCTGGTGGTCGTCGGTTACCTGCTGGTCTTCTCCTTCGGCCCGGCCTGCGTGGGCCTGACCCCCGGCCGGGCCGCCCTCACCGGGCTGGGCATGCTGCTGGCGGTCGGCGCCGCCGCCCTGGCAGCCGGGCTCGACCTCGCCATGGCCTGCGGCTTCCTGATCGCCGTGGCGGTCAGCATGGCCTTCGTCGGGGGGAGCTGCCGCAGCTTCGCCTGGCTGGTCTCGGTGATCTGGGAGCTCGACGGCGCCCGCGAGGCGCAGTCCCGGCTGGCCGTCGCCGAGGAACGGCTGCGCTTCTCCCGCGACCTGCACGACGTGATGGGCCGCAACCTCACCACCATCGCGCTGAAGAGCGAACTCGCCGTGCAGCTCGCCCGCCGCGGGCGCCCGGAGGCCGCCGAGCAGATGGCCGAGGTGCAGCGGATCGCCCAGGAGTCGCAGCGCGAGGTCCGGGACGTCATCCGCGGCTACCGCACCGCCGACCTGCACGCCGAGGCGATCGGTGCCCGGGCGGTGCTGCGCTCCGCCGACGTCGTCTGCGAGATCGACCTCGGCGAGCGCGTCGACGAACTGCCGCCGCCGGTGCAGTCGGTGTTCGGCTGGGTGATCCGCGAGGCCACCACCAACGTGCTGCGGCACAGCGAGGCCGGCCGCTGCCTGATCCGGCTGCGGCAGGAGGGCGGACGGGCGGTGCTGGAGCTGGAGAATGACGGGGTGCCCGCCGTACCGCTCCCCTCCCAGGGCAGCGGCACCGGGCTGCGCGGCCTGCGCGAACGGCTCGCCGCCCACGACGGGGAGCTGACCGTCCCGGCCGCCGAGGCGGGCACCTTCCGGATGCTCGCCACCGTCCCGCTGCACCCCGGAGAGGCCCCGCGATGACCGAGACCGAGACCGCGCCCGTCCGCGTCCTGCTCGCCGACGACGAGCACCTGATCCGGGGCGCGCTGGCCGCGCTGCTCTCGCTGGAGGACGACATCGAGGTGGTCGCCCAGGCCGGTTCCGGGCCGGAGGCGCTGGCGATGGCGCAGTCGCACCGGCCGGACGTCGCGGTGCTGGACCTGCAGATGCCCGGAAAGGACGGCATCGAGGTGGCCGCCGGGCTGCGGCTGCTGCTGCCGGACTGCCGCTGCATGATCGTCACCGGCCACGGCCGCCCCGGCTACCTGAAGCGGGCGCTGGAGGTCGGGGTGCGCGGCTTCCTGCCCAAGACCGTCTCGGCGGCGGACCTGGCCGGCATCATCCGCACCGTACGGTCCGGCGGCCGGTACGTGGACCCGGAGCTGGCGGCGGACGCGATCAGCGCCGGGGAGACCCCGCTGACCCCGCGCGAGACGGACGTCCTGGAGCTGGCCGCCGACGGCACCTCGATCGCCGAGATCGCCGAGCGGGCCTCGCTCTCCCAGGGCACCGTCCGCAACTACCTGTCCTCGGCGGCCACCAAGCTGGGCGCGGAGAACCGGCACGCGGCGGTGCGGATCGCCCGCGAGCACGGCTGGATCTGAGCCCTGCCCGCGGGCGACGCGGGATCACTGCCAGGTGGT
Source organism: Streptomyces sp. 1331.2 (assembly GCF_900199205.1). NCBI lineage: Bacteria > Bacillati > Actinomycetota > Actinomycetes > Kitasatosporales > Streptomycetaceae > Streptomyces > Streptomyces sp. 1331.2. Next base: position 3,731,897 of record NZ_OBMJ01000001.1, on the reverse strand, counting down.
GCCGGTCAGCAGCTCGTAGACCTCGATGTACTTGGCCCGGGTCTGCTCGACCAGCTCGGCGGGCAGCTCCGGCGGCGGCTGCTCGCTGTAGCGGTCCCAGCCGGAGGCCGGGGAGACCAGCCAGTCGCGGATCAGCTGCTTGTCGAAGGACGGCTGCGAGCGGCCCGGCTGCCACTGGTCGGCCGGCCAGTAGCGGGAGGAGTCCGGGGTGAGCACCTCGTCGCCGATCACCAGCTCGCCGTCCAGCAGGCCGAACTCGAACTTGGTGTCGGCCAGGATGATGCCGCGCTCGCGGGCGATGTCCCGGGCGCGGGCGTACACGTCCAGCGTGGTGCGGCGCAGCCGGGCGGCCGGCTCGGCACCGATCCGGCGTGCGGTCTCCTCGTACGAGACGTTCTCGTCGTGCTCGCCGACCTCGGCCTTGAGGGCCGGGGTGTAGATCGGGGCGGGCAGCTCGGAGCTGTTCTCCAGGCCCTCGGGCAGGGCGATGCCGCAGACCGTGCGGCTCTCCTGGTACTCGGCCAGGCCGGAGCCGGCCAGGTAGCCGCGGGCGACCGCCTCGACCGGGATCATGTCCAGGCTCTTGCAGATCAGCGTGCGGCCCTTCCAGTCGGCGGGGGCGCCGGCCGGGACCTCGGTGGAGATCACGTGGTTGGGGACGATGTCGGCGATCCGCTCGAACCACCACAGCGACAGCTGGGTGAGGACCCGGCCCTTGTCGGGGATCTCGTTCGGCAGCACCCAGTCGTGGGCGGACATCCGGTCGCTGGCCACCATGACCAGCTCGCCCGACTCGTTGCGGTAGAGGTCGCGCACCTTGCCGGTGTGCAGGTGGACCAGGCCGGGTACCTGGACCGGCTCGGGCTTGGTGACAAATCCGCTCAAGGTGTTCAGTCCTCAGGGGTCGTTCGCGGGCGTGGGGCACGGCGAAAGGGGAGGTCACTGCCCCCGCAGTCTTTCACGACCCGCGAACCCTAGTTCTTGCAGAGCCGGTCGAGGAGGTTGGCGGTGGCCCGCTGGATCCGTTCGTCGGTCAGGCCGGGGCGGCCCAGTGCGGGCGACCAGGCGAAGGTGCCGGCCGCGAAGACGTACGCGCCGCTGGGCGCCCGGTACAGCGAGGTCTCCTGGTAGCGGGTGCGCCCGGCCAGGTCCCGGTACGGCGAGTGCGCCAGCAGCACCCGCTCGGTGTGCTCGGGCAGCGCGACCTTGGGGTAGTAGCGGTCGGCCTCGCCGGCGACCAGGCCGGGCAGCTCGTCGCCCTCCTGCAGGCCGGTGCCGTCCCAGAGCCAGTGCGCGGTGTGCCGCGCGACCAGCGGGACGGGCGCGGCGACCCGGCCCGAGTACTGCACGCCGAGCAGGTGCTGCTCGGGCTCGCCGGCGTCCCGCCACAGCGCGCTGGCCGCGCCGGCCGCGCCCGCGGCCGGGCTGCCGGGGCCCACCTTCTGCCGCTTGCGGCAGTTGAGCAGCCGGTTGGGCTCGCCGGAGGCGGCGGCGGTCAGCTCGACCCGCCAGTACATGGTGTTGGCGGAGAGGAACACCAGCGAGGTGCCGCCGTCCCTGGCCCGCTCGGCGGCCCGGCGCATCGGCTCGGACCAGTACTCGTCGTGGCCGGGGAAGACCAGCGCCCGGTGCCGGGACGGATCGACCAGGCCGGCGTGCAGGTCGGTGGCGGTGGCGTAGGAGAGGTCGTAGCCGTAGCGCTCGGCCCAGCGGATGAAGTCGTACGCGTGGCCGACGTGCAGCGGCAGCCCGGCGGTGGCGTGCGGGCGGTCGAAGGAGACGGTGACGGCCGCCTCCGGTTCGCCGACCAGGCCGCCCCGGCCGTCCCAGGCGTGGTAGAGGCTGGCGCCGGTGCGGCCGTCCTCGGGGAACAGGTTGTACGCCTGCCAGGTCACGTCCGGGAGCACCAGGAGCAGCTCGGCGGTGTGCCCCTGGTCGTCGAAGTCCCGGACGGTGAACGGGATGTGGCTGCGGTGCAGCATGTCCACGGTGGTCAGCACGGCGACGTACGCGCCGGGCTTCCAGTGCACCGGGACCTGCAGCCGCCAGGAGTGCCACCAGTGGTGGCAGGAGACCGTCCGGTCGACCACCAGCGGGGCGGGCTGGGCGAGGCCGGCGATGCTCGGGCTGGACGTCATCTTGTGGGCGCCGTCGCCGCCGTAGTGGCCGATCCGGTAGACGTCCACGGTGAACTCGCGGGGCGGGTTGACGGTGACCCGGAAGTCCACCGAGCCGCCGGGGCGGACCACTCCGGCCGAGGCGAAGCCCTTGATCTGCTGGTCCACGTCGTTGGAGCTCTGCGGGGTGCCGACCGGCGGCTTGGGGCGGGCACCGGCGGTCAGCGGCTGCTGGCCGGGCGCGTCCACCGAGACGTACCAGGGGACGGCGCCCTCCGCGCCGGCCAGGTACTGGTCCGGGCTGCGCAGCCAGGGCAGCGGGCCCTGGCCGAAGGGGTCGGAGACGCTGTAGGCGTGCGTTCCGGACTCCCAGCGGCGGTTGAGTTCGGTGCCCACGCGCCCCTCCAGGTGCACTTCCGTGACTCCTCGCCCGCCTCCCGAGGCCCGGTTGGCACGTGCCCCCCGGATGTGCGTGCGGTCCAATACACCACAGAGTGCTGGTGCTCCGTCACCCTCCGGTGGCAATTGGTGCGGGGAATCTGGCGTGCCTCCCGGGGACGGCCTCCGGCCTGCGACGACGACCGGCGGGCGAATCGTCCGGGGGCGCGTACGCCGGTGTCGAGCGCCGTCCCGCCGGTCACAGGCGGACGGGTTTCTCCAGACGGACGTCGGCGGCGTCCAGCCAGGCGCGCAGCGGGCCGTCCTGGCCCTGCTCGACGGCCTGGGCCACCGGGCCGGCCAGGTCGGTGCGGCGGACCCCGCCGAGCAGCAGCACCGGGCCGTCCAGCCAGTCCAGGCCGGGGGCGCCGCCGGCGCTGTCCACGGCCGCGCAGCAGACCATCGCGGTGACGTGGTCGACCAGCAGGTCGCGGCCGGTGCGGTCGGGTTCGAGCAGCGGGGCCGGGGCGGTGGTGCGGGCCAGCTGGGCGGCGAGGGTGGCGGCCAGCTGCTCGCCGTCGCCCTCGGCGAGCCGGACCAGCAGCCGGGTGAGGGTCGGGGAGCCGGGGCGGGACTGCGGGGCGAGCCGGTCCAGGGCGGACTGCAGGGTGGCGGCGCCCGCCCGCCAGCCGGCGTCCACCACCTCGGCCGGGTAGTCGGCCCACTCCAGCTCGTGCCAGGAGCCGGCCGCCGGGCGGCCGAAGAACAGCTCGGCGGCGAGCCGGGAGACCGCCCGGTCGACGGTGCCGGGCTCCTCCAGCAGGTCACAGGCGGGGCGGTCGCCGAGCCGGGTGCCGTAGCCGTCGGCCAGCCGGTCACGGCGGGACAGCTCGGTGAGCGCGGCGACCACGCCGGCGTTGAGGTGGACGGGGTGGCGGCCGAGCCGCCAGGCGGGCAGCGCGACCCGGGTGAGCAGCCGGTCCCAGCCCGCGTAGGCGAGGCCGACCTGCTCCTGGGCGGCGATCCGCAGACCGTAGTCGACCGTCCTGGCCTGCTCGGAGGCCCAGCCCGCGACGGAGCGCTCCAGCTCGGCGGAGTGGCCGCGGCAGGCGCCGAGCAGCCGGCGGGTGATCCGGCGGCTGACCCGGTCGGCGAGGCCGGCCGGACCGCGCCGGGGCGGCCGGGGCGGGGCGGCCAGGGTGCCGCCGCCGAGGCCGGGGGCCGCGCCCGCGCCGGAGTCCAGACAGGCGTCCAGGCTGCGCAGGAAGCGGCGGGCGGCGGCGATCTCCGGGTCGGCGGAGGCCGCGGTGCCGGCCACCACGGGGGCGAGCAGGGCCCGCAGCTCGCCGGACCGCATCCACCAGAGGAAGGGCGAGCCGATCACCAGTACCGGGGCCGGCGGCTCGGAGTGCGGCTGCAGCCGGCCCGGCCGGCGCGTCGGCGGGACGTCCTCCAGCCAGCTGTCGCAGTCCGGGGTGAGGGCGACGGCGGAGGGTGCGGGGACGTCCAGGCGGTCGGCCAGTTCGTCGATCAGCCGGTACAGCTCGGGGGCCTCGGCGCGGTCCAGCGGGACGGCCGGGGTCCTGGGCGGCTCGGCCCGCCGCAGGGCGCGGGCGGTCACTCCGGCGATCAGCACGGTCAGCGCGGCGACCGCGCAGACCGCCCAGCGGGCGGCGTCCCAGCCGGCGGCGTCGGCGGCGCCGGGCGCGCCGATCCGGCCGGTGAACCGGCCTGCGAGCAGGACCACCGCCACGGCGGCGGGCAGGACGGCGGCGGCCAGCGCGCGGCCCCGGACCCGCAGGACCGCCTGGGCATGAGCGCGTGCGGTGTCGACAGCGGCCATACGGTGCGGCACCCCCTTCGGAGCCCTCGGGCGCCCGGAAACGGGCCCTGAGCCGACTCGAAACGATCAGTTCCGACCGGGAAGCGGAGGCGTCCGAACCCGGTAGTGCATGCTGCGTGGCGCTACTGACATTTTCGACGCCCCGGTCCGGGTGGTCGTTCCGGATCGCCCCGGTTTCCACTCGTCCCGGTGACGCCGCCCGGATTCCGGACGCCCGCGACCGGTCCGGTGCGAAGCACCCGGGCGACCACCCGGCCGGACGCCGTCCAGCATCCCCCCGCGGAGGCGCCGCTACCCGGCGGCGACCCCGGCGCGCGGGCCCCGCGCGCTGCGATCCAGCGCACCATAAGGCCGGGCGGCCGGTTGCGTCAGCCGGATGCGGGTGCTGTCACCCGATGGGCTGGAATACGACGGCCGAACGGTTCGCCCGTCCCCGGAGCTACTCCAGCCCCGAAACGCCGCGGGCGCTGCGTCCATGGGGGTTGGTTCCCACGGTCCGCAGCGCCCTCCGAGCGGCCTCGGTACGGCCTAACTTCCCTACGCGGTGGCCGCCTTCAGCGCGATGTCGGTGCGGTGCTGACCGCCCTTGAGGCTGATCCGGTCCACGGCGGCGTACGCACGCTCGCGCGCCTCGGCCAGGTCGGCGCCGGTCGCGGTGACCGACAGCACGCGGCCGCCGGCGCTCAGCACCTCGCCGTCCGCGCCGGCCTTCGTCCCGGCGTGCAGCACGAACGCGGTGCCGTCCGCCTCGGCCTCGGCCAGTCCCTCGATCGGGTCACCGGTGCGCGGCGCGGCCGGGTAGCCCTCGGAGGCGACGACCACGGTGACGGCCGCGCCCTCATCCCAGCGCAGCGGCTCCAGCTGGCCCAGAGTGCCGGTGGCGGCGGCCAGCAGCACGCCGGCCAGCGGGGTGCGCAGCCGGGCCAGCACGACCTGGGTCTCCGGGTCGCCGAAGCGGGCGTTGAACTCGATCACCCGGGTGCCGCGCGAGGTGAGCGCGAGGCCCGCGTAGAGCAGGCCGGAGAACTCGGTGCCGCGGCGGCGCAGCTCGTCCACGGTCGGCTGCAGAACGGTCTCCTGGACCTCCTCGACCAGCCCGGCGGGCGCCCAGGGCAGCGGCGAGTAGGCACCCATGCCGCCGGTGTTGGGGCCCTCGTCACCGTCCAGCGCGCGCTTGAAGTCCTGCGCGGGCTGCAGCGGGACGACCGTGGTGCCGTCGGTGATCGCGAACAGCGAGACCTCGGGGCCGTCCAGGTACTCCTCGATGACCACGCGCTCGCAGGAGGCGGCGTGGGCCAGCGCGGCCTCGCGGTCGGAGGTGACCACGACGCCCTTGCCGGCGGCCAGCCCGTCGTCCTTGACCACGTACGGGGCGCCGAAGGCGTCCAGCGCCTCGGCGGCCTCGGCGGCGGTGGTGCAGACGTAGGAGCGGGCGGTGGGGACGCCGGCCCCGGCCATCACGTCCTTGGCGAAGGCCTTGGAGCCCTCCAGCCGTGCGGCGGCCGCGGAGGGGCCGAACACCGGGATGCCGGCCGCGCGCACGGCGTCGGCGACGCCGGCCACCAGCGGGGCCTCCGGGCCGACCACCACCAGGGCGGCGTCGAGGCGCCGGGCCAGCGCGGTGACCTGCGCACCGTCCAGCTGGTCGACCGGGTGGACCGTCGCCACCTGTGCGATCCCGGCATTGCCCGGGGCACAGTGCAGCTCGGTCACGGCGGGATCTTGGGACAGAGAGCGGCACAGGGCGTGTTCGCGGGCGCCGCCGCCGATGACGAGGACCTTCACGCCTGGCAGCGTAGTCGGTGGCCGGTTCGGGCCGCCCTCCGGTCCCGTCTGATCCTCCAGGAGAACAGCTCCGTACGCCGACGATGCCGGAGGATCCTCCAAGCCCGGAGGGGTCCGGTGGACGCTGGGTGCCCGAGTCACGACCACGGGTCACCGGGCCCTCGCTCGGACGAGTGAAATCCCGCCGACCCCCGCAACCCGCTCACCTCGGGTTCCAGGGGCCCGAACCCGTAACGATCAACCGGGAAGCTCCCCCATGGTCAGCCATTTGGCGGTAAGAAGTGCTGTTGGACAACCACCGGCAGACGTCACGTCAGTCGATGCGCCGCCAGAACCAGCCGCCCGCCCGCCACAGGGAGCCCCACAGGTGAGCCAGCCGGAAATGCAGCCCGAGGAGAGTGCCTGGGGCAAGGAGATCGGCGAGGAGGACCCGCCGGCCACCGCCGTCGTCCGGCGGGCCGCCACCCACCGCCGGAACGATCTGAGCACCCGCCAGTTCCCGCTCGGGGACTGGGGCGAGCCCGCCGAGCGACTGGAGGAGCTCTACCGCTGGTCCGAGGAGCGGGCGGTCGAAGCCATCGAGTGGTACCGCCGGGACCGGGTCTGGAAGCGCCGCTGGGCGCGCCTGCTGCGGTTCGGCACGGCCGGCTTCGCGGTCGCCGGGGTGACCGCCCCGCTGGTCGACCTGGCCGGCAGCTTCGCGCACGGCACCGGCTGGGGCTACGTCGGCCTGGCCCTCGCCGCCGCCTGCCACGGCGCCGACCGGGCCTTCGGCCTGACCTCCGGCTGGATGCGGGACGTCTCCACCGGCCAGGCGCTGCAACGCCGGCTGGAGGCCTTCCAGTTCGACTGGGCGTCGGAGTGCGTGCGCGAGGTGCTCGGCCCGACCGAGGGCACCGCGGGCGAGGCCGCCGAGCGCTGCCTGGGCGTGCTGCGCCGGTTCTGCGAGGACATCTCGGACATGGTCCGCACCGAGACCGCGGAGTGGATGCTGGAGTTCCGCGCCTCGATGACCCAGCTGCCCACCCAGGCCCCCGGCAGCTGGGGCGGGCGCTCCGAACCGGGGGTGGGCGCCCAGGTGCGGGTGCTGCCGCCGCCGGGCACCCGGCCCACGATGCCGCGCCAGCGGCCGCCGGAGGGGCCGCTGCGGTAGGGCGCCGCGGTGGGGACCGTCCTGGCTCAGGCGAAGACGATCATCGACCCCTGGGTGACGCTCCTGGCGGCCGCCGCGTACAGGCCCGACCAGGCGTGCCGCTCGCGGGCGAAGGGGTGCACGTCGTCGATCGGCGGCCCGAACGGCTGCTCCAGCCCGGTCGGGCCGAGCGGCCGGGTCGGGTCCGGGGGGTTGAGCGGGTCGATGCCCAGGGCCGGTGCCACCGCCTGGAGTTCGCGCAGCAGCCCGTGGCTGGAGCCGAGCGGGCCGCCGGAGGCGAGCAGCGCGTCGTCCACCAGCGGCACCTGGAACTCGACCGGCACGTACGCCCCGGCGTGGTCGAAGTGCCAGACCAGGTGCGACTGTTCGGCGCTGCTCTCGAACATCTCCAGCAACTGCTCGTAGTCGCCGCCGAGCGCGTCGACCGGGGTGATGTCCAGGCCGGTGAGGCCCAACAGGTAGGCGCGGCGCAGGAAGTGCAGCGAGTCGTAGTCGAAGGCGGCTATCGGCTCGACCGCCCCGCTGATGCCCGGGACGTACTCGTAGACCGGCACCTGGGGCAGCCCGTGTGAGGTCAACACCGCGTTGTAGAGCGCGAGGTCGTCCCGGAAGGGGTTGTCGGGACTGTGGCTCAGCACGTCCACCAGCGGGACGAGCCAGAGGTCGCAGGCCATGGCCGGCAGTTCCTCTCCGGGCGGCGGGGATCGCCCGCCGGGGGGCGGGGCGACGACAGGGGGCGGGGGGTCGGTACCCGGACGGCCCTTTCGCGGGCGCCCGGTTCGACGCCCGCCACCCTACCGGCCCGGGGCGGCGTGCGGGTCGGGCCGTCCCCGCGGAGCCTCGGGGGCGGGTTCGGGCAGCCGGCGGCCGAACCGGCCGTACGACAGCGAGCGGGGCTGCGGCACCAGGCCGAGGCCCAGCCCCAGCTCACGACCCAGCTCACGGCCGACCTCGTCGCCCCGCCGGGCCCGCCCGGCACCGGTCGCACCGGGCACGGGCTCCGGCCCGGACGAGGTCTCGGGCTCCGACGTGGCTGACGTCGCGGGCCCGGGCGAAGGCTCCGGGGCGGGTTCGGCGGCCGGCGGCTGTTGCGCCCCGGTCGCCTCCGCCGTCCCGGTCGCCTCGGCCGTCCCGGCCATTCCGGGCGTCCCGGTCGTCTCGGTGAGCAGGCCCAGGACCGTCACCGACTCCAGCGGCTGCCCGGCCAGCCCCGCCAACAGCCGGGCCGTGTACAGGTTGTACTCGCAGATGATCCGGTGCGCGCCGGCCAGGTCGTGCGCCTCGATCGCCCCGACCAGGTCCAGGTGGCGGTCCCAGCAGACCCCGGCCAGGGTGGACACCTCCCGCAGGTAGGGGGCGGCGAACATCCAGGACTGCACCCGCAGCCAGTCCAGGTAGTCGGCGATCCGGCGGTTGCCGAGCAGCCCGGCGACCTCCTGCCAGAAGCGGCGGTCGCAGCCCACCATCACGTCCAGGTTCCCGGCCCGGGCGGCCCGGACCGCCGCGTCGGCCCGGCGGTGCAGCGAGGGCAGCCGGCTGAGGTCGGGCAGCGCCCGGCGGGTGGTGAACTGGCGGTGGAAGCTGTCCGTGAGCAGCACCCGGGACTCGAAGATCTCCAGGAAGTCGTCCCAGCACAGCTCGGGCACGGTGAAGCCGCGGTGGTGCTCGGTCCGCAGCAGGCCCTGGGCGCCGAGGTCGACCAGCGCCTCCCGGGCCGGGGTCGCGGAGACGCCGTACAGCTCGGCGATCTCCTTGACGGTGAAGTTGCGGCCGGCTTCGAGTCGGCCGGCCATCATCTCCTCGCGCAGCGCGCCGGCGATCTGCTCGCGCAGGCTGTTGCGGTGGATGACGGGGCGCGGGGTGGGGCCTGCACCGTCGCCAGGCATGGGCGCGACCTCCTCGGGCGGGCCGACCGGGCCGGTCCTCACGGACCGGCGGGAACACGACGAGTGCTCATCTTCTCAAACCCGTGCGCGCCAGGTACGAACCAACCCTCCGTGGTCGATGCACCCAGGGCTTGTCCCTAGCGCTGGACCGGTGCCGGAATCCCCAGCAGGCGGTCCCGCAGCACCGGGAATTCCTCGCGTGCCCTGGCCACCTCGGCCGGGTCGAACTCGACCGTCAGCACCTCCTCCGTCATCCCCGCCTCGGCCAGCACCCTGCCCCACGGGTCCACCACGACGCTGTGCCCGGCCTGCTCCACCCCGGCGTGCGTCCCGGCGGTGTTGCAGGCCAGCACGAACGCCTGCTCCTCCACCGCCCGCGCCCGGGCCAGCAGCGTCCAGTGCTCCCGCCGCCTGGCCGGCCAGGCCGCCGGGACCACCAGCAGCTGCGCGCCGGCGTCCAGCAGCGCCCGGAACAGCTCCGGGAAGCGCAGGTCGTAGCAGGTGGCCAGGCCCAGCGTGGCGAAGTCGGTCGGCGCGGTGACGATCTCCTGGCCGGCGCCCATCACCACCGCCTCACCGCTGTCGAAGCCGAAGCGGTGGATCTTGCGGTAGGTGTGCACCAGCTCGCCGTCCGGGGCGAACAGCATCGACGTGTTGTAGATCGGCCCGTCCGGATCCCGCTCGACGATCGACCCCGCGTGCAGCCAGACCCCGGCGGCCCGGGCGGCGGCCGCCATCGCGTCCGAGGTGGGCCCGTCCAGCGTCTCCGCGCCGTCCGACCAGAGGTCGTACGCGAAACCGCCGAGCGGCCACAGCTCCGGCAGCACCACCAGGTCGGCGCCCTGCTGCGCCCGTACCAACGCCGCCGCCCTGGCCCGCCGTTCGGCGGGCGGCTCGGCGTCGGAAACCGCGAGTTGGATCAATGAAGCGCGCACAGTACCACCGTCCACGGCAAGAGTCCTACGATCGTCACCCGAAAGCGCTGCCCAGCTGTCTCCCGGCAGCGTAACGTGCGGTTAGCGTGCGCGCCCGGAAGCCGGACCATCCCGGCCGGCCGTGACGGCAGGGCGCGAACGGGCAAGGAAGCTGACGGAGGGCCGGAGAATTCCCGTGACGGACAACCAGACCGTGCAGGCTTACACCGAGGCGTGGACCCAGAGCATCGAGTCCATATCGGAGCTGGTCGCCCCCCTCCCCGAGGACTCCTGGAACCGGGCCACCGAGTGCCCCGGCTGGTCCGTCCGGGACGTCGTCTCGCACGTCATCGCCGTCGAGTCCGAACTGCTCGGCGACCCCCGCCCGATCCACTCGCTGCCGCGTGACCTGCGCCACGTGGCCAGCGAGTTCGCCCGCTACGTCGAACTGCCCGTCGACAAGCGCCGCTGCCACACCGCGCTGGAGATGACCAGCGAGCTGGAGTACACGATCATCCGCCGCTCCCGCGCGCTGCGGAACGCCAAGCAGACGCCCGAGGAGCCGGTGCGCTGGCCGGGCGGTCCGCTCGCCAGGGACGTCCCGTACCACCAGCTGCTGCGGATGCGGGCCTTCGACGTCTGGGCGCACGAGCAGGACCTGCGTCGCGCCCTGGGCATCCCCGGCAACCTCGACGCCCCGGCCGCCCTGATCGCCCGGGACCTGCTGCTGGAGCTGCTGCCCAAGGCCGTCGCCAACAAGGCCGGCGCCCCGGCCGGGACGACCCTGGTGCTGGACGTCACCGGGCCGGTCGAGTTCCTGCGCACCGTCCGGGTCGACGCCACCGGCCACGGCACCGTGGACGAGTCGATCAGCCTGGCCCCCGACGTCCAGCTCACCATGGACTGGGAGACGTACCTCCGGCTCGCCTGCGGCCGCGGCCGTCCCGGCCCGGTGACCGCCGAGGGCGACCAGGAACTGGCCGAACGGGTGCTCGCCAACTTCGCCGTCACCATCTGACGTCCCCGGGCGCGCACCACCCGGCGTGCACGAACGAGTGCGCGCCGGGTCGGCACCACTCGTGCACCCATGCGTCAACCCAGCACCAGTCACCTCACCTGTTCGGCCTCGTTGTTCCGGGCAGTCCTGCCATCACCCGGAAGAGGAGGAGGACGTCCCTATGGACGACGAAGAGAAATCGATGGTGCTGGTCCGGTCGAGCTTCCCGGTCACGGGTCAGCCGATCAGGGTCGTGATGATCGACGGGGTGCCGTGGTTCGTCACGGCGGACGTGTGCCGGATCCTCGGACGAGGCAACCCGAGCGAAGCCCTCAAGATCGTGAATCCCGTGGACGTGCGGACGGTCAACCTGCGCTCGATTAGCCTCAGAAATTCTGAGGGTAATGACGTTTCCGCAGGTCAGAAACCCTACGTGCGGGGGAACCCGATCCTTGGCGTCCTGAGCGAGAGCGGTCTCTACACCTTGATCATGAGGTCGACGAAACCCAACGCCCAACCCTTTCAGGAATGGGTCACCCGCGACCTCCTCCCCTCCATCCGCCGCGGCGACACCGACGTCCCGACCCAGCAGCGGCGGATGGCGGAGACCCTGGCCGAGGCGATCGGGCAGCAGGTGCAGATCGTCGCGGAGATCGACCACGAGGACTGGCCCGGCCTGACCGTCCACTCGGATGGGACGGTCCACTGCCGGCACGGGGAAATGATCCTCTACCTGCCGAGCCGGGAGGAGGACAGCGGACCACCGTTCGGCCCGTACTTCGCCTGCCCGAGCGACGAGCGGGTCGGCATCCGGGGCAGCCGGGTCGTCCCCGGCTGCCCGAAGCTGAAGCTGGTGGACCTGATGCGCCTGCGCCGCGAAGCGCAGCACGCCCCCAGTACCGAGCCCATTCCGGAGCACGGACCGATGTACGCGGAACTGCACGGCGCCCGGCTCTTCGGGACACCGCTGCAGATGGCCGCCTTCATGCGGGAGTACGGCCGCTGATGCCACCGCCAACCCTCACTTGACGTGAGGGTTGCGGCATTTCCACAGGCCGGAAACCCTACGGCGCCGCCGCCGCAACCTTCCGCCGCAGCCGCAGGATCATCGCCGTCCCCACTGCCAGCGGGACGTACTGCCAGCAGAACGCCCAGCGGAAGGCGCCGGCCGAGTAGGCTCCCGCGCCGGCCGGGGAGAGGGCGTCGAGCAGGACGCCGATGCCGAAGAGCGTGATCATCGTGCCGATGAAGCCGCCCATGTTGACGATGCCGGAGGCGGTGCCGAGGCGTTCCGCCGGGTTCCGGGAGCGGGCGTAGTCCAGGCCGACCAGGGAGGCCGGGCCGTTGCTGCCCATGACCAGGATGATCCCGACGAGCAGCCACATCGGCGGGTGCCCGCCGGGCCAGGCCAGCACCAGGGCCCAGCCGAGCGCGGTGGTCCCGATGGTGGTGAGCACGATCGGCATCCGGGCGCGGGCCGAGGCGGAGAGCAGTCGCCCGAAGAGGAAGCCGAAGGTCATGTTGCTGAGCACCAGCAGGGTCAGCAGCCCGCCGGCTCCGGCGCGGGACATGCCCTGCGCCTCGACGAGGTAGGGCAGTCCCCAGAGCAGGCCGAAGGCGTTGCCGGGGAACTGGGTGGTGAAGTGCACCCAGAGACCGAGCCGGGTACCCGGTTCCCGCCAGCAGGCGAGCACCTGCCGCCCGACCTTCGGCCGGGCCACGGCCGCAGCCGCCACCTGATCCACCGGCCGTACGGCAGTCGCCGGCGCCTCCTTCAGGAAGAGGGCGACCAGCGCGAACACCGCGACGCCCAGCACCGCGATCGCGGTGAAGGTGGGCGTCCAGCCCTCGCTGTGCAACGCCTCGGCGAGCACCACGGTGGTGATCAGGTTGCCGCCCATGCCGGCCAGGCCGGTCAGCTGCGCCACGAACGGGTTCTTCGCGGCCGGGAACCAGCGGGCGGCGATCCGCAGCACGCTGATGAAGGTCATCGCGTCGCCGCAGCCGAGCACCGCCCGGGAGCCCAGTGCGGGGGCGAAGGAGGAGCTGAACGCGAAGGCCAGCTGGCCGGTGCTGAGCAGCACGATGCCGATCAGCAGCACCCGGCGCGGCCCGAAGCGGTCCACCAGCAGGCCGACCGGGATCTGCATGGCCGCGTAGACCAGCACCTGGAGGATGGAGAAGGTGGAGAGCGCCGAGGCGCCGATGCCGAAGCGGTCCGCGGCGTCCAGGCCGGCCACCCCGAGGCTGGTGCGGTGGATGACGGCCAGGATGTAGACGCTGGCGCCGATGGCCCAGGCCAGCCAGGCCGCGCGGCCACCGGGCGGCGACGGGAGGGCCGGAACGGGCTCGGCAGTGGTGCGGGGAGCGGGGACGGACAGGGGCAGGACTGAACGGGCGGGCTCCACGGGCATAGTGCGACCCAGACTAGTCATCCCATGATCGGATGGTCTGGGCGGGGCTCGGTCGCCCGGAGCCCGTGACGGTCTCCCCGGGCCGCAGCCGGTCAGCGTCCAGCCGCAACCGACCTCCCCCGGCCTCAGCCGGTCAGCGTCCAGGACACCGACCGGGTCATGTAGCGGTCCCGGAAGCCCTCGTCCCGTACCCAGTCGGTGGTGTCCCGGACGGTCGCCGTCACGGTGGCCGTCCGGCCGGCGGGGAGGTCCAGCTGCGCGGTGTCCAGCCAGGAGCCGTCGGCGGACTGCGGCGTGACCGGGACGCCGTTCACCTTCCACTCCACCTTCAGCTGCCGCGGACCGGTCAGCGGCAGCGGGCGGACATCGAGCCGGGGCCGCCCGGTGACCTCACCGGGCGACGGCAGCGGGGGGTCGGTCGGGCGGACCTTTCGGTACAGCTCCTCGACGATCGCCTCGCGCGAGGGGAGGTTGTACGCGCTGCCCAGGGTGCGCATCACGGAGTCGGGCGTGGGCCGGTAGAGGCCGTTGGCGCTGCGGTACGCCCCGACCTTGCCGGCGCCGTCCGGGGACTCGGCGCCCAGCCAACGCCACCACTTGGTCTGCTTCTTGCGCATGTCGTCGGCGTTGAGGGTGGAGAGGTTCGGGTAGTCGGCGTCGTCCGGGGCGCTGTCGTACTCGTCGCCGAGGTCCCCGACGGTGTGCCCGATCTCGTGCTGGATGATCCGCCCGGCGTCGGGGCTGCCGCCGGCCAGGGTGGTCACCCCGGTGCCGCCGGCGCCGCCGTACTCCGTGGAGTTGGCCAGCGCGATCAGGTACTGCGGCCCGGCGCCGTCCCCCGCGTAGCGGGCGGTGGCGGCCTCGTCGGCGCAGAGCAGCCGGGCGGTGCCCTCGCACCAGAAGTGCATGCCGAGCGGGGTGGCCGGGTTGCGGCCGCGGCTCTCGGTCTCGGCTATCCCGGAGGACGGGGAGACGACCTCGACCCGCCTTATGTTGAAGAAGCCCTGGTAGGTGCGGAAGGGCTCGATGTCCATCAGTGCGTGCCAGGCCTTGTCGGCCTGCTGCCGGAACAGGTCCTGTTCGCCGGCCGTGTAGCCGTCGCCGAGCAGGACCAGGGTGATCCGGTTGGCCGGGTCGCCGGTGCGGCGTATGTCGACGGTGGGGGCGGCGACGGGTATCCGCTGGTCGGCGCGGAGGGCGGTGTGCGGCGGCACCGCCCGGTCGGCCGGGGCCCCGGGGCCGATCACACCGAACGGCGAGGGGCCGACCAGCTCCAGGGCGGCGGGGAGTACGGCGGTGGACACCAGCACGAGCGCGGCCAGACTCCGAACGAGACGGCCAGGGTTGCCAGGTGGCATTCGGGTGCGTCCTCGGGGCTCCGGTCACCCGGCGTCGCCCGGGTGGTGGAGCGGAGACGTACCCGGACCGGCGTGTCGCCCCCACCGGCGTCCGCAAATGTCACCGACCTGGCCGAACGATCCGCATCCTCCCAGCCATACGAGCCACCCGGACCATGCGGATCATCCATGCCATACCAATGACTACTCCAATGGCTACTCCTCCTCAGCTCCTCCGGAAGTCCAGCAGCAGATGGGTGCCCAGCCCGAAGAGCAGCCCCCAGAAGGCCGAGCCGATCCCGAACAGGCTCATCCCCGAGGCGCTGGCCAGGAAGGTCACCACTGCCGCGTCCCGCCCGCGCTCCGCCGCGACCGCCGCCGCCAGGCTGCCCTGCAACGAGGCGAGCAGCGCGACCCCGGCGATCACCGCGATCAGTTCCTTCGGCAGCCCGGTGAACAGGCTCACCAGCACCCCGCCGAAGCTGCCCACCAGCACGTAGAGCACCCCGGAGGACATCCCCGCGACGTACCGGCGGCGCGGGTCCGGATGGGCCTCCGGGCCCGAGCAGATCGCCGCCGTGATCGCCGCCAGGTTCACCCCGGGCGAGCCGAACGGTGCCAGCAGCATCGACACCGCGCCGGTCGAGCCGATCAGCAGCCGGTCGTCCGCCCGGTAGCCGAAGGCCCGCATCACCCCGAGGCCCGGCGCGTTCTGCGAGGCCAGCGTGACGATCGTGAGCGGCAGCGCCAGCCCCACCAGGGCGGCCCAGGAGAATGACGGCACCGTCAGCACCGGGACGGTCGGCCCGCCCGAGCCGAGGTGCAACGGCAGTCCGACGGTGAGCGCCGCCAGCACCCCGCCGACCGCCAGCGCGACCGGCACGGCGTACCGCGGGGCGAACCGCTTGGCCAGCAGGAAGGCCGCGAAGCTGCCGACCACCAGCACCGGCGCGCTGTGCACGGCGCCGAAGATCCCGGCGCCGAAGGAGAACAGGATGCCCGCCAGCATCGCGTTCACGATCCCCACCGGCACCGCCGCGATCAGCCGGCCGAACCAGCCGGTCACCCCGAACAGGGCCACCACCGCCGCGCTCACCAGGAACGCACCGATGGCGTCCCGGTACGGGTAGTCACCCAGGCTGGTCACCAGCAGCGCGGCTCCCGGGGTGGACCAGGCGGTGATCACCGGTGTCCGGGTCCACCAGCTCAGCGCGAAGCCGCTCACCCCGCTGCCGATCGCCACCGCCCAGATCCAGGACGCCGTGTGCGCCGCGTCCAGCCGTCCGGCGGCCGCCGCCGCGAGCACCACCACCAGCGGCCCCGAGAAGGACACCGCGACGCACACCAGCCCCGCCAGCAGCGCCGGCCCCGACACGTCCCGCCGCAACGACCGGCGTTCCCCGCTCCCGACCGGCGCCGTCTCCGGTCGGACTGTCAGCTCATCCGTCATTCCGGCAGTATCCCGAAGCCCGCCGGAAGGCTCCCGAAAAAACTTTTGAACTCACCTGCAACCCCCGCGGGGGATGCGCGTCCATACAGATGAAGGCACGGAGAGCGAGACCGGCAGAGCCGGGGGGCGCTTCCGCTCACGAGGAGCGGAGCCGGTCGTCTTCACCAACACACCGTCAGTCACATGACCTTGGGGAGTCACGTCATGCGTACGTCCGTTATCACCCGTTTTGCGAAGAACGACCGCGCCTTCTCCGCCCGCCGCCGCATCGCCACCCTCGCCGCCGCCACCGTCCTCGCCGGCGGCCTCCAGCTCCTCGCCACCGACACCGCCTGGGCCTGCGGCGCCCCGGACGACGCCCCCGTCACCGCTCCGGCGAAGCCCTCCGCCGCCGCCGAGCAGGACCAGTCCGTCGAACTGCACGGCCAGGGCGCCACCAGCACGTTCCTCGCCGCCCCCGGCGCGATCACCGCCGGCGGCCCCAAGGTGGAGTTCGACGTCCAGTTCTTCAACGGGACCGGCGCCGACTACCACCGGATCTTCCCGGGCATCTCGTTCTTCAACACGAAGGGGGCCACCCCGAAGCCCTCGCAGGTCACCGCCGAGGTGATGGCGAACGGCACGTGGACGCGCGTGACGCTGCACAACGGCTGCGACCCGGCGATCGGCGGCGCCGTCCCGTCCGCCGGCGGGCCCCTCGCCGACGGTCACGCCGTCCGCTACCGCTTCCGGGTCGGGCTCTCCGCCGACGTGGCCAAGGGCATCGACGGGCTCCAGGTCACCGTCACGCCGAGCGAGGGCCGGGGCGTGAGCACCGACGTCAAGGTCGTGCACCCGGCGTCGCCCGCCAAGCCGACCACCACGGCCAAGCCTGCACCCTCCAAGGACACCGAGCCGGCCGCCGACCGGACCAAGGACGCCGCCCCGGCCGCCGAGGCTCCCAAGCCGTCGACCCCGACCGCCGCACCGACCACCGCCGCACCGACCACCGCCGCGCCGGCCACCACCGCGCCCGCCGGCACCCCCGAGCTGGCCCACACCGGCGCCTCCTCCCGCAACACCTTCCTCGCCGTCTCCTCCGCCGCCCTGCTCGCCCTCGGGGCCGGCGTCCTGATCGCCGTCCGTCGCCTCCGCCCCCGGCGGTAGGGCCGGCACACGAAGGAGGGGCCCTCCCCCGCACGGCGAGTGCGGTGGAGGGCCCCTTCTTCCGTCTCAGGCCGGACGAGCCGGACGACGGGACGTCAGCCCCAGGTGATCAGGCGCTTCGGCTGCTCCAGCAGGGCGGCCACGTCGGCCAGCACCTTGGAGCCCAACTCCCCGTCCACCAGGCGGTGGTCGAAGGAGAGCGCCAGCGTGGTGACCTGGCGCGGGACGACCTTGCCCTTGTGCACCCACGGCAGTTCCCGGACCGCGCCGAAGGCCAGGATGGCGGCCTCACCCGGGTTGAGGATCGGGGTGCCGGTGTCGACGCCGAAGACGCCGACATTGGTGATGGTGACCGTCCCGCCCTGCATGTCGGCCGGGGAGGTCTTGCCCTGACGGGCGGTCTCGACCAGCTCGCCGAGCGAAGTGGCCAGCCCCGCCAGGGTCTTGGACCCGGCGTCCTTGATGTTCGGGACGATCAGGCCGCGCGGGGTGGCCGCGGCGATGCCGAGGTTCACCTGGCCCTTGATGACGATCTCCTGGGCCGCCTCGTCCCACTGCGCGTTGATCTCGGGGTGCCGCTTGATCGCGGTGAGCAGCGCCTTGGCGACGATCAGCAGCGGGCTGACCCGGACGTCCCGGCCCAGCTCGCCGCTCTCCTTGAGCCGGCGGACGAACTTCATCGTGCGGGTCACGTCGACCTGGACGAACTCGGTGACGTGCGGGGCGGTGAAGGCCGAGGCCACCATCGCCTGCGCGGTCGCCTTGCGGACGCCCTTGACCGGCACCCGGACGTCGCCCGCGGTGGGCACGGGCACCGGCGCCACGACCGCCTCGCCCGCGACCGCCTCGACCGCGACGGCCTGGGCCGCCGGGGCTGCCGCAGCCGGGGCCACCGGAGCGGCCTGGGCGGCGGCGTACGCGTGCACGTCCTCGCGGGTGATCACGCCGTCGCGGCCGGTCGGCGTCACCGCGCGCAGGTCGACGCCGAGGTCCTTGGCCAGCTTGCGCACCGGAGGCTTCGCCAACGGCCTTTCCCCGGAGGGAACTTCAGCGACCGGAGCGACCGGCGCAGCAGGAACAGCCGGGGCGACCGGAGCAGGTGCAGCCGGAGCCGGCGCCGTCGCGGCGACCTTGGTGGTGGTCGTCCGTCGCGCCCGGCGCTGGGTGCCGCCGGTGCGCGGGCCGTACCCGACCAGCACCTCGCGGCGCTCCGGCACGACCTCCTCCTCCGCGACGGCGACCGCAGCCGCAGCAACCGGCGCCGGAGCAGCGGCCGAAGCGGCCGGAGCCGCAGCCCCCGCCTCCCCGGCGACCGCAACGGAGATGATCACGGTGCCGACGTCGACCGTCGCGCCCTCGGGGAAGAACAGCTGCTCGACCACCCCGTTGAACGGGATGGGCAGCTCCACGGCGGCCTTGGCGGTCTCCACCTCGCAGACGACCTGCCCGTCGGTGACGGTGTCACCGGGCTTGACGTACCAGCTGAGGATCTCGGCCTCGGTGAGGCCCTCGCCCACATCGGGCATCTTGAACTCGCGGAGCGAGCGAACTTCGGTGGTCATCTTCGCTCCCCGGAATCAGTACGCGAGCGCGCGGTCGACGGCGTCGAGCACGCGGTCCAGGTCGGGGAGGAAGGCCTCCTCGACGCGGGACGGCGGGTACGGCGCGTAGTAGCCGCCGACCCGGAGGACGGGTGCCTCCAAGTGGTAGAAGCACTTCTCCGTGAGCCGGGCGGCCAGTTCGGCGCCCATGCCCAGGAAGACCGGTGCCTCGTGCACCACGACGGCGCGGCCGGTGCGCTTGACCGACTCCTCCAGGGTGGTGAAGTCCACCGGGGAGAGCGAGCGCAGGTCGACGACCTCCAGCCGGCGGCCGTCCTCCTCGGCGGCCGCGGCGGCCTCAAGGCAGACCTTGACCATCGGGCCGTACGCGATCAGCGTCGCGTCGGTGCCGGGCCGGACGATCCGGGCGTCGTGCAGGCCCAGGTCGGCGGCGTCGCCGACCTCGCCCTTGTCCCAGTAACGGCGCTTGGGCTCCAGGAAGATGACCGGGTCGTCCGACTCGATCGCCTGCCGCAGCATCCAGTGCGCGTCGTGCGCGCTGGACGGGGTGACCACGCGCAGACCGGCGGTGTGCGCGAAGTACGCCTCGTGCGACTCGCTGTGGTGCTCGACGGCGCCGATGCCGCCCGCGTACGGGATGCGGATGGTGACGGGCATCTTGACGTGGCCGAGGGCGCGGGCGTGCATCTTCGCCAGCTGGGAGACGATCTGGTCGAAGGCCGGGTAGACGAAGCCGTCGAACTGGATCTCCACCACCGGGCGGTAGCCGCGCAGCGCCAGGCCGATCGCGGTGCCGACGATGCCGGACTCGGCCAGTGGGGAGTCGATCACCCGGCCCTCGCCGAAGTCCTTCTGCAGGCCGTCGGTGATCCGGAAGACGCCACCGAGCTTGCCGATGTCCTCGCCCATGAGGAGGGTCTTCGGGTCGTTCTCCAGCGACTTGCGCAGCGCCCCGTTCAGCGCCTTGGCGATGCTCAGCTGACCGGCCATCAGTGGTTCTCCCCCGCCTCGAAGGAGGCCGCGTACTCGACGTACTCGGCCCGTTCCTCATCGACCAACGCGTGCGGCTCGCTGTACACGTGGTCGAAGATCAGCGTCGGGTCCGGGTCCGGCATGCTGCGCACGCCCTCGCGCACCCGCAGCCCCAGCTTCTCGCTCTCGGCGTCGACGGCGGCGAAGAACTCCTCGTCGGCCAGGCCCTCCTTCTCCAGGTGGGCGCGGAGCCGGGAGATCGGGTCCTTGGCCTTCCAGGCCTCGGTCTCCTCGTTGTGCCGGTAGCGGGTGGGGTCGTCGGAGGTGGTGTGGGCGCCCATCCGGTAGGTGAACGCCTCGATCAGCACCGGGCCGTTGCCGCTGCGGGCGTGGTCGAGCGCCCAGCGGGTGACCGCCAGGCAGGCCAGCACGTCGTTGCCGTCGACCCGCACGCCGGGGAAGCCGAAGCCGGAGGCGCGGCGGTACAGCGGGATCTTGGTCTGGGTGGTGGTGGGCTCGGAGATCGCCCACTGGTTGTTCTGGCAGAAGAACACGACCGGCGCGTTGTAGACCGAGGCGAAGGTGAAGGCCTCGTTGACGTCGCCCTGGCTGGAGGCGCCGTCGCCGAAGTACGCGATGACCGCGTCGTCGGCGCCGTCCTTGCTGATGCCCATCGCGTATCCGGTGGCGTGCAGGGTCTGCGCGCCGATCACGATGGTGTACAGGTGGAAGTTCTTCTCGTTCGGGTCCCAGCCGCCGTGGTTCACGCCGCGGAACATGCCGAGCAGGTTCAGCGGGTCGACGTCGCGGCACCAGGCCACGCCGTGCTCGCGGTAGGTCGGGAAGGCGTAGTCGCCGGTGCGCATGGCGCGGCCGGAGCCGACCTGGGCGGCCTCCTGGCCGAGCAGCGAGGCCCACAGGCCCAGCTCGCCCTGGCGCTGCAGCGCGGTGGCCTCGCCGTCGAACCGGCGCACCAGCACCAGGTCGCGGTAGAGGGAGCGCAGCTCCTCCGGAGTGGTGGTGAGGGGGTAGTCCGGGTGCTCGACCCGCTCGCCTTCCGGCGTGAGCAGTTGGACGAGCTCCGGCTGGGCGTCCGTACCCGCGGCGCGGAGGGTGTCAGGGACAGCGGGGGCCGCCTTCTTGCGAGCCCTCGCCGTGCTTTTGACGGTCACGTTCACTCCTCGGTCTGTCCGGCCGCCCGGGGTCGCCGGTGACCGGTCCGGTCACCGCCTCGCGGGGCGCGCGTGGGTGTGCGCACCTACTGCGGGGCAGGTGGTGATCCTGTTCCGACGGCGTCCCTCACGAGAACGTTACCCAGCGTCCGCCCTCGGCGCGCTTGCGCTAGGACGTCCTACTTGTTCAGGGCCTACAACCCCGAGGGTGCCGCGTTCGGGTCGTCGTCGGAAGGGTGGGGGTGACGGACGGCGTGACGCAGCTCTCAATTCGAGCGCCTTCAGGACACCAGCGCACGTTATCCGGGCGGACGCCCGTACGTAAGGGGGTTCCCGGTATCGGTTTGGGCTGGGCCTGGCCGGATCACGTCTTTACGGCGATGCGAGCGATAGGTCTTTCCTACGGTGTTATGGGAGGCTTTGGTCGTGACTGATAACGGACGAATCAGGGTATTCCTGCTCGATGATCACGAGGTCGTCCGGAGGGGCGTGCACGACCTGCTGTCGGTCGAGGACGACATCGACGTGGTCGGCGAGGCCGGTACCGCCGCCGAGGCGCTCACCCGGATCCCGGCGGTCCACCCCGACGTCGCGGTCCTCGACGTCCGGCTGCCGGACGGCAACGGGGTCGAGGTCTGCCGCGAGATCCGCTCCCGGCTGCCGGAGATCAAGTGCCTGATGCTGACCTCGTTCTCGGACGACGAGGCGCTGTTCGACTCGATCATGGCGGGCGCCTCCGGCTACGCCCTGAAGGCGATCCGCGGCACCGACCTGATCACCGCCGTCCGCGACGTCGCGGCCGGTCGCTCGCTGCTCGACCCGGTCGCCACCAGCCGGGTGCTCGCCAGGCTGCGCGACGGCGGCGAGAAGGAGGACGAACGGCTGGCCCAACTCACCAAGCAGGAGCGGCGGATCCTCGATCTGATCGGCGAGGGGATGACCAATCGTCAGATCGGCAACGAGTTGCACCTGGCCGAGAAGACGGTGAAGAACTACGTCTCCAGTCTGCTCGCCAAGATGGGCATGGAGCGACGCACCCAAGCGGCCGCCTACGTGGCGCGGCACCAGGCCGACCACCAGTACTGATCCGAAGACTGCACAGACCTGACGGTTTGTCAAGGGACCCCGCCAGTTGGCCATAACCTCTGGCTGTGACTTTCAGCCAGACCCTCGCCTGCGCCCCGGCCCGCCCCGATCTCTCCGCACCGCCGATGGGGACCCTCAGCCCGCCCGTCCCGCACCACGCGCTCGCCGAGGTCCTGGCCCGCTACCCGGTGGGGCGCCTGCTGACCGCCGAACCGGTCGCCGAAGGCCTGCTGAACCGGGGGTACCGGGTCACCACCGAGGCCGGCCCGTACTTCCTGAAGTGCTACGTCGACACCGCCACCGCCAGCCGTCCGAAGATCCTCGCCCACCACCGCGCGATGGCCGCGCTGAACACCCTCGGACTGCCCGTCGTACCACCGCTGACCTGCGCCGAAAGGTCGAACACGGTGGCCGCCGCGAGCGGCCGGATGTTCGCCCTCTTCCCCTGGGTCGACGGCCGGCACCGGCACGGCACCGAGCTCGACCTCTCGCAGTGCGACGCCCTCGGCGCGCTGCTCGGCCGGCTGCACGGCGCACTCGACGACATCTGCGCCCCCTTCGAACAGCCCGCCGGCTACCGCAGCGCCGACCCCGCCGACAGCGCCGGCCTCGCCCGCGACCTGCGGCGCAGCGCCCGCGAGCACCGCCCGTACGGCGAACTCGACGCGCTCGTCGAGCGACGGCTCACGGAACGGCTGGAACTGCTCGCCGACCACGCCCACCGCCGCCCCGCCCCGCAGGCCGCCCCGCCCACCGGCTGGACCCACGGCGACTTCCACGGCCTCAACCTGCTGTACGGCGAGGGCCCGCAGGACGGCCGGCTCACCGCCGTCCTGGACTGGGACAAGCTCGGCCCGCAGCCGCGCGCCGAGGAGGCCGTCCGCGCCGCCACGCTGCTCTTCAACGACCGGGACTCCGGCGCCCTCGACCTGGTCCGGGTGCGCCACTACTCGCAGGCCTACCGGGCCTCCGGCGCCGCCACCGCCGAGCACCTGGCCGCCGCCGCCCACCGGGTCTGGTGGGAGCGGCTGAACGACTTCTGGATGCTGCAGTGGCGCTACCAGCGGGGCGACCACCGGGCCGACCCGCTCTACCCCGCCTCGGCGGGCCAGTTGGCGTGGTGGTGCCAGGAGTACGAGCAGGTCCTGGACGCCTTCGCCAACTGACCACCGCATCGACGCACCGCGCCGCCGGCCGGTCGCGGGCCCGGCCGGCCGCGGCAGGCCGCCCGCGTCAGGGGACCTGCGGCGTCCCCGTCGGCTTCGGGTCCGGCTTCGGCGGCGGGTTGGTGGGCGTGCCGCCGCCGCTGCCCGAGGTCGGCGACGTCCCGGAGGTCGGCCCGCCGGTCGAGGTCGCCGAGGACGAGGCCGTCGCCGAGTGGCTGGCGCTCGCAGTCGGCGTCGGGGTCGGCGTGTGCTTGCCCGAACTCGCCGACGGCGACATGTTGTTGCCGCTGTTCCCGCTGTTGTTCCCGCTGTTGCCGGTGTCGGTCGGCTGCTGCGGCTTCCGGCTGCCGGAGACGGACGCCGGCGGGGTGGGCAGGCCGCTCTGCGAGGGTGTCGTCGTCTCCGTCGTGCTGACCACCGGGGCGGGCGTCGGGGGTACCACGTGGTCGTTGTTCCCGCCGCCGCCGCTCAACGCGAACCCGATCCCGGCACCGGCCGCGACCAGCACCGCTATCCCGCCGGCCACCCAGGCCCACGGCCCGCGCCGCCGGCCGTGGTCCTCCCCGTCGCCGCCGTCGTCCTCGCCGCCGCCGTACGGTCCGCCGGGCGGCGGGTAGGGCGTGTAGGGGGTGCTCGGGCCGCCCGTCGAGTAGGGCAGCACGGAGGTCTGGTCGCTCGCGCCGACGGCCCCGAAGGCGGCCGTGGCGGCCGCCTGGTCCGGCCGGAGCACCTGGGTGGCCCCGGTGTCGCCCGGGGCGCCGGCCGCGCCGACCCAGCCGGCCCCGCCCGCGCCGTGCATCTCGCGCAGCGCGTGCTGCACGTGGGCGCGGAACTCGTCGGCGTCCTGGAAGCGGTCGTCCGGGTTCTTGGCGAGCGAGCGCAGCACCAGCGGGTCGAGGCCGGCCGGCACCCGGCTGTTGGTCTGCGAGGGCGGCACCGGCATGTCCTGGACGTGCTGGTAGACCACCGAGAGCGGGGTGTCGCCGGTGAACGGCGGGCGCAGCGTGAGCAGTTCGTAGAGCATGCAGCCGGCCGCGTACAGGTCCGAGCGGTGGTCGACCGGCTTGCCGAGCGCCTGCTCGGGCGAGAGGTACTGCGGGGTGCCCATGACCATGCCGGTCTGGGTCATCGTGGTGGCTCCGCCGGTCAGCGCGCGGGCGATGCCGAAGTCCATCACCTTGACCGCGCCGGCGTTCGTGATGATCACGTTGGCGGGCTTGATGTCGCGGTGGACGATGCCGTTGCGGTGGCTGTAGGCGAGCGCCTCCAGCACCCCGGCGATGATGATCAGCGCCTGGTCGACCGGCGGCGCCTCCTCGTCCGCCAGCAGCTCGCGGACGGTCCGGCCCTCGACCAGCTCCATCACGATGTACGGCGTGGACTCGTCCCCGACGTACTCCTCGCCGGTGTCGTACACCGAGACGATCGAGTGGTGGTTGAGGGCCGCGACGGCGTGTGCCTCGCGGGTGAACCGCAGCCGGGCGATGTCGTCCTGGGCCAGCTCGCCGCGCAGCAGCTTGACCGCGACGGTGCGGCCCAGCCGCACGTCCTCGGCCGCGAACACCTCGGCCATGCCGCCGCGGCCGAGCCGGTGGGTCAGCCGGTAGCGGCCGTCCCCGACGGTGCCCAGCGGCGCGGCGGTGCCGCGGCCGGGGGTGTGCGGGCCACCGGCCCCGGTGAACGGCGGCGCACCCGCGTCATCGTCCGGCTGCTGCGTCTGTGCCATCGCTCCTCGCCCCGGGCGTTCGCTCGGATCGCGGTGCCCTGTCGCTTACGTATCCCCGAACGCTACCGCTTCCCGGCGCGACCGTGGCACCCGCGAACCGGCCGGAGGACGTCAGACCAGGCCGTTCCGGTCGGCCGGGAGGTCGAGTACGCGCACGTCGGCGGGGCGCTCGCCGCCGGCGTGACTGAACTTGCCGTTGGTCTTCTTGTCCGCGTTGTTGACCACGATCGCGATGATGATGCCGGCCAGCACGAGCACGCCGATGATGATCCCGACCACGACCACCGCGGTCGAGCAGCCGCCGCCGCTGGGCGCCTTCGGCTGCTGGTACGGCGGCATCGGCTGCGGCATCGGCTGCTGCTGCGGGAAGGGGTGCGGGGTGTGCGGGGCCGGCGGCGGCGTCCGGTAGGCCGGCGGCGGGGTCTGGTACTGCGGCTGCGGCTGCCCGCCCTGCTGGAGGTACTGCGGCTGCGGGGTCGGCGGCGGCGTACGGTACGCGGGCGGCGGGGTCTGGTACTGCGGCTGCGGCTGCCCGCCCTGCTGGGGGTACTGCGGCTGCGGCGTCTGCGGGGCCTGCGGGGCGGCGTGCACCGAGCGCGGGCCCTCGTTGATCACCAGCGGGGTGCTGGCCTGGAGCTTGTGCCCGCTGCCGCCGCCCTTGGCGGCCTCGATCAGCCGCTCCGCCTCGTCCCGCATCGCCGCCGCGCTCTGGAAGCGGTGCGCCGGGTCCTTGCGCAGCGCCTGGGCGACGAAGGCGTCCACCTCGGGGGTGATCGAGCGGTTGACGGTGGAGGGCGCCGGCGGCTCCTCCTGGACGTGCTTGTAGGCGATCGAGAACGCCGAGTCGCCGTCGAAGACGAGCTGCCCGGTGAGCATCTCGAAGAGCATCACGCCGACCGAGTAGAGGTCGGAGCGGGCGTCGACCGGCTTGCCGAGCGCCTGCTCGGGCGAGAGGTACTGCGGGGTGCCGACCACCATGCCGGTCTGCGTCATCGAGGTGACGCCGGATTCCAGCGCCCGGGCGATGCCGAAGTCCATGACCTTGACATTGCCCTTGCGGTCGAACATGACGTTGCCGGGCTTGATGTCGCGGTGCACCAGGCCCATGTCGTGCGAGGCCTCCAGCGCGTTCAGCACGCCGACGGTGACCCGCAGGGCCGCCTCGGTCGGCATCGCGCCGTACTGGCCGATCGCCTCGTTGATCGCCTCGCGCAGGCCCTGGCCGTCGATCAGCTGCATGACGATGTACGGCGTGCTGGAGCCGTCCGGGGCGATGTCCTCGCCGCTGTCGTACACCGTGACGATGTTCGGGTGCTCCAGCCGGGCCACCGCCTGGGCCTCGCGGCGGAACCGCTCCTTGAACGAGTCGTCCCGGCCCAGCTCGCTGTGCATGCTCTTCAGCGCGACCTGCCGGTCCAGCACGCTGTCGTAGGCGAGGTGCACGGAGGCCATGCCGCCCTCGCCCAGCAGCCGCTGCAGCACATAGCGGCCGTTGCCCAGGGAGAAGCCCTCGACCGCCGCGTTGCCGTGCTCGCTCATGGTCCTCTGCTCCCCCTCGGCGCGGCCGTGCTGCCGCCGCCGTGACGTTCGGTCTCGTCCGTGCGTGGTGGGCCCGGCCCGCGGGCCTGGCGGACCCCTGTCGCGGCGGCTCGACCGGCCTGCGACAGGGGTCAGGGTATCGGCTCGCGCCGACGGTGATCGGCCCAGGGCCGATCCTGGCCCCGGGCCGCCGGCACCGGATCGCGGCGGCGCGGCCCGGGGCGGATCGTCGTGGTACGTCCGGTCGGGCGGCCGCCCGTCCCCGCCGCCCGGTGTGGCTACAGGTACGGGCCGGAGCGGATTCCGCGGCCCTGGCCGGGCTCGTCCTCGTCCTGGTCGCCGCCGTGCAGACCGGGCGGCAGCGCCCGCCGCATCTGCTCCAGCTGGGCCCGCGCCGCCATCTGCTGGGCGAACAGCGCGGTCTGGATGCCGTGGAACAGGCCCTCCAGCCAGCCCACCAGCTGGGCCTGGGCGATCCGCAGCTCGGCCTCGGTCGGAATGGTGTCCTCGGTGAACGGCAGCGAGAGCCGCTCCAGTTCGGCGACCAGTTCCGGCGCCAGGCCGAGTTCGAGTTCCTTGATCGAGCTCGCGTGGATGTCCTTCAGCCGCACCCGGCTCGCCTCGTCGAGGGGCGCCGCCCGGACCTCCTCCAGCAGCTGCTTGATCATGCTGCCGATGCGCATGACCTTGGCGGGCTGCTCGACCATCTCGGTCACCGGGAGCTCACGCGGCGCATCGGCCTCGTCGTCCTCTTCACCCATCGGACCGGCGAAGCCCTGGCCCACGGGCAGCCCGTCCGGTCCGACGATCAGCACCTTCTGGCCGTCGTGCGACTGCCCGCCGGCGGCCTGGTACGGCTCCTGCGACGAGCGCTCGTTCATCGGATTCGTCATGAACAACATTCTCTCTCACTGGGGTTGGTCGGGCGGAACCCCCGTTCGTCCCGCCGGCCTGCGCCACCCGTGACGAAGGTACGCCTCCAGGCGCGGCGCGGGAATCCGTACGGGTACTCAGATCCCGCGCCCCGCCGAGCGACCGCCGCCACCGGAACCCGCACGGTCCCTCGCCGGTACGGCCCCACGACCCGCACCGGGCCTCCACTTCTCTGCCGTGCCCGGCCCTGCCGTCCCGGCTCAGCCCTTCCGCAGCCGCAGGCCCACCAGGCCCAGGCCGCAGCCGATCAGCCCCAGGCCGACGCCCAGCGGCAGCTGGGTCGTGGAGGCGTCCTGCCAGCGGGCCGGGAAGACCAGGGGCGCGGTGCCCGCCGCGACGCTGGCCGGTGCACCGGCGACGGCGTCTCCGGGGGCCGCCGGGTCCGGGGCGGACGGGTCGGCATGCGGCCGGTCGGCCTCGACGCTCTGGTCGGCGGCCTGCTCGGGCGCCTGGTCGACGGTCCGGTCGGGAACCTGGTCCGGGGCCTGTTCCACGGCGGCGTCGGGGCGCTCCGGCAGCGAGGCCGGGCGGTGCCGGTGCGCCGGCGGGAAGCCGCCGTCCACGTACGGGCGGGGCACCGGGCGCTGCGGCGGCGCGGCCGCGGGCGGGTGCGCCGCCGTGGAGGCCGCGGCCGTCGGCTCCGCACCCGCCTCGGCACTCGGAGCGACGGACGCTTCCGTCTCCGTCCCGACCGAGGAGGAGGGCGACGGCGACGGGAACCAGGACGACGCGGCCGGGGACGGGACCGCCCACGGGGAGGGCTGGGGCGACACCCCGGCCGAGGGCCCCGGCAGTGCCACCGCCGCCGTGGCGGCGGCCAGCGGGAGCGTGAGTCCCAGCACGGCCGCCGCGATCAGCCGGCGGGCACGGCCCCCGGACGGGAGGCATCGGGTACGACGGCGGTGCGGCGCCGCGGGCAGCGGTCCGAGGAGTGCGTGCGGTGATGCAGCCACGGTCGGAGTCCTTCCGACGGCCGGCCGCGCCCGGGGGCGGGGTCGGCGGCGGGACAGCTCCGGACCAGCCTCGCACGATCCGGCAATCCAGGCATTTCGGACACTCGCCTCACCGGCCGCGACCACGGCCTGTCCGGCCTCAGGCCCGCAGCACGACCTTCCCGACCTGCTCCCCGGCCTCCAGCACCCGGTGTCCCTCGCCCGCGTCCGTCAGCGGCAGCACCCGGTCCACCACCGGCTTCACCACCCCCGACTCGACCAGCGGCCACACGTGCTCCCGCACCGCCGCCACGATCGCCGCCTTCTCGGCGAGCGGCCGCCCGCGCAGATTGGTGGCGATCACCGCGGCGCGCTTGCGCAGCAGCGCGTTGAGGTCGAGCTCGCCCTTCACCCCGCCCTGCAGCCCGATGATCACCAGCCGCCCGTTGACCGCCAGCGCGTCCACGTTCCGCTGCAGGTACTTGGCCCCCATGATGTCCAGGATCACGTCCGCCCCGGCCCCGCCGGTGGCCTCCCCGATCGCCTCGACGAAGTCCTGCTTCCGGTAGTCGATCGCGATGTCCGCGCCCAGCTCGGTGCACCGGGCGAGCTTCTCGGCGCTGCCCGCGGTGACCGCGACCCGCGCCCCGACCGCCTTGGCCAGCTGGATCGCCATGGTCCCGATGCCGCTCGCGCCGCCGTGCAGCAGGACGGTCTCGCCGGGCCGCAGGTGCGCGGTGAGGAAGACGTTGGACCACACCGTGCAGGCGACCTCCGGCAGCGCCGCGGCCTGCTCGACGGACAGCCCCGCGGGCACCGGCAGCAGCTGCCCGGTCGGTACCGCGACCCGCTGCGCGTAGCCGCCGCCGGCCAGCAGGGCGCACACCTCGTCGCCGACCGCCCAGCCGGACACGCCCGGCCCGAGGGCGACGATCCGCCCGGCGCACTCCAGCCCCGGGTACGGCGAGGAGCCGAGCGGCGGGTTGTAGAAGCCCTGCCGCTGGAGCAGGTCGGCACGGTTGACGGCGGTGGCCGCCACCTCGACCAGGACCTCGCCCTCGCCGGGCACCGGATCGGGAACCTCGGCCCAGACCAGGGCCTCGGGGCCGCCGGGTACGGGAATCGTCATCGCATACATGGCTCCGAACCTACTGCCCGTCAGGGCCGTGCGAGGGGCAGGGCCCGCATCAGCCGGTCGACTTGATGACGATCACCCGGTCGGTGAGCTGCAGCACGGCGGCCTCCGGCTCGGCGTAGTTGATCACCCGTCGGCCCCGGACCACCGCGACCACCAGGTCCTCGCACTCGCGCGGACCGTGCCCGGCCTCGGAGCGGGTGACCGGGCGCTCCACCACGTCCAGCCCGGTGCCGTACGTCAGCAGGTTCTCCATCACCGCCCCGGCGTGCGGGCTGAGCATCGACAGCCCGA
This sequence comes from Streptomyces sp. 1331.2, assembly GCF_900199205.1. Lineage (NCBI taxonomy): Bacteria > Bacillati > Actinomycetota > Actinomycetes > Kitasatosporales > Streptomycetaceae > Streptomyces > Streptomyces sp. 1331.2. The sequence goes on along the minus strand of NZ_OBMJ01000001.1, from coordinate 3,701,960 downwards.
GCAGCCGCCCGGCCGAACTGGAGCTGGTGACCACGACGTCGGCGCCGCTCTGCCGCAGCAGCGGCGCGTTCTCGTCCTCCCGCACGGCGGCGACCACGGTGGCGCCCTTGTTCAACTGGCGTGCCGTCAGCGTGATCAGGACGGCGGTGTCGTCGCGTTCCGGCGCGACCACCACCCGGGCCGCCGTGGGCAGGGCGGCCCGCATCAGCGTGTCGGTGCGGGTGGCGTCGCCGACCACCCCGACCAGGCCGTGCTGCGCGGCCTGGTCGACCACCTTGCGCTGTGGGTCGACGACGACGATCTCCTCCTTCTTCACCCCCTGGCCGAGCAGGGTGTCGATGGCACTGCGGCCCTTCGTCCCGTACCCGATGACGACGGTGTGCTCGCGCACGGTGGACCTCCAGCGGTTCAACCGCCATTGCAGGCGAGTCCGTTCGGTGAGCACCTCCAGGGTGGTACCGACCAGGATGATCAGGAACACCACGCGCAGCGGGGTGATCAGGAAGATGTTGCCGAGCCGGGCACTGTCGCTGAACGGGGTGATGTCCCCGTACCCGGTGGTGGAGAGCGTCACGGTGGCGTAGTACGCCGCGTCCAGGAAGCTGAGCCCGCCCCCGGCGTTGTCGTTGTAGCCGTCCCGGTCGACGTAGACGATCAGCGTGGTGGCGACCAGGACGGCGAGCGCCAGCAGCAGCCGCGAGCCGACCTGCCGCACCGCGGGCTCGGCCCGGCGGGCCGGCAGCACGATCCCGGCGTCCGCCCACGGCTCGGTCCCCGGCGCCGAGGCACGCCGCAGCCGGCCGCGCTCGCTCACGGCACCTCCAGCAGCTCGACCGTCTCCCCCGGCGCCGCCCCGCCGGGCGGGACCACGGCCAGCGCCTCGGCCCGGGCGAGTCCGCGCAGCATCGCCGGCCCGTCGAAGGCGAGCGGCACGACGCCCGCGGCCGTCCGCCGGACCGGCTGCAGCCGGGTGTCCGACGGGTGCCCGGGCAGCGCCGCCGCGGCGGGCGCGAGAGCGGGGGCGCCGACGGCCCGTCCGCTGCGGGCGTGCAGCAGCGGAAGGGCGAGCGTGACCGTCCCGGCGACGGCGGCGAGCGGGTTGCCCGGCAGGCCGACCAGGTGGCGCCCGCCGGGGAGTTCGGCCAGCAGCATCGGGTGCCCGGGCCGGACCGCGACACCGTCCACCACCAGCCGGGCACCGGCCTCGGCGAGCGCCCGGTGCAGGAAGTCGACCGGCCCGGCGGCCGTTCCGCCGGTGGTGACCACGACGTCCGCGGTGGAGTGCCGCAGCGCGTCCCGGAGCAGCCCGAAGTCGTCGCGGACGTACCGCACTTCGGCCACCTCGGCGCCGGCCGCCTGCAGCCAGGGCGGCAGCAGCGGCCCCAGCGCGTCCCGCACCAGGCCCGGCCCGGGGATCCCGGAGGCCAGCAACTCATCCCCCAGGACGAGCAGTTGGACGACCGGGCGGCGGTGTACCAGCAGCCAGTCGTGGCCGCAGGCGGCGGCCAGGCCGAGCACGGCCGGCCCGACCGGCACGCCGGCCGGCAGCAACTCCTCGCCCCGGCGGCACTCCTGGCCGCGCGGACGGACGTCCTGGCCGGTGGTCAACGGGCACGGTCCGCGGTCGTGCAGCAGCGTGCCGTCCGCCCGCCCGTGCTCGCGGCGCAGCACGGCGGTGGCACCGGGCGGCAGTTGGGCACCGGTGGCGATCTCCACCGCGGTGCCGTCGGCCAGCGGCGCCGGCTCGGCCGGCCCGGCCAGCAGCCGCCCGGTGACCCGCCACGGGCCGGGCCCGGCGACCGCCCAGCCGTCCATCGCGGAGGTGTCGAAGGCGGGCAGGTCGATCAGCGCACCCAGCGGCTCGGCGAGGGTGTGGCCCAGGGCCTCGACCGGCGCCAGCGCGACCGCGGGCAGCGGGCGCAGCCCGGCCCGGCGGGCGGCCTCCCGGGCCCGGGGCCAGCTCAGCACGCCGGGGCCGGTGGTCGGGGCGGCCACGGTGGTCTGCCCGACCGCGCTCACCGCTCGCCCGGCCGCTGCTGCGCGTCCGCAGCGGCCGGACCGCCGGCGCCCCACCTCTCGGCCAGCGCCTCGGTCCGGCGGGCGGCCTCGGCGACGGCCTGGGCGCCGCCGCCCTGCTGGGCGGCCGCGTAGCCGATCAGGAAGGCGGTCAGCGGCGCGGCCGGCCGGGCCACCCCGTGCGCGACCACCCGGGCCGTGTCGAGCAGACCTCGAACGTCCACGTCCAGGTCGATGCCCAGGTCGGCCTTGACCTCGGCGATCCAGTCATCCAGCGTGCGCTCCATGCGCCCATGCTGCCTGATCGGCGGTTACCCGGAGGTGCTCACCCCGTGTGCGGGGCGCGTCGTTTCGCTCACAGACCCGCGGGGGATGCGGTGAGGGTCAGCTCCGGTCGCGCTCCCTGGCCTGCTCCAGGTCCTCCCAGGTGTCGCAGTCGTACGCGACGTTGTCGGTGTCGGCGACCAGCAGCCGGGGCAGCCCGCCGACCAGCCGGCGCAGCGGCTGCCCCGCCGGGTCGCCGAGGGCGGCCAGGGCGGCGCGCAGCGGCGCGGTGCGGTAGGCGGCGGCGAGCGGCTGGTCGCGCCCGCCGGCGTCGACCAGCACGGCGGCGTCCACGGCCGGCCCGGCCTCGTCCAGGGCGGCGGCCAACCGTTCCACCGTCCGCCGGTCCAGGAACGGCAGGTCGGCCGCGAGCAGCAGCACGGTGTCCGCGGTGACCAGGTCGAGCCCGGCGGCGACGGCGGCCACCGGCCCGCCGCCGGGCGGCTGCTCCCTGGTCCAGTGGACGCCGGTGCGCCCGGTCGGCCGGGCCGGTCCGACCACGACGGTGGTGCGGGCGCCCGCGCAGGCGGCGAGCACCCGGTCGAGCAGGGTGGTCTCGCCGACGGTCAGCCCGGGCTTGTCGGCCCCGCCGAGGCGCCGCGCGGCCCCGCCCGCCGGGACGATCACGTCGTACGGCGTCATGCGGCCAGTATCGGCCCTGCCGGGGCGGACCCGGGCCGGTCCCCGACGTCCCTCAGTCGGCCGGGTCGTCCTCGACGATCTCCGCGTCCACGATCTCCGCGTCGTCGGTCTCGTGCTGCACCGCCGCGCGGGCGGTGTTGGCCTCCGCGCCGAGTTCGAGGATGGCCGGCAGGGTCAGCTCCCCGTACCGCTCGTTCATCGCGGTGGCCAGGGCTTCCGGGTCGTCCGGGTGCACGGCCAGCAGCCGGTCGAAGTCCCGGAGGTACTCCTCGGTGAAAGCCAGCACCCGGGCGGCGTCGTCGCCCTGGCCGGGGGCCCGGTGCCCGGCGATCACCCGGTCCACGCCGAGATCGGCGATCCGGCCGAGGTTGTGCCCCCAGGTGGTGCGCTGGGCCGGGGTGGTGTCGGCGGTCCAGACGTGGGTGCCGTTGTAGGCGAAGTCCCCGGCGATCACGGTCCGGATGCTCGGCACGTGGACGACGGTGGAGTTCCCGCAGTCGCCCTGGCCGAGCAGCAGGACGGGGATCACCTGGCGGTCCAGCATGAGCGGCTGCGGCAGCAGCGGGGCGGGGACCAGCGGGTGGTCGGGGATGTCGTCGCCGTACACCGGCTTCCACTGGGCGACCTTGGCGGCGGCGGTGCGCAGGATGCCCTCGACCACCGCCGGGGCGGCCAGCAGCTGCGCGTCGGGGAAGAGCTTCAGCACCTCCTCGGCGCCGAAGTAGTGGTCCGGGTGCTGATGGGTGACCACGATGGCGAGCAGCCGGCGGCCCTTGCCCGCGACCCACTCGGCGAGTTCCCGCCCGGCGCTGCGGGTCAGCTGGGCATCCACCAGGATCGCGGTCCGCTCGCCGAGGATCAGCGTGGAGGTGGCGAAGAAGGCCGACTCGGGCCCGGTGAAGACGGCGACCTCCAGCGGCCGGGCCTGGTGCTCGGCGTCCGGGGGCGCGGCGGGTGAGGCGTCCGCACGCTCCGCACCGGCGCTGTCCTCGGGCGGGGACGACGTCACGGGCTTGCTCCCTCTGCTCGGCGGTCGGATTTCCTGCGCCCTACAGCATGGGAGTACCGGTGCCCGATTCGACGGAAGGCGCGCCCGGCGGGCACGCCTTCCGGCTCACGTCACACCGCGGCCCGACGGCCGGCGGTCAGCGCTTCGCGCCGCGCAGCCGGGCCAGCCGGTCGGCCAGACCCCAGGAGGTCACCCGCCACAGCGCCTCGACCACGATGTTGCGGCTCATCTTGGAGGCGCCCAGCTCGCGCTCGACGAAGGTGATCGGCACCTCGGCGACCTTGAACCCGGCCTTCACGGTGCGCCAGGCGAGGTCGACCTGGAAGCAGTACCCGGCGGAGGCGACCTCGTCCATGCCCAGGCCCAGCAGGGTCTCCTTGCGGAACGCGCGGTAGCCGCCGGTGACGTCCCTGATCGGCACGCCCAGCATCAGCCGGGAGTAGGTCGAGCCGCCGCGGGAGAGCAGCAGCCGCGACTTCGGCCAGTTCACGACCCGGCCGCCGGGTACCCAGCGCGAGCCCAGGACCAGGTCGGCGCCGCGCAGCGCGCCGAGCAGCCGGTCCAGCTCCTCGGGCTGGTGCGAGCCGTCCGCGTCCATCTCGACCAGGACGTCGTAGCCGTTGTCGATGCCCCAGCGGAAGCCCGCGAGGTAGGCCGCGCCCAGGCCTTCCTTGCCCTTGCGGTGCATGACGTGCACGTTCGGGTCCTCGGCGGCCAGCTTGTCGGCCAGCTCGCCGGTGCCGTCGGGGCTGTTGTCGTCGGCGACCAGCACGTGGGCCTCGGGCACCGCGGCGCGGACCCGGCCGATGATCCGCTCGACGTTCTCCGCCTCGTTGTAGGTCGGGATGATCACGAGGACCCTGCCGAGATCAGCAAAACTCTGCTGGTTCACGGTCACGTACAAACCTCTCGGCCGATGGCGGGGAATCTCAGAACACCGTCGCCCGCACTCCGGAACGCGGCTCCACCGGCAGCCCTCCGACGGGGTGACCACGGTGGAGAACTGCGCACAGGGCGGACACTTCTGCGTCCTGGCATTCTACTACCGCGCCCGGGACCCGCCGGTCCGCCCATGGCACTCCCACCGGATGCCCACCGTTTCCCCGTAGGTGACGCCGTTCGGCTAGGGTCGATGCCCTTGCCTGTGCCCGGACCGCCAGCACCGCCGGGCCCGCCCCCGGCGATCCGGCACACCCGCCCCGTCAGCGAAGGAGTAGGACCGCGCGCATGGACAGGCTCCTCAACACCGTCCGCCCGTACGCCTGGGGGTCGCTCACGGCCCTGCCCGAGCTGCTCGGGCAGCAGCCGACCGGTGAACCGCAGGCCGAGCTGTGGATGGGCGCCCACCCGGGCGACCCGTCCCGCGCCGACCGCGGGGACGGCCCGCGCCGACTGGACGACCTGATCGCGGCCGACCCGGAGGGCGAACTGGGCGCGGCCTCGGTGGCCAGGTTCGGCCCGACCCTGCCGTTCCTCTTCAAGGTCCTCGCCGCGGGCATCCCGCTGTCGATCCAGGCCCACCCCACGCTCGACCAGGCCCGCGCCGGCTTCGCCGCCGAGAACGCCCTCGGCATCCCCGTGGACGCCCCCGAGCGCAGCTACCGGGACGCCAACCACAAGCCCGAAATGGTCTGCGCGCTGGGCGAGTTCGAGGGCCTGTGCGGCTTCCGCCGGCCCGCGGAGGCGGCCGCCCTGCTGGCCGGGCTCGCGGTGCCCGGGCTCGACCCGCTGATCGCCCTGCTGGCCGTCGAGGACGAGTCGGAGGCGCTGCGCGGCGCCCTGGCCGCGGCCCTCGCCCTGGACGGGGACACCGTCCGGCACACCGTCGAGGCGCTGGCCGGCGCCCTCCCGGAGAGTGACTACGCCCCGTACGCCCGGATCGCCAAGGACTTCCCGGACGACCGCGGCGTGATCGCCGGCATGCTGCTCAACCACGTCCGGCTGCGGGCCGGCGAGGCGCTCTACCTGGGCGCCGGGGTGCCGCACGCCTACCTGTCCGGCGTCTGCGTCGAGCTGCAGGCCAACTCCGACAACGTGCTGCGGGCCGGCCTCACCCCGAAGCACATAGACCTGCCGGAGCTGCTGAAGGTCGTGGTCTTCGAGGCCGGTGCCCCCGAGCCTATGGCCCCCGTCGGGGTCGAGGACACTCCGGGCGAGGAGCTCTACCCCGTCCCGATCGACGAGTTCCGGCTGTCCCGCTTCGCGCTGGACGGCGTGGAGCGCGAGATCGACGGCCGTACCCCGCAGATCCTGCTCTGCACGGAGGGCGCCGCCCGGCTGACCGCCGCCGACGGCACCGTCCTGGACCTCGCCCGCGGCCAGTCCGCCTTCCTCCCCGCCACCGGCGCCCCGACCCGCCTCTCGGGCAGCGGCACCACGCTCTTCCGCGCCACCGTCACCGTCTGACCGGCGGTCAACCTCCCCTGGTCCGGCCGTAATTCGGTTGACCCCTCCCCCGGTTCGCCGCTGCACTGTGGCGGGCGCCGCGGGTCCGTGGTGCCGTGATCCAGGGGAGGCTGCGGCAGCAATGGAAATCCGTCCCACGACCGACCAGGACCTCGGCGTCTTCGTCGACACCCTGCACACCGCGTTCGGGTTCGTCCCGGAGACCCCGAACGAGGACGGCGGCGGGGTCTGGTGGGCGGCGACCGAGATGGACCGCAGCCTGCTCGCCGTCACTGCGGACGGACGGCCCGTCGGCACCGCCACCTCGCACGCCTTCGAGCTCACCCTGCCCGGCGAGGCCGTCGTCCCGGTCGCCGGGGTGAGCAACGTCGGCGTGCTGCCCTCGCACCGGCGCCAGGGCGCGCTCACCGCGATGAAGCGGCACCAGCTCACCGACCTGCGGGCCCGCGGCGAGTTCCTCTCCGTCCTGCTGGCCTCCGAGGCCACGATCTACGGCAGGTTCGGCTACGGACCGGCGACCTACACCCAGCGGCTGACGGTCCAGCGCCACCGGGCGGCCTTCGACCGGCCCCGGGCGCACGGAGCGGACGACGCCGGGGCGGCCGGCTCGGTCGAGGTACTGAAGCGGGCCGACTGCGGCGAGGTCCTGGAGCAGGTCTACGACCGCTACCGCCGTGCCCAGCCCGGTGCGCTCTCCCGGCCGCACCGCTGGTGGGCCCTGGGCGCGGGCCAGCCGCCGGTCGCCCGGGCCCCGCGCTACATCGCGGTCCACCGGGACCCGGACGGCGCCGCGGACGGCTACGCCTGCTACTCGCGCGACGGCGACACCCTGACGGTGGACGAGATCATCGCCGTCGACGACACGGTCCACACCGCCCTGGCCCGGTTCGCGCTCGGCCACGACCTGGTCACCCAGGTCGTCTTCAAGCACGTCCCGCCCGAGCACCCGCTGCGCTGGCAGCTCGCGGACTTCGGCGCCGGATCCCTGAGCGACCACCGTGACTGGCTCTGGGTGCGGCTGCTGGACGTCCCGCGCGCACTGACCGCGCGCGGCTGGCTCACCGACGGCGAGCTGGTCCTGGACGTCGACGACCCGTTCCTCGCCGAGCACGGCCGCCACCTGCTGACCGTCCGGGACGGCAAGGCCGACTTCGTCCCGACGGACCGGGAGCCCGACCTCTCCCTGGACGTGCGCGACCTGGGCACGATCTACCTCGGCGGCACCGCCCCGAGCACCCTCGTGCGGGCCGGCCACATCCGGGCCCACCGCCCCGACGCGGCCGCCCGCGCCGACGCCCTCTTCCGCGCCGAGCGCCCCCCGCACTGCCTGCACTGGTTCTGACGGCGGCCCGCCCGACCTGCGGAAACGCTGGTCCGGGTCAGTCCCGGGTCATGTCGACGAAGCGCGAGTAGTGGCCCTGGAAGGCCACCGTGATGGTCGCGGTGGGACCGTTACGGTGCTTGGCGACGATCAGGTCGGCCTCGCCCGCCCGCGGGGACTCCTTCTCGTAGGCGTCCTCGCGGTGCAGCAGGATGACCATGTCGGCGTCCTGCTCGATCGAGCCGGACTCGCGCAGGTCGGAGACCATCGGCCGCTTGTCGGTGCGCTGCTCGGGGCCACGGTTCAGCTGGGAGAGCGCGATGACGGGGACTTCCAGCTCCTTGGCCAGCAGCTTGAGGTTTCGGGACATGTCCGAGACCTCCTGCTGGCGGTTCTCGGCCCGGCGGGAGCCGCCGGACTGCATCAGCTGGAGGTAGTCGATGACGATCAGCTTGATGTCGTTGCGCTGCTTGAGCCGGCGGCACTTGGCGCGGATCTCCATCATCGACAGGTTGGGCGAGTCGTCGATGAACAGCGGTGCCTCGCTGACGTCCGGCATCCGGCGGGCGACCCTGGTCCAGTCGTCGTCCGTCATGCTGCCGGAGCGCATGTGGTGCAGCGCCACCCGGGCCTCGGCGGACAGCAGGCGCATGGCGATCTCGTTGCGCCCCATTTCGAGCGAGAAGATCACGCTCGGTAGCTTGTGGTGGATCGAGCAGGCCCGGGCGAAGTCCAGCGCGAGCGTGGACTTGCCCATCGCGGGACGGGCCGCGATGACGATCATCTGGCCGGGGTGCAGCCCGTTGGTGAGCTGGTCGAAGTCGGCGAAGCCGGTCGGCACGCCGGACATCTGGCCGTTGCGGGAGCCGATCGACTCGATCTCGTCGAGGGCGCCCTCCATGATGTCGGCGAGCGGGGCGTAGTCCTCGTTGGTGCGCTGCTCGGTGACCGCGTAGATCTCGGCCTGGGCGGCGTTGACGATCTCGTCCACGTCGCCCTCGGCCGCGTAGCCCATCCCGGCGATCCGGGTGCCGGCCTCGACGAGGCGGCGCAGCACCGCGCGCTCGTGGACGATCTGGGCGTAGTACTCGGCGTTGGCCGCGGTCGGGACGGAGTTGACCAGGGTGTGCAGGTACGGGGCGCCGCCGACCCGCTGCAGTTCGCCGCGCTTGGTCAGCTCGCCGGCCACGGTGATCGGGTCGGCCGGCTCGCCGCGGGCGTAGAGGTCGAGGATCGCGCCGTGGATCAGCTCGTGCGCGGGCCGGTAGTAGTCGGCGGGCTTGAGCACCTCGACCACGTCGGCGATGGCGTCCTTGGAGAGCAGCATGCCGCCGAGGACGGACTGCTCGGCGGCGAGGTCCTGCGGGGGGACGCGCTCGAAGCCGTCCGCGCCGCCCTCGCCGTCGCCCTCGCCACGGCGCTGCCAGCCGCCGTCCCGCTGGCCGCCCTCACGACCGGAGCCGTTGCGGCCGCCCTTGCCGCCCTGGAAGCCGCCCTTCTGGAAGCCGTCGCGGTTGCCGTCGCGGTTGCCGCCCTGGCCGCCCCCCTGACCGCCCTGGCCGCCGCGGCCGCGGGGGACCGGGAGCCGGTCGCCGGGGCCGTCCGGGAAGGGTGCGTCGTCGAAGGCGCCGGCCGGGAAGGGATCCTCGGCGGTCTGCCAGTCCTCCTCCGGCGGCGGGGCGTCGTGGTCGTCGTACTGGGGGCCGGTCACGCGTGTTCCCCGATCAGCGAGTGGTGCGAGTTGGAGCGGGCCTTGCCGGTGGCTGGGTGGAGCGGATCCGCTCCTCTTTGTACGCCACGGCTCCGACAAATCGGACGCCGGGGGCGGTGGGAGTGTCGGGCGGAGAGCCCACGCTAAAGCGCCGGACACCCTTGCGCCAAGGCGGTTATCCACAGGGGGTGTGGATGACCGCCCGCGTCCTGTGGAGAACTGCCGCAAAGCTGTGGACACCCCTGTGGACGTCCCTGTGGATAACCCGACGATCGCCCCACCGTCAACCTGCTGACCTGGGATTACCTCTTCCGAGGCCTGTGCATGAGAAATTCTTCACACGCCTCCGAACGGCTGTGGGCGCAGAGCGGACGAACGACACCGCTCAGGATTTCGAGTAATGGGCTCAGCCCTCTTACATCCATTACCTGTGGATGAGTAGCCTGGACCCCATGACCGCCCCGTCCCCGACCCCCGTCCCCGCCGGACGCCGCCACGACCGGGAGATCCTCGCCCTGGCCGTCCCGGCCTTCGGCGCCCTGGTCGCCGAGCCGCTCTTCCTGATGGCCGACTCGGCGATCGTCGGCCACCTCGGCACCCCGCAGCTGGCCGGGGTCGGCGTCGCCTCCGCCGCGCTCACCACCGCGACCGGGGTGTTCGTCTTCCTCGCCTACGCCACCACCGCGGCGGTCGCCCGCCGGATCGGCGCCGGGGACCGCCGGGGCGCCGTGCAGCAGGGCATCGACGGCATCTGGCTCGCGTTCGGCCTGGCCGTCCCGGTGGTGCTGCTGACCGTGCTGGCCGCCCCCGGGGTGGCCGAGGTGCTGGGCGCCTCCCCGACTGCGGCGCCCTACGCCGTGACGTACCTGCGGATCAGCTCGCTGGGGATCCCGGCGATGCTCATGGTGCTGGCTGCCACCGGTGTGCTGCGCGGGCTCCAGGACACCCGGACGCCCCTGCTGGTGGCCGTCGCGGGCTTCGCCGCCAACATCGGCCTGAACGCCGGACTGGTGTACGGCGCCGGGCTCGGGGTGGCCGGCTCCGCCTGGGGCACCGTGATCGCGCAGACCGGGATGGCCGCCGTCTACCTGGTCGTGGTGGTCCGCGGCGCCCGCCGGGAGCGCGCCTCGCTGCGGCCGGACGCGACCGGCATTCGGGCCAGTGCCCGGGCCGGCGGCCCGCTGCTGGTCCGGACGATCAGCCTGCGCGCGGTGCTGATGATCGCCACCGCGGTGGCCGCCCGGCTGGGCGACGACCAGGTGGCTGCGCACCAGATCACCATGACGCTGTTCAGCTTCCTGGCCTTCGCGCTGGACGCCATCGCGATCGCCGGCCAGGCCATCATCGGCCGCTACCTGGGCGCCTCGGACGTCCCGGGGGCCAGGGCCGCCACCCGGCGGATGGTCGAGTGGGGCATCGGCTCCGGAGTGGTGCTCGGCGTGCTGGTGGTGGTCGCCCGCCCGCTGTACGTCCCGCTGTTCACGCCCGATCCGGCCGTGCGCTCGCAGTTGTCCACCGCGCTGCTGCTGCTCGCGCTCAGCCAGCCGGTCGCCGGCCTGGTCTTCGTGCTGGACGGGGTGCTGATGGGCGCCGGGGACGGCCCGTACCTGGCCTGGGCGGCGCTGGCGACCCTGGCGGTGTTCGCCCCGGCGGCCCTCGCGGTGCCGGCCACCGGCGCCGGGCTGGCCGGGCTCTGGTGGGCGATGAACCTGTTCATGCTGGTCCGCGCCGCCTTCCTGGTACGGCGGGCCCGCGGCGGCCGGTGGCTGGTCACCGGAGCCGTGCGCGCGTAGACACTCGTGCCTGCCCCCGGGAACGACCGAGGGCCGGACTCCCGGAGGAGTCCGGCCCTCAGGCCACTGCTACGGAACTCAGGCAGCGACGACCGCGATGTCCAGGTTGGCCTGGACGTCGGAGTGCAGCTTGACCGAGACCTTGTGGGTGCCCACGGTCTTGATCGGCGAGGCGATCGCGACGGCGCGCTTGTCGACCGCCGGGCCGCCGGCGGCCTTGATGGCCTCGACGACGTCGGCCTGGGTCACCGAGCCGAACAGACGGCCGGCCTCACCCGAGCGAACGGCCAGCTTGACCTGGACGCCCTCCAGCTTGCCCTTGACGTCGTTGGCGGCGTCGAGGGTCTGGATCTCGTGGATCTTGCGGGCGCGACGGATGGCGTCGACGTCCTTCTGACCACCCTTGGTCCAGCGGATGGCGTAGCCACGCGGAACCAGGTAGTTGCGGGCGTAGCCGTCCTTGACCTCGACGACCTCGCCGGCGGAGCCGAGACCCGGCACCTCGTGCGTGAGGATGATCTTCATTACTTGGTCACCCTCTCTTAGCGCGCGGTGCTGGTGTAGGGCAGCAGCGCCATCTCACGGCTGTTCTTCACGGCCGTGGCGACGTCACGCTGGTGCTGGGTGCAGTTGCCGGTGACCCGGCGGGCACGGATCTTGCCGCGGTCGGAGATGTACTTCCGCAGCAGGTTCGTGTCCTTGTAGTCAACGTAGTTGACCTTGTCCTTGCAGAAGACGCAAACCTTCTTCTTCGGCTTGCGAGCAGGCGGCTTCGCCATTGTGTGCTCCATTTGGGGTTCACGGCCCGGCGGGCGTCCGGGGACGCCCACGGCCGGGCCGCACGAAATCTGTCAGCTCTTTAGAACGGGGGCTCTTCCGAGTAGCCGCCACCCGACGGCGCGGCACCCCAGCCGCCACCGCCCTGGTTGCCGCCGGACGGGGCGCTGGACGCCCACGGGTCGTCGGAGGGGCCGGACTGGCCGCCGGAGTTTCCACCCCAGCCGCCGCCCTGCTGGCCGCCACCGCCGCTCCAACCGCCCTGGCCGCCACCCTGCTGGCCGCCGAAGCCGCCGCCGGGGCCGCCCTGGCCGCCGGACCGGTTGGCCCGGGTGACCTTGGCGGTCGCCGAGCGCAGGCTCGGGCCGACCTCGTCGACCTCGACCTCGAAGACCGTCCGCTTCTCGCCTTCCTTGGTCTCGTAAGACCGCTGGCGCAGTCGGCCCTGCACGATGACGCGCATGCCGCGCTGCAGCGACTCGGCCACGTTCTCCGCCGGCTGCCGCCAGACGTTGCACGTGAGGAAGAGGCTCTCGCCGTCCTTCCACTCGTTCGTCTGACGGTCGAAGGTGCGGGGGGTGGACGCGATACGGAACTTCGCGACCGCCGCACCCGACGGGGTGAAGCGCAGCTCGGGGTCGTCGACGAGATTGCCGACGAGGGTGATGACGGTCTCGCCTGCCATGGTGGTGATGACCTCTCGGGAAGATGTCCGTTCACCGCTGTTTCACGTGAAACAGCGGACGCGAGCTACCCGAGACCCGAAGGCCTCAGAGGTGGCTCAGTGGGTGTCCGGGCGCAGGACCTTGGTCCGCAGAACCGACTCGCTCAGGCCCATCTGGCGGTCGAGCTCCTTGACGACCTCAGGCGTGGCCTTCAGGTCGATGACCGAGTAGATGCCCTCGGACTGCTTGTTGATCTCGTAAGCCAGACGGCGACGACCCCAGGTGTCGACCTTCTCCACCTTGCCGCCGCCGTTGCGGACGACAGTGAGGAAGTTCTCGATCAGGGGGGAGACAGCGCGCTCCTCGACCGACGGGTCGAGGATCACCATGACCTCGTAGTGACGCATGGGTAACCCACCTCCTTTGGACTCAACGGCCACGGTCTCTCCGTGGCAGGAGGGTTGTGCGTAGCGTCGGCACCGGTGCGGTGACGACTCCGGCCCACCGTAGCGGCCGGGTCGGACAGTCGGGCCCCGCACCACCCGGAAGGGGGTGTCACCCGGAAGAGGGCGCAGGGGGGCACAACTACACCAGTGCAGACGGCACAGCCTACCCGCACCCGGACGGCCGAACAAAACGCATAGGGGTTGTGAGACCGACCCAACCGCCGCAATCTGGACGGAACGGGATTCCTGCCCGTTCGTCTCCACGCCAGGAGGTGGGACTCATGGCCCAGTCCGTCCACCGCATGCCCGCGCTCACGCTGAACACCGACGGCCACCCGCACCCCCGCGAGAACACCCTGGTGGCACTCACCGCCGTCCTGGGCGTGATCGCCTTCACCACCTCGTTCTTCTACAACCTCCACCTGCTGACCTCGTGGACCGGTTTGGCCGGCATCGTCACGGGCCTGTGGGGCATGTTCGTCTCGGTCACCACCGCCGAGCGCTTCGTCCTGATGATCACGCTCGGCGCCTCCGCGATCGGCTTCTACCTCGGAATCGCCCGCGGCGGCCTCTGGGGCTGAGCCCCGGGAGCGGCCACCCAGGAACCCTCGGCGCCCCCGTCGCGTATCTGCAGAGGAGACAGGTACGCGACGGGGGCGTCGTCGTGCCCGCCACGGCGGGTGCCCGGGCCCCGGACGATAGGGTCGAGCCCGAAAACCTGGGGCCACCGCAGCCCGACCGACGAGGAGCACCGAGCAATGAGCCTGCGCCTGAGGACGATCACCCGCGAGGAGCACCTCGCCTTCATCAGGAGCCGTGCCTCGGCCAGCCACATGCAGGTGCCGTCGTGGGGCGACGTCAAGGCCGAGTGGCGGTCCGAGTCGATCGGCTGGTTCGACGACGCCGACCAGCTCGTCGGCGCCGGCCTGGTGCTCTACCGCCAGCTGCCCAAGGTCAAGCGCTACCTCGCCTACCTGCCCGAGGGCCCGGTCATCGACTGGTTCGACCGCGACCTCGACCGCTGGCTCTCCCCGATGCTCGCCCACCTCAAGTCGCAGGGCGCGTTCTCGGTGAAGATGGGCCCGCCGGTGGTCATCCGCCGCTGGAACGCCCCCACCATCAAGGAGGCCATCGCCGCGAAGCAGGCCAAGCGCCTGCGCGACGTCGAGGCCGACTGGTACGAGGCGCGCGCCTTCGAGGTGGCCGACCGGCTGCGCAAGGCGGGCTGGCTGCAGGGCGAGGACGGCGGCGCCGGCTTCGGCGACGTCCAGCCCCGCTACGTCTTCCAGGTGCCGCTGGCCAACCGCTCGCTGGACGACATCCACAAGAACTTCAACCAGCTGTGGCGCCGCAACATCAAGAAGGCCGAGAAGAGCGGCGTCGAGGTGTTCCAGGGCGGCTACGACGAGCTGCCGATCTTCCACCAGCTCTACCTGGTCACCGCCGAGCGCGACAAGTTCACCCCGCGCCCGCTGTCCTACTTCCAGCGGATGTGGAAGGCCCTCACCGCCGAGGACCCGAACCGGATGCGGCTCTACATCGCCTACCACGAGGGCGAGCCGCTGGCCGCGACCACGATGCTGGTGGTCGGCGAGCACGTCTGGTACTCCTACGGCGCCTCGGCCAACCACAAGCGCGAGGTCAAGCCGTCCAACGCCATCCAGTGGCGGATGATGCGCGACTCCTACGCCCTCGGCGGCGGGGTGTACGACCTGCGCGGCATCAGTGACACCCTGGACGAGAACGACCACCTGTTCGGCCTGATCCAGTTCAAGGTCGGCACCGGCGGCCAGGCGGCCGAGTACCTCGGCGAGTGGGACTTCCCGCTCAACAAGCTGCTGCACAAGGCCCTCGACCTCTACATGTCCCGCCGCTGAGGAGGCTGACCCGATGACGCTGTCGCTCTACCTCGACACCGAACGCTGGCGCACCCACCAGCGCTCCGTCCTCGCCGAGTTCCCCGGCCTGGTGCCGGTCGCCAAGGGGAACGGCTACGGCCTGGGCAACCACCGGCTGGCCGAGGAGGCGACGCTGCTGGGCACCGGGGTGCTCGCCGTCGGCACCGCCTACGAGGCGGCCGACGCCGCCGAGTGGTACGGCGGCGAGCTGCTGGTGCTCACCCCGTACCGGGTCGGCGAGGAGGTGCTGCCGCTGCCGCACGCCCGGGTGATCCGCACGGTGGCGAGCGTGGACGCGCTGCGGGCGCTGCGCGGCGCCCGGGTGGTGCTGGAGTGCATGACCACCATGCGCCGGCACGGCGTGAGCGCCGATGACCTGCGGACCGTCGCCGCCGAGCTGGACGGCGTCGGCTTCGAGGGCCTGGCGCTGCACCTGCCGATGGACCGGCCGGACGGCTCCAGCCCGGTCGAGGAGGTCGCGTACTGGGTGGACACCGCCCGGGCCGCCGGCATCCCGGTGCACACCGTGTTCGTCAGCCACCTCGGCGCGGCCGGCATGGAGCAGCTGGCCCAGCGCTACCCGGAGACCGTCTTCCGGGCCCGGATCGGCACCCGGCTCTGGCTGGGCGACCACGCCGCGCTGGAGGTCCGGGCCACCGTCCTGGACGTCACCCCGGTGAAGAAGGGCGACCGCTACGGCTACCGCCAGCACCCGGCGCCGACCGACGGCCACATCCTGGTGGTCGCCGGCGGCACCGCGCACGGCATCGGCCTGGAGGCGCCCAAGTACGTGCAGAGCATGGCCTCGCGGGCCAAGGGCATCGCCCGGGCCGGTCTGGCGACCGTCAACAAGACCAAGTCGCCGTTCCACTGGTCCGGCAAGCAGCTCTGGTTCGCCGAGCCCCCGCACATGCAGGTGTCGCTGCTGTTCCTGGACGGCGAGACCACGCCCCCCGCGATCGGCGAGGAGCTCGGCCTCCAGGTCCGGCACACCACCACGCACTTCGACCGCGTGGTGGACCGCTGAGGAAGGCCCGACCGTGACCCGTCCCTCACGAGGGACGGGCTACGGCCGCTCGGCCGGCTCCGGCAGTTCGGGCTCGTCCAGCCACTGCTCGGGTCCGGCCGGCGCGTACGCGGCGTAGGTCTCCTCCTCGCGCAGCCGTCGGGCGGTGCCCAGCACGAACACGTCCGGGGCGCGGTCCAGCACCCCGCCGGAGGGGTCGTCGCTGCCGTCCCAGCGGACCGGGTCGCGGTCCGGGTACAGGACGTCGCGGACGACGAGGGTGACCAGGTAGAGCGTGCCGATCAGGTGCAGCCCGATCGCGAAGTGGTACCAGGCCTCGCCGATCCCGTGCTGCTTGGGCCCGGTGACGAAGCCCAGGTGGGACCAGATGCCGAGGGTGTACAGCACCTCGCAGCCCTGCCAGATGAGGACGTCCCGCCAGCGCGGCCGGGCCAGCGCCGCCAGCGGCAGCAGCCAGAGCGCGTACTGCGGCGAGTACACCTTGTTGACCAGTACGAACAGGGCGACCACCAGGAACGCCAGCTGCGCGAAGCGCGGGCGGCGGGGCGCCGAGAGGCCGAGCCACGCTATGGCCGCGCAGCCCAGCACCATCAGCACGCCGATGTAGACGTCGAGGTCGGCCAGGCCGACGCCGCGGGTCTGCATCAGGATCAGCCAGACCGAGCCGTAGTCCTCGCCGCGGTGCTTGCTGAACACGTAGAACGTCGACCAGCCCTGCCAGTTGGCCAGCATGACCGGCAGGTCGACCAGCAGCCAGGAGCCCACCGCGCCGCCCAGCATCAGCCGGAACTCGCGCCACTTGCCGGCCCGCCAGCAGAGCACCAGCAGCGGGCCGATCAGCAGCACCGGGTAGAGCTTGGCGGCGGTGGCCAGGCCGATGAAGACGCCGGCCCAGCCCGGCCTGGAACGGGCCCACCAGGCCATCGCCACGGCGGCCAGGGCGACCGCGAGCAGGTCCCAGTTGACCGTGCCGTTGAGCAGCAGGACGGGCGAGAGCGCGAACAGCACCGCGTCCCAGGGCCGGCGGCGGTGGGTGCGCGAGAGCGCCACGGCGGCGACCACCGCGCAGGCCATCAGCAGCCCGGCGTTGACCGCCCAGAACCACTGCTCCTGGCTCTGCTGGTTCCCTCCGGGCGTCAGCCAGGCCGCGACCTGCATGAACAGGCCGGTCAGCACCGGGTACTCCAGGTACTGCAGGTCCCCCGAGGAGCCCGGGATCCGGTCCACGTAGGGGTGCAGCCCGGCGGCGAAACCGCGTCCGGAGTACAGGTGCGGGATGTCGCTGTAGCAGGCGTGGATGTACTGCGGCGAGCCCGGCTGGAACCAGGCCTGCTCGTAGCAGGGCAGCTTCTGCACCATGCCGAGCACCGAGACCACGATCACCGCGAGCGCCAGGAAGCGCGCCGGGATCCACCAGGAGACGCCGAGCAGCGCCCGGCGTCCGGGCGGCCCGCCGATCACCTCGCTGCCGGCCGCCGCGACCGGGTCCTCGTCGGCCGGGACGACCACGGTGTCGGCCGCGGGCGCGGCCGTGGCGACGGCTGCCGGGGAGGGCCCTGCGGCGGCGCCGGACCCGACCGGGCCGGCGGTTTCGTCACGATCGCTCGACGTCATGCCGGACATCCTGCCGCACCATCCGCGCCGGAACGAGGAGGCCCCCGCGACGGCCTGCGGAGCTGTGCGGCGGCCGGGTCCGCGAATCGTGACGAAAACGGCGGTGGCGGTCCTCCGGGGAGGACCGCCACCGCCGTCACGGGTCTGCCGGGGCCGTGCCCGGCGCTACTGCCCCGCCGCGGCGCCCTGCGCGCCGCCGGTGGAGCTCGGTGTCGGCTTGCCGCCGCCGGTCGGCTTGCCCCCGCCGCCCGGTGTGGTGGTGTCGGTGGGCGTCGGCTGCGTCGGGCAGTTGATCAGCGGGATGCAGCTGCTGGTCGGTTTCGGGTTCTTCGTCGGCGAGTGGGTCGGCTGGTCGCCGGGGCAGTCCACGCCGGGCACGCAGTTCTGGGTGGGCTGCGGCGGCTGCGGCTGGTTGGGCTGCGGCGCCTGGGTCTGCGCGGGGGCCGACGGGGTGTCGGTCGTGGTCGGCGTCGGCGCCGCCGTGGCCGTGGACGGCGCACCGGAGGAGTCGACCTCGCTGCCGACCGGCTGCGGGCTCGGGAAGTCCATCTTCTTCTCGTTGGCCAGCGCGGCCTTCATGTACCGGGTGAAGACGTCGGTCGGGAGGGCACCACCGTGGATGGACTCCTGGCCGGCGGTGCCGTTGAGCGACAGCCGCTCGTGCTTGGTCGGGTCCTCGCGCCACATCGCGACGCTGGTCACCAGCTGCGGGGTGTAACCGACCCACCAGGCCGACTTGTTCTGGTCGGTGGTACCGGTCTTGCCGGCCACCGGGCGGCCCAGGTCCTTGGCCTTGGTACCGGTACCGTTCTTCACCACGTTCACCAGGACGTCGGTGACGTTGTCGGCGACGGCCGGCTCCAGCGCGACCTTGGGGTCCTTCTTGCCGAAGCCCGGGCGCTCCACGCCGTTCAGCTCGACCTTGGTGACCGAGTACGGCTCGGCCTCCTTGCCGCTGGCCGCCAGGGTGCCGTAGGCGGTGGCCATCCGGATCGGGCTGATGGTGGAGGTGCCGAGCGGGAAGGTCGCGGTCTTCGGGTCGGCCAGGCTCTCCTTCTTGACGCCCATCTGGACCGCCATGTCGGCCACGTTCTGGCCGCCGACGTCCTGGTTGAGCTGGACGAAGGGCACGTTGTAGGAGTACTGCATGGCCTGCCGCAGCGAGACGTAGCCGTGCTTGCTGGAGTCCTCGTTCTTCTGCCGGTAGGGCTTGCCGTCGTCGCCGATCACCAGCGAGCCGTCCGGCTTGCGGATCTCGGACAGGTCGTCGGCCAGGTAGCGGCTGTCGGCGTTGATCCGCTTCGGCTTGCCGTCGTCGCCCTTGGCGGTCTGCACGCCGGTCTGCATGGCGGTGGCCAGCACGAAGGGCTTGAAGGTCGAGCCGACCTGGACGCCGGAGGCGTCGGCGTTGTTGTCGAAGTGTCCGTTCTCCACGCCGTCACCGCCGTAGAGGGCGATGATCGCGCCGTCGCCGGGGCGGATGCTGGCGGAGCCGAACTGGATGTTGGTGTCGTTGTCCGGACGCTTCTGCGGGTTGAGGTTCTCCGCCTTGACGTCGTCCACGGCCTTCTTCAGGGCGTCGACCTTGTCCTTCTCGAAGGTCGTGTAGATCTTCAGGCCGCCCTTGTCGATCACCTGCTGGGTGATCGCCTTGTCGTTGTTCAGGACGTACTTGTTGGCGGTGTCGACCAGGTAGCTGATCTCACCGTTCATGTTGGAGCTGGGCTTCAGCGGGATCGGGTCCGGGAACGCGGTGCACTTGGCGCGCTCCTCCGGCGAGATGGCCTTGATCTTCACCATGTTGTCGAGGATCCACGACCAACGCCCCTGGGCCCGCTCCTTGTTGGCCGGGTTGGTGGGGTCGTAGTACGCCGCACCCTTCAGGAGTCCGGCCAGCATGGCGCTCTGACAGACGTTGAGGTCCTTGGCGTCCACCCCGTAGTACGCCTGCGCGGCGGCCTGGGCGCCGTTGGCACCGCGGCCGAACCAGCTGGTGTTGAGGTAGCCCTTGAGGATCTCGTCCTTGCCCTGCGACTGGTCGATCTTCAGCGTGATGAAGAACTCCTTCACCTTGCGGCTGATCGTCTGCTCCTGGCTCAGGTAGGCGTTCTTCACGTACTGCTGGGTGATCGTCGAGGCGCCCTGGGTCTCACCGCCCTTCGCCATGTTGTAGACGGCGCGGAGCATGCCCTTGGGGTCGATGCCGTGGTCGGTGCGGAAGTCCTGGTTCTCCGCGGCGATGACGGCGTTCTGCAGGTTGGGGCTGATGTCCTGGAGCTCGACGATCTGACGGTTGGTCGTGCCCTTGCGGGTCATCTCGGAGCCGTCGGCCCAGTAGTAGATCGTGTTCTGGTCCTTGACCAGCGAGTTCAGCGAGGGGACCTGGGTGGTCTGGTACAGGTAGAACACCAGGCCGACGAAGCAGCCGAAGACCAGCAGGAAGCCGCTCAGCCACTGCTTCCAGGACGGCAGCCAGCGCCGGATCCCGGTCTTGCCGAACCGCGGGTAGTCGATGAAGCGCTTCTTGCCCGGTCCGGCCGTCGCCGCGGCGGCCGCGGCATCACCCCGGCCACCCTTGCCCTTCTTCTGGGCGGCCTTGCGCATCTCCGCCCGGCCCATCCGCGGTTGCTGGGCGGTCTCCCGCATGCCCGGCGGGCGCCGGCGGCCGACCCCGTCGGAGCGCAGCTCGTCGGGCCCCGGCCCTCCTGGACGGCCGCCGCCTCCCGGGGGCTGCTGCCCGTCGCCGCCCGGGTTGGGCGTCCTTCGCCGTCGCTCGCTCATCTTCCAGCACTCCTCGTCAGGCGTTTCCGGCCTGAAGGCAGGGTTCACGTCCGATGCCCGCAAACCGCCCTAACCCCGGAGGTGGTCCTCGTGCACACGCGACAGCGTACGCAGCACTGAAATACAACTAATCGGGCATCAGTCGCCAATAACCGCAAAACGGCGACAGATCATTACACGCCCGTTGCCAAGCCCACCCGCGAGTCGGCTTGTGATCACATTCACGCGTGCCCCCCTTGCCGGTTCCCGGGGTCGGGTTTACTGTTCTCGATATATCGAGCCGATACATCGAAGCGGAATACCGCCGGATGCAGCGGCCGGACGAAGGCCGACAGGGAGGAGGACGACGACAGTGGGCAGGCGCTCAGGGGTGCTGGAGTTCGCCGTTCTCGGCCTGCTCCACGACGCCCCGATGCATGGCTACGAGCTGCGCAAACGGCTCAACATCCTGCTCGGCACGTTCCGGGCACTGTCCTACGGAACGCTCTACCCCTGCCTGAAGAGCCTGGTCGCCCAGGGCTTCCTGGTCGAGGACAACCCGGACGTCGAGTACGTCCCGGCCACCGCGCTCAACGGCAAGCGGTCCAAGATCGTCTACCGGCTCTCCGCCGAGGGGAAGCAGCGCTTCGAGGAGCTGCTCGCCGACTCCGGCCCCGACGCCTGGGAGGACGAACACTTCGGCGTCCACTTCGCGTTCTTCGGTCAGACCGACCGGGCCGTCCGGATGCGCGTCCTGGAGGGCCGCCGCAGCCGGCTGGAGGAGCGCCTGGAGCGGATGCGCAACTCGCTGGCCCGCGCCCGCGAACGGTTCGACGACTACACCGTCGAACTCCAGCGGCACGGACTGGAGTCGGTCGAGCGCGAGGTCCGCTGGCTCAACGAGCTGATCGAGACCGAGCGGTCCAACCGCACCGGCCGGACCGGGGCCGCCGCCGCCGCCGCCGGCGGCCCCGGCAGCACCGCCGTACCCCACAAGACTTCGGACGGCCGTGGCCAGGAGACCGGGTCCTCGGACCCGTCCGGGCCACCGTACGACCGCCCGGGGCGCTCCGCCGAGGAGCGCTGACACCGCGCCAGCCCTGTGCCGCGCGGAAGGAGTGGGCGCCTCGCGCCCCGCAAACAGTCATCGAAGAAGCAGGACGAGTGCCGCCGCCCCCGGCGGCCCTCATGAGATCACAGGGAGCAACCGGAAATGGGTTCGGTTCGCGTAGCCATCGTGGGCGTGGGCAACTGCGCCGCGTCGCTGGTGCAGGGTGTCGAGTACTACAAGGACGCCGACCCGGCCGGCAAGGTCCCCGGGCTGATGCACGTCCAGTTCGGTGACTACCACGTCCGTGACGTGGAGTTCGTCGCCGCCTTCGACGTCGACGCCAAGAAGGTCGGTTTCGACCTGGCCGACGCCATCGGCAACAGCGAGAACAACACCATCAAGATCTGCGACGTGCCGCCGACCGGCGTCACCGTGCAGCGCGGCCACACCCTCGACGGCCTGGGCAAGTACTACCTGGAGACCATCGAGGAGTCGGACGAGGCCCCGGTCGACGTCGTCCAGGTCCTCAAGGACCAGCAGGTCGACGTCCTGGTCTGCTACCTGCCGGTGGGCTCCGAGAACGCCGCCAAGTTCTACGCCCAGTGCGCCATCGACGCCAAGGTCGCCTTCGTGAACGCCCTGCCGGTGTTCATCGCGGGCACCAAGGAGTGGGCGGACAAGTTCACCGAGGCCGGCGTGCCGATCGTCGGTGACGACATCAAGTCCCAGGTCGGCGCCACCATCACGCACCGCGTGATGGCCAAGCTGTTCGAGGACCGCGGTGTCATCCTTGAGCGCACCATGCAGCTGAACGTCGGCGGCAACATGGACTTCAAGAACATGCTGGAGCGCGAGCGCCTGGAGTCCAAGAAGATCTCCAAGACCCAGGCCGTCACCTCGCAGATCCGCGACCGCGAGCTGGGCGCCAAGAACGTCCACATCGGCCCCTCGGACTACGTGGCCTGGCTGGACGACCGCAAGTGGGCCTACGTCCGCCTGGAGGGTCGCGCGTTCGGCGACGTCCCGCTGAACCTGGAGTACAAGCTGGAGGTCTGGGACTCCCCGAACTCCGCCGGTGTCATCATCGACGCCGTCCGCGCCGCGAAGATCGCCAAGGACCGCGGCATCGGCGGCCCGATCCTGTCGGCCTCCTCGTACTTCATGAAGTCCCCGCCGGTGCAGTACTTCGACGACGAGGCCAAGGAGAACGTCGAGAAGTTCATCCGCGGTGAGGTCGAGCGCTGAGCGCTGAGCGCCCGGGCGACTGACCGCCCGTAGCTCTCCGGAAGTGCCCACGATCCCCGGATCGTGGGCACTTCACCGTTTCGCGGCCAATGTTTCACGTGAAACATCGACCGGTTCCATGGCACCCTGGGCGGGTGGCGATCACCGAGAACGGCAGCACCCACCAGTCCGCGCACCGCGCCACGCTCCTCGATCTGCTCCGGGGCCGCGACTTCCGGCGGCTGCTGACCGCCCGGGTGCTCTCCCAACTCTCGGACGGCGTCTTCCAGGTCTCGCTCGCCGCGTACGTGGTCTTCTCCCCCGAGAAGCAGTCCTCCCCCGCCGACATCGCCTCGGTGCTGGCCGTGATGCTGCTGCCGTTCTCGGTGATCGGCCCGTTCGCCGGGGTGCTGCTGGACCGCTGGCGCCGCCGGCAGGTGCTCTACGTCGGCAACCTGGCCCGCTTCGGGCTGGGCCTGGGCACCGGCGCGCTGCTCCTGGCCGAGGCGCCGACCTGGCTGTTCTTCGCCTCCGCCCTGCTGGTCACCGCGCTCAACCGGTTCATCCTGGCCGGCCTGTCCGCCGCGCTGCCCCGGGTGGTGGAGCAGGATCAGCTGGTCACCGCCAACGCGCTCTCCCCCACCCTCGGGACGGTCGCCGCCGCCTCGGGCGGCGGCATCGGCTTCCTGCTGCACCAGGTGATGGCCCCCGGGCCGAAGGCGGACGCCGCGCTGGTCACGGTCGCCTCGCTGCTCTACCTGTCGGCCGCGCTGGCCGCCCGGCGGATGGACCGCGACCTGCTCGGCCCGGACCAGCACGCCGACCGCCCGGCGCTCGGCCAGGCACTGGTCCGGGCCGCAGTCGAACTGGGCGCTGCGGTGCGCCACCTGGTGCGGGACTGCCGGCCCGCCGTGCACGCGCTGGCCGCCGTCACCGCGGCCCGGTTCTGCTACGGCGTGCTGATCGTGGTCGTGGTGATGCTCGCCCGGTACACCTTCAACGACCCGGCCGACAGCGCGGCCGGTCTCGTCACCCTCGGCCAGGCGGTCGGCCTCTCCGCCGCCGGGTTCTTCGTCGCCGCGGTGGTCAGCCCCTGGTGCACCCGCCGGCTCGGCCTGACCGGCTGGATGACGGTCTGCCTGGTCGCCCCGGTGGTCTTCGTCCCGGCGCTCGGCCTGAGCTTCACCCTGGTGCCCTGCCTGATCGCCGCCCTGCTGCTCGGGGTGGTCACCCAGGGCACCAAGATCTGCGCCGACACCGTGGTGCAGGAGACGGTCGAGGACGAGTTCCGCGGCCGGGTCTTCGCCATCTACGACGTGCTGTTCAACGTCGCCTTCGTCGCCGCCGCCCTGGTCACCGCGCTGGTGCTGCCGCTGTCCGGACGCTCGGTCACGGTGGTCGTCGGGGTCGCCGCCGTGTACGCCCTCACCGCGGCCCTCTACCTGCGCGCCGCCCGCCGCCGCCCGCTGCCCTGACCAGCGATCCCGGAAATCCCCCGGGACTCGGGACGAATGGCGTCGGACCGAGTCGCTAAGGTGTCAGACCTGTCGGAGCGACAGCACTCTGTCTCGGGGGACGAACTGATGAGCACACCACCCAACCCGTACGGGCCGCCGCCCGGCGCATCGCCGTACGGTGCGCCCGTCCCCCCGCCGGCCGCGCCCTACGGACCTCCCCCGTCCTACGGGCAGCCCCCGCAGCCGGCCCCGCCCGGCTACGGGCCACCGCCGGCGTACGGGCAGCAGCCGTACGGCCAACCGCCGCACGGGCAGTCGCCGTACGGGCAGGCACCGTACGGCCAGCAGCCGCCCGCCGGGCCCTACGGCCACCCGCAGCCCGCCGCTCCGGCACCGGCCGCACCCGCGAAGAAGCTCGGCACCAAGTCCAAGCTGAAGGCCGTCGGCCTGGTCGGCGGCGGCATAGCCCTGGCGGTCGGGTACTTCGTCGCCGGGCCGAGCGTCAGCAGCGCCAAGCCCGGCGACTGTGTGCGGGTGAGCGGCTCCCGTGATGTCGAGATCGTCAAGTGCACTGATTCCAAGGCGAATTACCGCGTGCTGTCGAAGTTCGAAGGCACCACCGACGTGAACCGCTGCAAGCAGACCCCGCAGACCACGAGTGCCGTCTCCGGCAAGAGCGGCCGCCGCTGGAACAAGAAGCGGTACGTGCTCTGCCTCGGTCCGATGACGCCCACCACCACCGGCGTCCCGCCGGTGAAGAAGTCCTGAACTCTTCCGCCACTCCTTCCCGGGGGACCACCTTGTCCGTTCCGCCACCGCCCCAGATGCCGTACGGTCCGCCACCCGGCGACGGCAACCCGTACTCCTCCGGCGGCGCCTACGGCGCACCGCCCCCGCCGCCCGGCCAGCCCGGCCCGCCGCCGCCCGGCTACGGCTACCCGAGCCCCCCGCCGCCGCCCGAGCAGGCCTACGGCTACCAGCAGGCCGCGCCCGGCTACGGGTACGGGTACCCGCCGCCGGGCCCGACGGACGGCGTGACCTGCCGGTTCTGCGGCGGCTACCCGGCGGTGCAGACCACCGTCCGCGGCCACCAGGGCCTGCTGGTGGCCTACCGGATGCTGCGGATGTCCGGCCCGTTCTGCCGCACCTGCGGCACGGCCACCGTCCGCGACATGTCCGCCCGGACCCTGGTCCAGGGCTGGTGGAGCCTGGTGTCGTGGCTGCTGACCCCGATCACCCTGCTGCTGAACCTGATACCGCACAACAAGTTCAAGCAGCTGCCGCCGCCCGTCCCGGGCACCCACGGCCCGCAGCTCGACCCGGGCGTGCCGCTGACCCGCCGCCCGCACATCGCCATGCTGGTGGTCCCGGCCTCGCTGGCGGTCACCGTGGTGCTGGCCGCCACCGGGGTGCTCGGCCCGACGAAGACCGACAACCCCTCCGACCCGATCATCGCCGCACCCTCGCCGGCGGCCTCCACCTTCACCTTCACGCCCCCGCCGGCCTTCCCCTCGCCGACCTTCACGCTGCCGGTGGTGCCGAGCATCACCCTGCCGCCGGTCACCACCCCGAGCGACCCGGCCGACGGCGTCGACTCGGCCAAGGCCGGCGATTGCCTGCGCAACGAGAACGGCACCACCGGCGCGACCACGGACACCCACCCCAAGGTCTCGGTGCTGGCCTGCACCGACCCCAAGGCGCAGTACAAGGTGGTCTACAAGTACCCGGCCACCTCCGACGAGAAGGTCTGCGAGCAGCAGCCGAAGGCGGACAGCTGGTACACCCGCACCTACACCAACCTCCCGGCCCTGAACTACGTGCTCTGCCTGAAGAAGCTCAAGTAGCCCGGCCCACGCGCGAGGGGTGGCCCCGGCCGAGTGCCGGGACCACCCCTCGCGTCGTCGTGACCGGGGCCGGGATCAGCCCTGCTGCTGCTCCGCCCACCAGGCCCGCAGCGCCGCGACCGCCTCGTCGTGCTCCATCGGGCCGTGCTCCAGCCGCAGTTCGAGCATGTGCTTGTACGCCTTGCCGACCTGCGGACCCGGCTTGAGGTCGAGCAGCTCCATGATCTGGTTGCCGTCCAGCGCCGGGCGGACGGCGTCCAGCTCCTCCTGCTCCTTCAGCTCGGCGATCCGCGTCTCCAGGGAGTCGTAGGTGCGCGAGAGCGTGGCCGCCTTCTTGCGGTTGCGGGTGGTGCAGTCGGAGCGGGTCAGCTTGTGCAGGCGCTCCAGCAGCGGCCCGGCGTCGGTGACGTAGCGGCGCACCGCGGAGTCGGTCCACTCGCCTCCGCCGTAGCCGTGGAAGCGCAGGTGCAGCTCGACCAGGCGCGAGACGTCCTCGATGAGCTCCTTGGAGTACTTGAGGTCGCGCATCCGCTTGCGGGTCATCTTGGCGCCGACCACCTCGTGGTGGTGGAAGGAGACCCGGCCGTCCGACTCGAAGCGGCGGGTGCGCGGCTTGCCGATGTCGTGCAGCAGCGCGGCCAGCCGCAGGGTGAGGTCCGGGCCGTCCTGCTCCAGCGCGATGGCCTGCTCCAGGACGGTCAGCGAGTGCTCGTAGACGTCCTTGTGCCGGTGGTGCTCGTCGCGCTCCAGCCGCAGCGCGGGCAGCTCGGGCAGCACGTGGTCGGCCAGGCCCGTGTCGACCAGCAGCCGCAGGCCCTTCACCGGGTGCTTGGCCAGCAGCAGCTTGTTCAGCTCGGCCTGGACCCGCTCGGCGGAGACGATGGTGATCCGCTCGGCCATCGCGGTCATCGCGGCGACCACCTCGGGCGCCGGGTCGAAGTCGAGCTGGGCGGCGAAGCGGGCGGCCCGCATCATCCGCAGCGGGTCGTCGGAGAAGGACTCCTCGGGGGTGGCGGGGGTGCGCAGCACCCGGGCCTCCAGGTCGTCCAGGCCGTGGTGCGGGTCGACGAAGCCGCGGCCGGGCAGGTCGACGGCCATCGCGTTGACCGTGAAGTCCCGGCGGACGAGGTCCTGCTCGATGGTGTCGCCGTAGGTGACCTCCGGCTTGCGGGACGTGCGGTCGTACGCCTCGGAGCGGTAGGTGGTGATCTCGATCAGGAAGGAGCCCTCGGCGGTGTCCTTGCGGGCGCCGACCGTGCCGAAGGCGATGCCGACGTCCCAGACCGCGTCCGCCCAGCCCTTGACCAGCTTGAGCACCTGCTGCGGGCGGGCGTCGGTGGTGAAGTCCAGGTCGTTGCCGAGCCGGCCGAGCAGCGCGTCCCGCACCGAGCCGCCGACCAGCGCCAGCCGGTGGCCGGCCGCCTGGAAACGGCGGGCGATCTCGTCGGCGACCGGCGACACCCGCAGCAACTCTTGCAGCCCCAGGGCCTGGGCCTCGCTCAGGCCTGGGACGACCTGGACGGCGGTGCTGGAACGGTCGGTGCGCGCGGTGGGCTCATTGGCAGTGGACACGGCTCACAAGGGTACGTGCCCCGGAAGGTCAACCGCCCGCGCGTTTCGGGCGTCCTATCCCACAGCCCGCAACACTGCATCCCGGGCTGCATCGTTACCATGCCGGTGGACGAGTCTCGGGCACCGGACAGGGGATGCGGTGTCGCGCGCCGCCACGGCCTGCGGGACCCCGCGGCAGCGGTGCGGCGGCGACGGCGTCGGGCGAAGAGTTCCAGCAGAGTTCCAGGCATTTCAGATTTTCCAAGGGTTCCAAGCGAAGAACGCCGGGCGCACCGCGCCGGGCGACCAGCATCAGCGGCACGCGATCGAGAACGGCGAGGGCGAAGCGAGTGAGTGAGCCGACACGGCACTCGGGCCTGGGGGCGCACCGACAGCCTGGACGGGCCGACGGCCCCGCCGGACGACGTCATCCCGTCCGTCGTGCGGGCCTGCGCCTCGCCGCCGCCTGCGCGGCCGCCCTGACCGTCCTCGCGGCCGCCCCGGCCGGTGCGCTGCCCGCCGGCGGCGACGTCCGGTCGGCGGCCGACTCCACCGCCTCGGCCGAGTTCCCGGTGGTCCTGACCATCGAGACGCTGGCCCCGCAGGTCGCCGCCCCGAACGGCACCGTGACGATCAGCGGGCACGTCACCAACGGCGGCAAGTCGGCGCTCAAGGGCGCCCACGCGGCCGTCCGCAAGCCCGGCCGTCCGCTGGACCGGCGCAGCGACCTGACCAGCGTGGCCGGGCGCTCCACGCCGAGCTCCGCGGACGGCGTGGAGCTGGAGAGCCCGCAGTACGCCCTGCCCGAGCTCAACCCGGGCCAGACCCTGCCGTACACCCTGAGCGTCGCGGTGAACGACCTGGGGATGTCCGCGAGCGGCGTGTACGAGCTCGCGGTGGACGCCTGGGGCTCGACCGCCGACAACGCGCACGACCGGCCGCTGGGCATCGCCCGGACCTTCCTCCCGTACAACCCCGGCGGCGCCGAGGCGCAGCCGACCAAGGTCGCCACGATCTGGCCGCTGGTGCACGCGCCGGTGCTGGCCGCGCAGACCGTCGCCGACAACGACCAGTCCGTCCCGGTGCTGCACGACGACAGCCTCGCCACCGAGTTCGCCCCCGGCGGGCGGCTGTACGAGCTGGTCGACACCGGCGCCAAACTGAACGGCCTGACCTGGGTGATCGACCCGGACCTGCTGGACGCCGCACTCGCGATGACCAGGCCGTACCGGGTGCAGAACCCGGGCACCGAGTCCGCGGGCAAGCCGGCCCGGGAGGACAACACCGTCCTGGTCAACGGCTCGGCCGCCGCCACCGCCTGGCTGGACAAGCTGCGGGCCGCCGTCGCCAAGCCGGGCAGCCAGGTGGTCTCGCTGCCGTACGCCGACCCCGACCTCGCCTCGATCGCGCACAACGGCGCCGACCTGACCGCGGTGACCACCGGCCTGGGCAAGGCGGCCACGGCCGGGCGGCTGACCGTCGAGGGCCGGCTCTCGGTGGACACCCGCTCCGACGTCGCCTGGCCGTACCAGGGCTACGTCGACCAGCAGATCGCCGGCCTCGCCCAGCAGGCGGGCAGCGGGCTGCTGCTGGTCAACGGGGCGAGCATGCCGGAGCCGGACTCGCTCAACTACACGCCCTCCGCGGTCCGCCCGATCGGCAACGGGCAGAGCGCCGTGGTCGCCGACGAGACGGTCTCCGCGCTGTTCCGCGGGGACCTCGGCGCCCCGAAGGACCAGACCGAGGCGACCCAGCGCTTCCTCGCCGAGACCTACGCGATCACCCACGAGCAGCCGCAGAACCAGCGCAGCCTGCTGGTCATGCCGCCGCGGGACCTGACCGTCAACACCGCCAAGGTGCTGGCCAACGCCCTGCAGACGGCCTCCGACAAGTGGATCAGCCCGGTCAAGCTGGACGCCGTGGCGCAGTCCGCGCCCGACCCGAAGGCCAACACCGGCGTCCCGGCGGCCGCCGACTACCCGAACCAGGTCCGGGCCTCCGAGCTGTCGGCCTCCGACCTCACCGGCACCGCCGACATCCAGTTCGGCCTGGACACGCTGATGCGGGTGCTCACCCTGCCCCAGCGGGTGCGCGGCCCGTTCAGCGCCGCCATGGTCCGCTCGCTCTCCACCGAGTGGCGCACCCAGGCCCCGGCCGGCGCCGCCTACCGCACCGGTGTCACCAAGTACCTGACCGAGCTGACCAACGCCGTCCAGGTGCCGCCGAAGAAGGTGGTCACCCTGGCCGGCAACACCGGCCTGCTCCAGGTCAGCGTCCGCAACGACCTCACCCAGACGGTGACCAACCTGAAGCTGGTGCTCACCTCGACCCAGCCGAACAGACTGCGGGTGGGCAAGGAGGAGGAGCTGGTCCTCCCGGCCTCGCAGAGCGCCACCCTCCGCTTCCAGGCCGAGGCGCACAACAACGGGCCGGTCAACATGACCGCCCAGCTGTGGACCACCGGCCCCAACCCGCGGCCGTACAGCGCCCCCCAGCCGTTCACCGTGGAGGTCACCTCGGTGACCAACGGCGTGCTGTACGTCTTCGCGGGCGCCGGCCTCCTGCTGCTGCTGGCCGCGCTGCGCTTCATGCGCCAGCGCAAGCGGCGCGGCGGTCAGCCGCACGAGGACGGCGACCAGCCGGTCGGGGACGCTCCGGCGACGGGCGGGGCCGCGGCCCGGGTGCCGACCGCGGACGGCACGGACGAGGGCGGGGACGGCACGGACCAGGCCGCCGGCACGGCCGACGGGGACGGACCGGCGGGCGGCGAGACCGGTGACGGTCCTGCGCAGACACCGCGCGGGAGCAGCCCTGATGGCCGGGATCGGGCCTCCAGTGATGAGAAGGTTGGTCCTTGATACCGCCGACCCCCCGCAACGCCGGGCCGGCCTCCCCCCACGACAGCGAAGAGGTGACATGACCGGGCGCAGCGAGGAGCGGCCGCCGGGCCGCGGTGAGAGCCGGCCGGGCGCCGAGTCGCCGTCCGGCGACTGGTACGTGGCCGACACCTACGCCCAGGACCCGTACGCGGCCGACGCCTACGGGAACCAGCGGGACGGCCAGGACCCGTACGGTCTGCAGGCCGGTCGCCCGGCCGCCCCGCAGCCGCCGGCCGCCGCGTACGACGTGCCGCCGCAGCTGCCGCCGCAGGCCGGCGGCTACCCGACGCCGGTGCCTCCGGTCCCGTACCCGGCGGCGGAGCGGTTCTCGCCCCCGGTGCCGCCGGTGCAGTCCGGCTGGGACGCCCCGGCGCAGGGCGGCTGGCAGCCGGAGCCGGCCCCGGCTCCGGCCGGCGACCACTGGGGCGGCGCCGAGCAGCCCCGGCAGCAGTGGCAGCCCGGCCCGGCGCACTCCGCCTGGGACAGCGAGACCACCGAGTACGTCGGCGTGGACGCGCTGTTCGGCGACCGTCCGGCGGAGGCCGCGGCCCCGCAGCCGGTGCCGCAGCCCGCCCCGGCCCCGCACACCACCCAGCACCCGGCCCCGCCGATGGCCGCCCAGGGCGGCGCCCCCGGCACCGTGCCGCCCGGCGCGCCCGCGCCGTACCCGCCGGTGGGCGGTTACCCGGGGCAGCCGCAGCACCTCGCCGCGGACGCCCCGCGCCCCTTCGTGCCGCCGATCGAGTTCGACCCGCCGCTCTCCGAAGAGGAGGCCACCATGCAGGTGGCCGCCGTCGCGGTGCCGCCGGCGGTCGAGCCGCGGGCCGACGTCCTCGCCGAGGAGGAGGCGGCCCGGCAGCAGCCCGCGGCCGCGCCCGCCCCGGCAGCCGGTGGCGGCGGCGGCGGTGGTGGCGGCAAGGTCGCCAACCTGCTGAACTCCAGCGCGCTCATGGCCGCCGGCACGCTGGTCTCCCGCGGCACCGGCTTCGTCCGGACCATGGTGATCACCGCAGCCATCGGCGTCGGCGTGATGGGTGACTCGTACAACGCGGCGAACACCCTGCCGACCCTGCTCTACATCCTGATCGGCGGCGGCGCGCTGAACGCCGTCTTCGTGCCGCAGCTGGTGCGCAGCATGAAGAACGACGAGGACGGCGGGACCGCCTACGCCAACCGGCTGCTCACCCTGGTGATGGTCGGGCTCGGCGGCGTGGTGTTCCTGGCGGTGCTCGGTGCACCCGTGCTGGTCCAGCTGATCGCCCACTCGATGATGACGGACCCGGAGCGCGCCGACACCACGGTCGCGCTGGCCCGCTACTGCCTGCCCACCATCTTCTTCATGGGCATCCACGTGGTGATGGGCCAGATCCTCAACGCCCGCGGCCGCTTCGGCGCGATGATGTGGACCCCGGTCCTCAACAACATCGTGGTGATCTTCACCTTCTCCGCCTACATCTGGGTCTACGGCGGCTTCGGCACCACCCACGTCTCCCCGGAGTCCATCTCGCCCGAGGGTGTCCGGCTGCTCGGCCTGGGCACCCTGGTCGGCCTGGTCGTCCAGTCCCTGGCGATGGTCCCGTACCTGCGGGCGGCCGAGTTCCGCTTCCGGCCCCGCTTCGACTGGCGCGGCCACGGCCTGGGCAAGGCCGCCCGGCTGGCCAAGTGGACGTTCTTCTTCGTGCTCGCCAACCAGGCCGGCTACCTGGTGATCACCCAGCTGTCCACCAAGGCCGGTGAGGCCGCCGCGGCGGCCGGCCACAACGGTGTCGGCCTGGCCGCGTTCTCCAACGCCCTGCTGATCTGGCAGCTCCCGCAGGCCGTGATCACCGTCTCGATCATGAGCGCGGTGCTCCCCCGGCTCTCCCGGGCGGCCGCCGACGAGGACGCCGGAGCCGTCCGCGACGACATCTCCTACGGCCTGCGCACCACGGCGGTGGCGGTCGTCCCGGGCGCGTTCCTGTTCCTCTCGCTCGGCCCGGTGATCGGCCGCTCGATCTACGCGGTCGGCGGCAACCAGACCGTCCTGAACGACGCCACCAACGTCGGCCTGATGCTCTCCGCCTTCGCCCTGGGCCTGATCCCGTACTCGGCCCAGTACGTGATGCTGCGCGGCTTCTACGCCTACGAGGACACCCGGACGCCGTTCTCGAACACCGTCTGGGTCGCGGTCTGCCAGGCCGGCTTCTCGCTGCTGTGCTGGCTGCTGCTGCCCGCCCAGTGGACGGTGGTCGGCATGGCCTTCGGCTACGGCCTCGCGTACGCCGTCGGAGTGACGGTGGCCGTGCCGAAGCTGAAGAAGAAGATCGGCGGCCTGGACACCAAGCGGATCGGCAGGACCTACAGCCGGCTGGCCGCCGCCTGCGTCCCGGCCGCACTGGTCGGCTTCGGTGCCGCCCTCGGCGTCCAGCAGGTGCTCGGCGGCTGGCCGGGCAGCGTGGCCGCGCTGGTGGTGGCCGGCGGCCTGCAACTGGCCGTCTTCGTGCTGATCGCGAAGCGCCTGCGGATCGAGGAACTGAACGCCATGCTGGGCATGGTCCGCGGCCGACTGGGCCGCTGACCGTCCGACGACCGGCCGGACGAGCGGGCGCCCTGACCGGGCGTCAACCGGAGCGCACGGCTCCTCCGCTCGTCCGGCCGAGTGCTGGGCCACCGGCCCGTCCGGGTACGCCCGGCCGCGAGATGGCGACCCGGTGTCGGTTCTGCACCACATCTCTCCACCCGGATGCAACCGAGCGGACCCTTCAGCGGTCGTACCCGGTGGAGAAGAGTGGGCACAATTGTCCTGGAGCACAGGGCCACCAACCCGAGGGCTCCAGCGACTCTCTCAGGCCGGGGCGACACAAGGGGAGGCAGGACCACGGTGGCTGATGGCACCAAGGCGGTCGTCGACACGTCAACAGCTGACGCGGCGGCGGACGAGGCCGCGCTGGCCGCGGCGATCGACCGGCTCGCGGTCGCGAAGGACGCCCCCGGGCGCGCCCGCGCGGACGCCGAGGCCGGGGCCACCGGCTCCGAGGACCCCGCCTCCGAAGACCCCGTCTCCGGGGACACTCCCGAGGACAGCGAGGACAGCGAGGACGGCGAGGACGGCGAGCCCTCCGCCGCACCGGAGCCCTCCGCCGCACCGGAGGACTCCGTCGCCGAGGAGACCTCGGAGATCACCGCTCCGCTCTCGGTCCAGGAGATCCGCGCCGAGCTGACCGCCGACGCCCCCCGGAAGAAGCCGGCCCCCGCCGCCGCGCCCGCGCCCGCCAAGCGCCTCCCCACCGACCCGCAGCCCACCTTCGACCCGCGCGACACCGCCACGCTCCCGCGCACCCTCCCCGCCCCGCAGCGCCGCAGCGGCGACAAGATCGGCCACCGGTACCGGCTGGAGGAGTGCATCTCCGAGTCCGAGACCTTCAGCAGCTGGCGCGCCGTCGACGAGAAGCTGCGCCGGGCCGTCGGCGTCCACCTGATGGCCTCCGGCCACCAGCGGGCCCGCAAGGTGCTGGCCGCGGCCAAGTCCGCCGCCCTGCTCGGCGACCCGCGCTTCGTCCAGGTCCTGGACGCCGTCCAGGAGGGCGAGCTGGTCTACGTCGTGCGGGAGTGGCTGCCGCACTCCTCCGACCTGGCCAGGCTGCTCGCCAACGGCCCGATGGAGCCGCACGAGGCGTACCAGATGGTCCGCCAGGTCGCCGACGCCGTCGCGGCCGCCCACCGCCGCGGCCAGGCCCACCTGCGGCTCACCCCGCGCTGCGTGCTGCGCACCGACAGCGGCCAGTACCGGATCAACGGCATCGCGGTGGACGCCGCCCTGCGCGGGCTGCCCGCCGAGGACAGCGCCGAGGACCCCCAGCGCTCCGACACCCGCGCGATCGGCGCCCTGCTGTTCGCCGCACTCACCCACCGCTGGCCGTACCCGGAGGACCGCTACGACCTCCAGGGCCTGCCGAGGGGCCTCCAGAACGCCTCCCCGGACCAGGTCCGCGCCGGGGTCCACAAGGGCCTGTCCGAGCTCGCCGCGCGGGCCCTGTTCGACCACCCGCCGCACCACGCCGAGCCGATCACCACCCCGGAGGAGCTGGTCCGGGCGATCGCGCAGCTGCCCCGGATCCGCCAGCCCGAGCCGGAACTGCCCGCCTTCCCCACCCCGCCCCGGCACAACACCCACGCCCTGCCCACCGCGCCCACCCCGACCCGGGTGGCCGACGCCACGGTCGCCCCGCTGCCGGCCTCCTCCCGCCCGGCCGCCGCCCGGCGCACCCGGCGGCGGCTGCGCCGGGTCGTCAAGGCCACCGCCTGGACGGTCGCCCTGGGCGCGATCGGCGTCGCCTCCTGGCAGTTCGTCGACAACCTGCGCCACACCGGGGGCGCCGTCGCCTCCCCGCTGCCCTCGGTCAGCAGCGCCGCGCCCTCGGCCACCCACCCGACGCCGCACGCGCCGGTGCCGATCGCCGTCAAGGACGTGCAGTCGTACACCGCGCCGGGCACCCCCTCCGAGGGGTCGGACAGCCCCGCCAAGGCCGTCGACGGCGATTCGAACACCGTCTGGCAGACCCAGTGGTACGTCGACCAGTTCGGCCCCAAGCCGCCCGCACGCCGGGCGGGCACCGGTCTGATGATCGACCTCGGCTCGCAGCAGACGGTCTCCTCGGTGACCGTCCAGTTCGCCGGCGAGCACACCGCGGAGCTGCGGGTGCCCGGCACGGGCGCCGCCGCCAGGCCGATGCAGTCCAAGCCGGAGGACTTCACCGTCATCGGCAAGAAGAGCGGCACCACGGTCGAGTACGCCCTGGACAACCCGGTCACCACCCGCTACCTCTTGATCTGGCTGACCGCCCTGCCCAAGAATTCCGAGGGCAACTTCCAGGGCGGCGTCGCCGAGGTCAAGGTCTCCGGCTGACCGGACGGCCGCTGCGATCCGTCGAGCGACGCGCGAACGGACGAGGACCAAGGAGCGGCGGTGACGGACGGCGTGGACCAGACGGACGACGCGACGCTGCTCGCCCGGCACGTCGCCGGTGACCGGGAGGCCTTCGGCCTGCTGGTGAACCGCCACCGCGACCGGCTCTGGGCGGTCGCCCTGCGCACCCTGGGCGACCGTGAGGAGGCCGCCGACGCCCTCCAGGACGCCCTGGTCTCCGCCTTCCGCGCCGCCGCCGGGTTCCAGGGCCGCTCGGCGGTCACCACCTGGCTGCACCGGATCGTGGTCAACGCCTGCCTGGACCGCGCCCGGCGCACCGCCACCCGCCGCACCACCCCGCTCGACGAGGACCCGCAGCGGCTCGACACCCTGGTCGGCGCCGCCGAGCCGGCCGACTCCCCGGTGGTCCGGGCCGAGCTGCACCGCGAGGTGACCGCCGCGCTCGCCGCCCTGCCCGCCGAACAGCGGGCCGCGCTGGTCCTGGTCGACATGCAGGGCTACCCGGTCGCCGAGGCCGCCGAACTGCTCGGCGTCGCGGTGGGCACCGTGAAGAGCCGCTGCGCGCGCGGCCGCGCCCGACTGCTCCCGCTGGTCCGGCACCTGCGGGAGAGCGACGGCGGGACGGGTGTTTCACGTGAAACAACGGGCGCCCCCGGCTCGGCCCCGCCGCCGCGACCGGACGCCCCGGGGAACCCGAAGGCGCCCCGCACCGTCACAGGAACAGGCCCGAGCACCGGTCGGACGATTCTGGAAGGAGACGCGAGCACACGATGAGCGCCCACCTCTCCTCCCCCGACCACGCCGGGGACCACCCGTCGATCGACCGGCTGGCCGACCTCGCCGAGGACCTGGTCGACTCCCCCGACGCCGTGGCGGCGCTGCGGCGGCACCTGGCCGGCTGCGTCGAGTGCCGGGAGACCGTCGAGGCGCTCGCCGGGGTCCGGGAGCTGCTGGGCGCCGTCGAGGCCCCGCCGATGCCCGCCGATGTCGCCGCCCGGCTGGACGCCGCCCTGGCCGCGGCCGCCGCCGGGCGCGACGCCGAACAGTCCGACCACGAGGCCGCGCCCAAGCCCGCCGACCGCCCCCAGGAGGCCCCCGCCGCCCCCCGCCGGGCCACCACCCCGGCCCCGACCGTCCGCACCGCCACGGGGCCCTCCGCGCCGCCCTCCCGGCCCGGCGCCGCCACCGGCCCCGGCCGGCCCCGCCCCAAGCGGCGCCGGATCGCCCTGCTGCTCGGCACCGCCGCCGCCCTGGCCGCCATCGGCCTCGGTGGGGCGCTGCTGCTGCACCCCGACGACCGCTCCGGTGGCGCCGCGGTCACCGCAGCCGCCCCGGCCGGCACCACGGCCGCCGCCGACCAGAGCGCCCGTACCCCGCACGCGGCGAGTCCCGGCACGGTCTACGAGGCCGATCGGCTCGCCACCCAGGTGCAACAGCTGCTGGCCCGCTCGGAGACCGCTCCGGGGCTGCGGGCCACCGGGCCCGCCAAGTCCGAGGCCGCCCTCCCGGCCGAGGGTGCCCGGCCGGAGCTCACCTCCCCCGGTTCCCCCTCCGCCTCGCCCTCCGCCGCCCCGTCCCCGTCCGCCTCCACGAGCTGCCCGGCACCCGCCTCCGGCGTCCCGCTGGCCACCGACCGGGGCACCTACCGGGGCTCGCCGGTCGACGTCCTGGTCTACCCGGCGCCCGGCACACCCGGCTTCGTCGAGGTCTACCTGCGCTCCCCCGACTGCGGCCCGATCGTCCTGCAGCAGACCGTTCCGAGCCGTTGACCGACGGTTCCCATGCGATCCACGACCAGCACGGCACGCCGCTTCCGGAGTCCGGGCACCTGGTACGGATCCGCCTGGGAATGCGAGACACTGGGCAGTCGTTGTCCCGGGCGGCGGAGCAGGACCGCCCTCCCCGCAGCTAACGCGGGTCGCGATGCGAACCAGGAGATGCAGTGAGCGACGTCCGTAACGTGATCATCATCGGTTCCGGCCCGGCCGGGTACACGGCCGCTCTCTACACGGCCCGGGCCTCCCTGAAGCCGCTGGTCTTCGAGGGTGCCGTCACCGCCGGTGGCGCGCTCATGAACACCACCGAGGTCGAGAACTTCCCCGGCTTCCGGGACGGCATCATGGGCCCCGAGCTGATGGACAACATGCGCGCCCAGGCCGAGCGCTTCGGCGCCGAGCTGATCCCGGACGACATCGTCGCGGTCGACCTCACCGGCGACATCAAGACCGTCACCGACTCCGAGGGCAACGTCCACCGCGCCCGCGCCGTGATCGTCACCACCGGCTCCCAGCACCGCAAGCTCGGCCTGCCCAACGAGGACAAGCTCTCCGGCCGCGGTGTCTCCTGGTGCGCCACCTGCGACGGCTTCTTCTTCCGCGACCAGGACATCGCGGTGGTCGGCGGCGGCGACACCGCCCTGGAGGAGGCGACCTTCCTCTCCCGCTTCGCCAAGAGCGTCACGATCATCCACCGCCGCGACACCCTGCGCGCCTCCAAGGCCATGCAGGAGCGCGCCTTCGCCGACCCGAAGATCCGCTTCGAGTGGGACAGCGCCGTCGAGGCCATCCACGGCGACCCGAAGCTGACCGGCGTCACCCTGCGCGACACCACCACCGGCGAGACCCGCGAGCTGGCCGTCACCGGCCTGTTCATCGCGATCGGCCACGACCCGCGCACCGAGCTGTTCAAGGGCCAGCTGGACCTCGACGCCGAGGGCTACCTCAAGGTCGAGGCCCCCTCCACCCGTACCAACATCCCCGGCGTGTTCGGCGCCGGCGACGTCGTGGACCACACCTACCGTCAGGCCATCACCGCCGCCGGCACCGGCTGCTCCTCCGCCCTGGACGCCGAGCGCTACCTCGCCGCGCTGGACGACCTGGAGGCCAAGGCCGCCGCCGTCGCGGTCTGACCCCAGGGCCACCCGACCCACCCCCACGGGGGTGTTTCACGTGAAACACCCCCTTCCCGGCCAGGCCGAAACAGAACGGGCCCGCCCGTTGTTCACCTGGCAGCAGCCCCCTCCGTCCTAACCCGAGGAGTTCCCGTGGCCGGCGCCACCACCACCGTCACCGACGCGTCCTTCCAGACCGACGTCCTGCAGAGCGACAAGCCCGTGCTGGTCGACTTCTGGGCCACCTGGTGCGGCCCGTGCCGCCAGGTCGCCCCGATCCTCGACGAGATCGCGGCCGAGCACGGCGACAAGCTGACCATCGCCAAGCTCGACGTGGACGCCAACCAGGCGACTGCCGCCCAGTACGGCGTCATCTCGATCCCGACCCTGATCCTCTACAAGGGCGGCGAGCCGGTGAAGTCCATCACCGGTGCCCGTCCGAAGGCCGCGCTGCTGCGCGAGCTGGACGGCTTCATCTAGGTCGTCAGGACGCCGACCGCACGGAGGCGGGGCTCCCCTCGTGGGCAGCCCCGCCTCCGTCGTTTCCCGGGCCGATTCCCGGCTCCTCCTAGAACGGCCGCAGCGCCGGCTCCTTGCGCCCGCCGCCGAGCAGCCGCTCCAGCGCCCCCTCCACGTCCCCCCGCCAGGAGAGCGTGCTCCGCGCCTCCAGCCGAAGCCGCGGGTAGCGGTGGTGCGGCCGGACGGTCTTGAAGCCGACCGCGAGCAGGTGGTCGGCCGGCAGCACGCAGCTGGTCGGCGGCCGCCCGACCGAGCCGAAGGCCTCGATCGCCCGCACCCCGCGCCCGATCAGGTCCTTGGCCACGGTCTGCACCAGCACCCGGCCGAGCCCCTGCCGCTGGTAGCCCGGCAGCACCCGGCTGACCATCAGCTGAACGGCGTCCGGCGAGACCGGGCTGGTCGGGAAGGACTGCGAGCGGGGCACGTACGCGGGCGGCGCGTAGAGCACGAACCCGGCGGGCCGGTCGTCCACGTAGACGATCCGGCCGCAGGAACCCCACTCCAGCAGCACCGTGGAGATCCACCCCTCCTTCTCCAGCTCCGGCTTCCCGGCCTCCACCGCCTCCTTGGCGCTGACCGGGTCCAGCTCCCAGAACACGCAGGAGCGGCAGCCGTCCGGCAGCTCACCGAGGTTGTCCAGCGTCAGCGGAGCGATCCGGCGTCCCATGCCCGTACCTCCTCCTCCACCTCACGGGCGAGCATTCCCCCACGAACACCGATGGGTGCATGTTCCACGTGAAACAGCGCTCACGTGAAGCATGCACCCATCGGTCGGTGCCCGGGTCAGCCCTGCGACAACCGCAGACCGTCCTCACCCGGGGCCATGCTGTCCAGGATCCGGTTGAGGTCCTCGACCGAACCGAACTCCAGCACCACCTTGCCCTTGCCCAGCTTGCCGCCGCGCTGCGACACCTCGACCTTGACCCGGGTGTCGAAGCGGTCCGACAGCCGGCTCGCCAGGTCGTTGAAGGCCGGGGAGATCAGCTTGCCCGCCTTCGGCGCCTGGCGCGCGGGCTTCTGCTCCAGCTTCATCACCTTCACGATCTCCTCGATGTTGCGCACCGTGAGACCCTCCGCGATGATCCGCTTGGCCAGCCGCTCCTGCTCCTCGGCGTCCGGCACGCCGAGCAGGGCCCGGGCGTGCCCGGCCATCAGCGTTCCGGCCACCAGCCGGCGCTGGACGGAGGGCGTGAGCTTCATCAGCCGCAGCGTGTTGGAGACGTGCTCGCGGGAGCGGCCGATCCGCTCGGCCAGCTCCTCGTGGGTGCAGGAGAAGTCCCGCAGCAGCTGGTCGTAGGCGGCGGCCTCCTCCAGCGGGTTCAGCTCGGCCCGGTGCAGGTTCTCCAGGAGGGCGTCCAGCAGCAGCTTGTCGTCCTCGGTGGCCCGGACGATCGCCGGGATCCGCTCCAGCCCGGCCTCCCGGGAGGCGCGCCAACGGCGCTCACCCATGATCAGCTCATAGCCGTCCGCCGCGGTCTGGCGCACCACGATCGGCTGGAGCAGGCCCACCTCCTTGATGGAGTTGACCAGCTCGACCAGCTTGTCCTCGTCGAAGACCTCACGCGGCTGGCGCGGGTTGGGGGTGATCGCGTCCAGCGGCAGCTCGGCGAAGCGCGCCCCGGCGACCTCGGCCGGCTCGAAGGCGCGGTCGGCCTTCTCCCGCAGGCTCCCCGCGCCGACGCGGGCGGCCACCGTCCCCCGGCCGGACGGCAGCACCGGCACGGCGGCCGGCGAGACCGCCCCGGCCGTCACCGTCGAGGCCGGTGCGGGCGCGGCCGTCCCGGGCTGCGCCGCCGCCCCGCCGACCTCCGGCGGAGCCGACGGGAGCAGTGCCCCGAGCCCCCTCCCCAGACCAACCCTGCGAGCGCTCACTGATGACCCTCCGTCGTGCCGTGCTGTACCACCGGGGCGCCGTGCCCCTGCTGGCCGTCCCGCTGCTGCCCCACCAGCGAACCGCCCCGGCCGGCGGCGCGCAGCGCGAGCTCACGGGCGGCCTCCAGGTACGACAGCGCCCCGGTCGAACCCGGGTCGTAGGTGAGCACCGTCTGCCCGTAGCTGGGCGCCTCCGAGATGCGCACCGAGCGAGGGATCGCCGTGCTCAGCACCTCTTGCTGGAAGTGGGTCCGGACCTCTTCGGCGACCTGGGCGGCCAGCCTGGTCCGGGCGTCGTACATGGTGAGCAGGATGGTCGACACGTGCAGCTCGGGGTTGAGGTGCGCGCGGACCAGCTCGACGTTGCGCAGCAGCTGACCGAGGCCCTCCAGCGCGTAGTACTCGCACTGGATCGGGATCAGCACCTCCCGGCCGGCGACCAGGGCGTTGACCGTCAGCAGGCCCAGCGAGGGCGGACAGTCGATCAGGATGTAGTCGAGCGGCTGCTCGTAGGCCGCGATGGCGCGCTGGAGGCGGCTCTCCCGGGCCACCAGCGAGACCAGCTCGATCTCGGCGCCGGCCAGGTCGATGGTGGCGGGGACGCAGAACAGCCCCTCGACGTCGTGCACCGGCTGCACCACGTCGGCCAGGGGCTTGCCCTCCACCAGGACGTCGTAGATGGACGGCACCTCGGCGTGGTGGTCGATGCCCAGCGCGGTGGAGGCGTTGCCCTGCGGGTCGAGGTCGACGACCAGCACCCGCAGACCGTGCATGGCCAGCGAGGCGGCCATGTTCACGGTGGTGGTGGTCTTGCCCACCCCGCCCTTCTGGTTGGCGACCACGATCACCCGGGTGGTGGCGGGGCGGGGAAGCCCCTCCCCCGCTCGGCCGATCGCCTGAACCGCAGCCTGGGCAGCCCGTGCGATGGGCGTGTCATCGATCTGGTCGATGGTCTCCGAGTCCTGCATGGGGGTCAGTGTTTCACGTGAAACCGGAGCGGCAACAGTCGCCGCCCGGTCACGGCGGAGGATGCCCGAGAGCAAGGAGCGACGTTTCACGTGAAACACCATGCCCGCTTTGCCGGAAATCTGACGTTGCGACACTCCGGCTTCCCGGGGGCGCTGCCCGCCACCCGGACGACGACGGGCGGACGGTTCCCCCGTTCAGGAGATCCGTCCGCCCGTGTCGGTCCTCGGCCGCGCTCAGCGGGTGCGGCGCCGCCCGCCCCGACCGCGCTCGCCGCCGTTGCGGGCGGTCGCGTTGCGGCCCGCCCGGGCCGCCTTGGCGCGCCGGGTCGCGGCCTTCACCCCGCCGGGGCTCTCCCCCGCCTTGACCTGGACCACCCGGGTGGAGGTCTCCAGGGTGCCCTCGCCGACCGAGATCACGCTCCACTCGACCGCGCCCAGCTTGGTCAGCCCGGCCCGCGAGTCGGCGAGCTCCTGCTCGGCGCTGTCGCCCTTGAGCGCCAGCATCTGGCCGTGCGGCCGCAGCAGCGGCATGCCCCAGCCGGCCAGCCGGTCCAGCGGCGCCACCGCCCGGGCGGTCACCACGTCCACCGCGAGCTTGCCGATCATCTCCTCGGCGCGGCCGCGCAGCACGGTGACGTTCTCCAGCCCCAGCTCCCGGACGACCTCCTCCAGGAAGGTGGTCCGGCGCAGCAGCGGCTCCAGCAGCGTCACCGAGACGTCCGGACGGGCCAGCGCCACCGGGATGCCGGGCAGGCCCGCGCCGGAGCCGACGTCGCACAGGGTGATGCCGCTCGGCAGCAGCTCGGCCAGCACCGCGCAGTTGAGGACGTGGCGGTCCCAGAGCCGGGGCACCTCACGCGGCCCGATCAGCCCGCGCTGGACGCCCGCGGTGGCCAGCAGCTCGGTGTACCGGACCGCGGCGTCGAAGCGGTCGCCGAACACCTCCCGGGCGGCGGCCGGCGCCTCACCCGGCCCGACCGCCTCGCCCGGCGCAGCCGCCTCGGCGGTCCGCCCCTCGGCGGCCGGATCCACGTCCGACCCCGGCCGGCCGACGGCCGCGTTCTCCGTGTCCATCTCGACCTCTCCGATTCCCCGGATCCACCGACCCGCTCAACGCACTGTTTCACGTGAAACGTCTCCGCCGGGCCGTTCCCCGCGGAAGGGACGACGACCCCGCCCGCACGAGGCGGACGGGGT
This sequence comes from Streptomyces sp. 1331.2, assembly GCF_900199205.1. NCBI lineage: Bacteria > Bacillati > Actinomycetota > Actinomycetes > Kitasatosporales > Streptomycetaceae > Streptomyces > Streptomyces sp. 1331.2. The sequence continues at coordinate 3,659,193 of NZ_OBMJ01000001.1, read as the reverse complement.
CGCGTCCGGTGAAGCTCTCCGGCCGCCAGCGCGACCGGTCATCGATCTGTCGGCCTCAGGCCGGCAGCACGACCACGCACCGCTGGGGCTCCTCGCCCTCGGACTCGCTGCGCAGACCGGCCGCGGCGACCGCGTCGTGGACGACCTTGCGCTCGAAGGGCGTCATCGGCCGCAGCTTGACCTGCTCGCCGGTGCTCTTCGCCTGCTCGGCGGCCTCGGCGCCGAGCGTGGCCAGCTCGGTGCGCTTGCGGGCCCGGAAGCCGGCAATGTCCAGCATGAGGCGGCTGCGCTCGCCGGTCTCCCGGTGGACAGCCAACCGGGTCAGCTCCTGCAGGGCCTCCAGCACCTCGCCGTCCTGGCCGACCAGGCGCTGCAGCGCGCGGTCGTTGCCGTCGCTGACGATGGAGACCAGGGCGCGGTCGCCCTCGACGTCCATGTCGATGTCACCGTCGAGGTCCGCGATGTCGAGCAGACCCTCCAGGTAGTCCGCCGCGATGTCGCCCTCCTGCTCCAGGCGGGCGATGACGTTCTCGTCGGCGTCGGCGCCGGCGGCCTCGGCCTCGACGGCGGTGGTGGTGCCTTCCGTCACTGATGGACTCCTTCGGAGATGGGCCCGTCTGGCGGGCCGGGAACGACGCTCTTCGCGGCTGTCACAACAGGCTCGGGGCCGGTCAGGACTTCTTCTTCGGCCGTTGGCCACCACGCTTCGGCTGCTGCCGGGTGCCCTGCTTGGTGCCGGCGGGCTTCGCCGCGGCCTGCTTGGCAGCCGCCGGCTTGGTGCCCGAGTCGGCCGGGGCGGCGTCCGCGGGCTCCTCGGCCGAGGCGTCCTTGCTCAGGTCGGCGGTCGGCTGACCGGCGACGCCGTGCTGGCGCTGCGACTTGCTCTGCCGACGGGGCTGCTGGCGGCGGGCCTGCACCGACTCCTCGACCGCGGCCGACGCGGCGGTCGCGGCGCTGAGGGCGTCCTTGGACGGGGGCAGCATGCCCCAGAGCGCGCCCTTGATCTCCGTACCGTCCGGACGCAGCCGGCCGGCCTTCTTGAGCCGTGCCTGGCGCTCCTGGAAGGCCTTGCTGCCCGGGGTCGGGTTGTTGTGGATGACGATCAGCTGCTGGCCCATCGACCAGACGTTGGTGGTCAGCCAGTAGACCAGGACACCGACCGGGAAGTTGATGCCCATGACGGCGAACATCACCGGGAAGACGTACATCAGCATCTTCTGCTGCTGCATGAACGGCGTCTTGACGGTGAGGTCGACGTTCTTGGTCATCAGCTGGCGCTGGGTGACGAACTGCGACAGCGACATCAGGATGATCATCACCGCGGTGACGATCTTGACGTTGGTCTCGTCGCTGCCCAGGAAGGTGGCGGAGAGCGGGGCGCCGAAGATGTGCGCCTTGCCGGCACTGACCAGCAGGTCGCCGTGGATGACGCCGATGTCCTGGCCCTTGGCCACCTTGGCGAGCACGCCGTAGAGGGCGGTGAAGAACGGGGCCTGCACGATGATGGGAAGGCAGCTGGAGAACGGGTTGGTACCCGCCTCCTTGTACAGCTTCATCATCTCTTCGGACTGGCGCTGCCGGTCGTTCTTGTAGCGCTCCTGGATGGCCTTCATCTTCGGCTGGATCGCCTGCATGGCCCGGGTCGCCTTGATCTGCTTCACGAAGAGCGGGATCAGGCAGATCCGGATGACGACGACCATGGAGGCGATGGCGAGCCCCCAGGCCCAGCCGCCGTCCGGATCGAAGACGTGGCTGTACAGCGAGTGGAACTGGACGATGATCCAGGACACTGCCGTGTAGAGGGGGCTGAGAAAACCGAAGGTCACCGGTCAGACTCCTTGGACAGGTGGATTGGCCGCACGTGGCCAATGGTCGCCGGGCCCTCGGGGTCCGGACCGGCGGGGGTGGCGGTCACCGGGTCCGCGGTGGCGGACCGGCTCTTCAACCAGTCTCGCAACCGCCGGTGCCACACCGGATGCTTGCGCGGCGGGACGTGATCGACTCCGCCGGGCGTCCACGGATTGCAACGCAGGATGCGCCACGCGGTCAGCCCGCCGCCCTTGACCGCCCCGTGCACCTTCACGGCCTCGTAGCCGTAGTGCGAGCAGGAGGGGTAATAACGGCACACCGGACCGAGCAGTGGGCTGATGGTCCACTGGTAGACCCTGATCAGACCCATCAGCAGGTACTTCATCGCCCTGCTCCCGTCGGCGCCGTGGCGGCGGGCTCGGCCTTCAGCAACCGCTTCAGCGCCGCGTCCAGGTCACGTTCGAGATCCTGGTACGAGGCGGACGCGGCCTGGGGCAGCGCACGCACCACTATCAGGCTACCGGCGGGCAGCCTGGACAGACGATCACGGACGAGATGGCGCAGTCGGCGCTTCACGAGGTTGCGGACCACCGCCGGGCCGACGGCCTTGCTCACGACGAAACCCGCACGCGCCGAAGGAGTCCCCTCGGCGACGTGCGGGCGGGAGTCGCTGGTCCGGTCGGTCTGCCCCTGGGGGTCACCATCTCTGCTGAGATGGACGACCAGAAGGGGCCGGCCTGCCCGGCGACCGCGTTTCACCGCGGTCGCGAAGTCCTGGCGCCGCCGCAGCCGATTCTCGGAGGGCAGCACAACAGACTCTGGCGCGGATCAGGCGGACAGGCTGGCGCGGCCCTTGCCACGGCGGGCGGCCAGGATGGCGCGGCCGGCGCGGGTACGCATACGCAGCCGGAAGCCGTGGGTCTTCGCGCGACGACGGTTGTTCGGCTGGAAGGTGCGCTTGCTCACTCGGGGGCTCCTGAGGTGAATCGTAGGATGACGGGGGGTCGCTTGGCCGTCACCGTGCGTCCGCGTGATCTCCCCTGAATTCGGAAATCCGGCCCATCGCCCCAGTTCGGCTGGGGTTTGAGGCAATCCACGGCGCCCGTGCTGCGCGCCTTATGGAGCGGGTGGACCCGCGGACATGCGGCAGCGGCCATCGACAACTCGACCTGGTTACGGTACGCGGGACGGGGTGCGAGGGTCAAACCAGCCTCCCGGGAGCGGTTTACCCACAGCCTGTGGACAACGACTTGATCCCGCCCTGTTCGCTGACTACCGTTGCAGAACTTGTCTGGTTTGTTCTTGGAAAGCGTGCACCAGTGGCTGATGTCAACAGCGACCTCGTCCCGGTCTGGGCCAGGGTCGTCGAGCGGCTGGTCAGCGACCCCGATGTCGGGGAGATGGACAAACAGTGGGTGCAGCGCACCCAGCCGATGTGGATGATGCACGACACCGCCCTGCTGGCGACCCCGAACGAGCGGGCCAAGCAGGTGCTGGAGGGCCGGCTGCTGCCGCAGCTGACCGAGGCGCTCAGCCGCGAGCTCAGCCGCCCGGTCCGGATCGCCGTGATGGTCGACGCCAACGCCGTGCCGACCACCCCCGCCCCCCAGGCCCCCGCCGAGCCGTACCCCGGCCCGGCCGAGGAGGCCGGCGGCTACGGCGGCCAGGACTACCAGCAGTCGTACGAGCAGGACCAGCCGTACGAGCAGGGCCGGCCCTACGGCCAGGAGCAGCCGTACGGGCAGCAGGACTACGAGCGCCCCCGCTACGACACCGGCGGCTACGAGCAGCGCCCGGCCCCGTACGGCGCACCGGCCGCCGGCCCGCAGGGCTGGCAGGGGTACCAGGAGCAGCCGGCGGGCTACCACGAGTCCGAGGAGCCCGCGTCCCGCCCGGCGCCGCGTCCCGTCCCGGGCCCGCCCGCGACCACCCAGGGCGACCTGTTCGGCGGCGCCTACGGCCCCGGCCCGAACGAGCAGCCCCGCGCCGGCGTGGGCCGCCGCTCCTCCGGCTCCCGGCCCTCCGGCGGTCGTCCGGCGGAGAAGGCCGCCCCCGAGCGGTCCGGCGACCGCCCCGCCGTCCCCGGGGTGCCCGCCCCGCCCGGCGCTCCCCCGGCCGGCGGCTCGCGCAAGGACGAGCCGGCCGCCCGGCTGAACCCCAAGTACCTGTTCGACACCTTCGTCATCGGCGCCAGCAACCGCTTCGCGCACGCGGCGGCGGTGGCGGTCGCCGAGGCCCCGGCCAAGGCGTACAACCCGCTCTTCATCTACGGCGAGTCCGGGCTGGGCAAGACCCACCTGCTGCACGCCATCGGGCACTACTCGCGCAGTCTCTTCCCGGGCACCCGGGTGCGCTACGTGTCTTCGGAGGAGTTCACCAACGAGTTCATCAACTCGATCCGGGACGGCAAGGCGGACACCTTCCGCCGCCGCTACCGGGACATGGACATCCTGCTCGTGGACGACGTGCAGTTCCTGGCGAGCAAGGAGTCCACGCAGGAGGAGTTCTTCCACACCTTCAACACCCTGCACAACGCGAACAAGCAGATCGTCCTCTCGTCGGACCGGCCGCCCAAGCTGCTCACCACGCTGGAGGACCGGCTGCGCAACCGCTTCGAGTGGGGCCTGATCACCGACGTCACCCCGCCGGAGCTGGAGACCCGGATCGCGATCCTGCGCAAGAAGGCGATCCAGGAGCAACTCAACGCACCCGCCGACGTGTTGGAGTTCATCGCCTCCCGGATCACCCGCAACATCCGGGAGTTGGAGGGCGCCCTGATCCGGGTCACCGCCTTCGCCAACCTCAACCGGGCACCGGTGGACCTGGAGTTGGCCGGCATCGTCCTCAAGGACCTGATCCCGGGCGGGGACGAGGACGCAGGCCCGGAGATCACCGCGCAGGTCATCATGCAGCAGACCGCCGCGTACTTCGGCCTGGGTGTGGACGACCTCTGCGGATCCTCGCGCAGCCGCGTGCTGGTGACGGCCCGCCAGATCGCGATGTACCTGTGCCGGGAGCTCACCGACCTCTCGCTGCCGAAGATCGGCGCGCAGTTCGGCGGCCGCGACCACACCACGGTGATGCACGCGGACCGCAAGATCCGCTCGCTGATGGCCGAGCGCCGCTCGATCTACAACCAGGTCACCGAACTCACCAACCGCATCAAGAGCTAACGGCCGCCGCGGGGTGCGGTCCGGAGGGCGTCAGGAGCGATCCTGACGCCCTTTTCGGCTTCCGGCAGGACCGCATTCGGCGGCAGCCACATTCCGCACGTCCACAGGTGTGCATCGCGGGCCGGCTGGGCAGGTTTGCCGTCGACGGACGTTCCGCCAGTCCACAGCCCGCGCCGAACAACTGACCGGTGATTCGAAAACCGGGGGCGCGCACGGCAGTTGTCCACAGGACGGGCGTCTTCCCCACGGTCCACAGGCCGGGGAGCCCGGAGTTATCCAGAATTCGTCCACAGGCCGGTCACCGCTACGCTCTTCCGCGCAGGTCAGGTGCCTGGGGACTTGTGCACAACGGTTATCCACAGGGTGTGGACAATTGACGGCCCGCCAGTGGGCCGTTCGGGTTATCCACCGGTTGTCCCCAGGCCGGCGGGAGTTATCCCCAGGTTGTCCACAGCAGCGTCCACAGTTCGACAACCGTGAGCTGCTGTTCATGCCCTGGTGTGAAAGCCGTCACGAAAAGTTGACCGGCCCCCGTGGATAACCCGGCCCGGATCTGGGGACAGGGCTGGGGATAACCTGTGGATACCCAGCGTGGCCTGTGGGTAACGCTCGGCTGTCCACAGCGGGGCCTGTCCGTCCACAGCCGCCGTCCACACCCACTGTGGACAAAATTCGGGGTCTGACCTGCGGAAACGGGGTTATCCACGGTTTCCACAGCCCCTACTACTACCACTACACATTTAGACCGTGGACTTGCTTTCAAAGCAGGTGGGCGCCGAATCTGTGGACAACCGTGCCCCGACATCTGTTCGGGTTGCTTCCGCCCGTCTGCCCCGTCTGTCGGCGGAGTACGTCAGACTGTCCCTGGCGACTGGAAGCGGAGTGGCAGAGCTCGGCGGACAGCCGAACCGACGATCAAGATCAGACGAACCAGAGTGCGAGCGGGAGCGCTCGATCCAGGAGGCGGTTACCGGTGAAGTTCCGGGTGGAGCGTGACGTCCTCGCGGAGGCGGTGGCCTGGGCTGCCCGCAGCCTCCCGGCACGGCCGCCGGTGCCGGTGCTGGCCGGCCTGCTGCTGACGGCACAGGAGGGCAGCCTGGCGCTGTCCGGCTTCGACTACGAGGTCTCGGCCCGGGTCGAGCTGGAGGCGGACGTCGAGGAGGCCGGCACCGTGCTGGTCTCCGGCCGGCTGCTGAACGACATCTCCCGCAACCTCCCCAACAGGCCTGTGGAGATCTCCACCGACGGCCAGCGGGTCAGCGTGGTCTGCGGCAGCTCCCGGTTCACCCTCCCCACCCTCCCGGTGGACGAGTACCCGTCCCTGCCCCAGATGCCGACCGCCACCGGCACCGTCCCGGGCGACGTCTTCGCCGCCGCCGTCAGCCAGGCCGCGGTCGCTGCCGGCCGCGACGACACCCTCCCGGTGCTCACCGGTGTCCGGGTCGAGATCGAGGGCGACCGGATCACCCTGGCCGCCACCGACCGCTACCGCTTCGCCGTCCGCGAGCTGCTGTGGAAGCCCGAGCAGTCGGACATCTCCGCGGTCGCCCTGGTCCCGGCCAAGACGCTGCAGGACATCGCCAAGTCCCTGGGCAGCGGCGACAACGTCTCCATCGCGCTCTCCTCGGGCGGTGCGGGCGAGGGCCTGATCGGCTTCGAGGGCGCCGGCCGCCGCACCACCACCCGGCTGCTGGAGGGCGAGTTCCCCAAGTTCCGCAGCCTGTTCCCGACGGAGTTCAACGCCATCGCGGCGATCCAGACCCAGCCCTTCCTGGAGGCGCTCAAGCGCGTCTCGCTGGTCGCCGAGCGCAACACCCCGGTCCGGCTGAACTTCGAGGAGGGCGTGCTGACGCTGGAGGCCGGCTCCGGCGACGACGCCCAGGCCACCGAGCGGATCGACGCCTCCCTGGAGGGCGACGCCATCTCGATCGCCTTCAACCCGGGCTACCTGGAGGAGGGCCTCAAGGCCATCGACTCCGCCTACGCCCAGCTGAGCTTCACCACCCCGACCAAGCCCGCGCTGCTCAGCGGCAAGGCGGCGGTGGACACCGAGGCGGACGAGGCCTACCAGTACCTGATCATGCCGGTGCGCCTCTCCGGCTGAGCCGCCCCCGCGCGGACACCCGCGCGTGACCGTCCACAGGCTGTGCACACCCGCTGTGCACAGCCTGTGGACGTCTCCCCCGGTCGGCCCGACCGCAGCCGGCCCGCCCCGCTTCACCGCGTAGGCTCGGGGAGTGCGGCAACGGCGCCGCCGGCAGGCACGTCACCACAGGTAAGGACTTGGTCATGGAGCTCGGCCTCATCGGTCTCGGCAAGATGGGCGGCAACATGCGCGAGCGGATCCGCCGCGCCGGCCACACCGTCATCGGCTACGACCGCAACCCGGACATCTCCGACGTCGAGAGCCTGCAGGAACTCGTCACCAAGCTGCAGGGCCCGCGCGTGGTCTGGGTGATGGTCCCGGCCGGCGCCGCCACCCAGGCGACCGTCGACGAGCTCGCCGAGCTGCTCTCCCCCGGCGACGTGGTCGTCGACGGCGGCAACTCCCGCTGGACCGACGACATCAAGCACGCCGAGGCGCTGGCCGCCAAGGGCATCGGCTTCGTGGACTGCGGCGTCTCCGGCGGCGTCTGGGGCCTGGAGAACGGCTACGCCTTGATGTACGGCGGCGACGCCGAGCACGTCGCCCGCGTCCAGCCGGTCTTCGACGCGCTCAAGCCCGAGGGCGAGTTCGGCTCGGTGCACGCGGGCGCGGTGGGCGCCGGCCACTTCGCCAAGATGGTCCACAACGGCATCGAGTACGCGATGATGCAGGCCTTCGCCGAGGGCTGGGAGCTGCTGGAGGCCGCCCCCGAGGTCACCGACGTGCGCGAGGTCTTCCGCAGCTGGCAGGAGGGCACGGTCATCCGCTCCTGGCTGCTGGACCTGGCCGTCCGCGCCCTGGACGAGGACGAGCACCTGGCCAAGCTGCGCGGCTGGGCCGCCGACTCCGGCGAGGGCCGCTGGACCGTCGAGGCCGCGATCGACCACGCCGTGCCGCTGCCGGCGATCACCGCCTCGCTGTTCGCCCGCTTCGCCTCCCGGCAGGACGACTCGCCGCAGATGAAGATGATCGCCGCGCTGCGCAACCAGTTCGGCGGCCACGCGGTCGAGTCCAAGTAACCGCAGGTTCTCCACAGAAGGCGGGCGCAGTCCACAGCCATGCATGTCGCGCATCTGTCGCTCGCCGACTTCCGGTCGTACGCCCGGGCCGAGGTTCCCCTCGACCCGGGCGTGACGGCCTTCGTCGGGCCCAACGGCCAGGGCAAGACCAACCTGGTCGAGGCGATCGGCTACGTCGCCACCCTGGGCAGCCACCGGGTCGCCACCGACGCCCCGCTGATCCGGCTGGGCGCCGAGCGGGCGGTGATCCGCACCTCGGTGGTGGACCGCGGCCGCTCCACCCTGGTCGAGCTGGAGCTCACCCCGGGCAAGGCCAACCGGGCCCGGATCAACCGCTCCGACAACGTCCGCCCGCGCGACGTCCTGGGCCTGCTGCGCACCGTGCTGTTCGCCCCCGAGGACCTCAGCCTGGTCAAGGGCGACCCGGGCGAGCGGCGGCGCTTCCTGGACGAGCTGCTGACCGCCCGCGCACCCCGGCTGGCCGGCGTGCGGCAGGACTACGAGCGGGTGCTCAAGCAGCGCAACGCCCTGCTGAAGACCGCCGCGATGGCCCGCCGGGCCGGCGGCGGCAAGGGCGCCGACCTGTCCACCCTGGAGGTCTGGGACGGCCATCTGGCCCGGGCCGGCGCCGAGTTGACGGCCTTCCGGATCCAACTGGTGGCCGCCCTGCAGCCGCTGGTGACGGCCGCGTACGGGCAGCTGGCCCCCGGTGGCGGGGAGACCGCGCTGGAGTACCGCAGCTCCTTCGAGGGCGAGCTGCCGACCAGCCGTGAGCAGGCCGAGGAGCAGCTGCTGACGGCGCTGCAGTCGGTCCGCAAGCAGGAGGTCGACCGCGGGATCACGCTGGTCGGCCCGCACCGCGACGAGCTGGTGCTCAAGCTCGGCCCGCTGCCCGCCAAGGGCTACGCCAGCCACGGCGAGTCCTGGTCGTTCGCGCTCGCGCTGCGGCTGGCCTCGTACGAGCTGCTGCGCGCCGACGGCGGCGAGCCGGTGCTGATCCTGGACGACGTGTTCGCCGAGCTGGACGCCGCCCGCCGGGACCGGCTGGCCGAGCTGGTGGCCGACGGCGAGCAGGTACTGGTGACCGCGGCGGTCGCCGAGGACGTGCCGAAGGCGCTGGCCGGCGCCCGGTTCGCGGTCTGCGACGGCGACGTCAGCCGGATCGACGGCTGAACCGCACCCCCGTACCCCCACCGTTCCGCCGCCGGGCGCACCCGGCGGCCCGTCGTGCGTGCGCTCCCGTACGCTGGATCGCTCAGCGTTGTCCACAGGCTGGGGAAAGGAGATCGCCGTGAGCGAGCCGGCGGAGACCTCTCCCCGGTCCGGCGCCCCCGAGCCGACCGGCGCCGACCTCGCCCGCTCCGCACTGCGCGCGGCCCGCGCCCAGGCGAAGCAGCGCGGCGAACAGGTCCAGCAGAAGCGCGAGGCGAAGCGGCACGGCCTGCGCAGCGGCGCCCGCTCGGACGGCCGCGACCCGGTCCCGCTGGGCACCGCGCTGAACCGGCTGCTGACCGAGCGCGGCTGGGAGTCCTCGGCCGCAGTCGGCGGGGTGATGGGCCGCTGGCCGCAGATCGTCGGCCCGGACATCGCCGCGCACTGCCACCCCTCTTCCTACGACGAGGCCGCCGCAGTGCTCACCGTGCAGTGCGACTCCACCGCGTGGGCCACGCAACTCCGCTGGCTGGCACGCCAGTTGGTGGCCCGTCTGAACCACGAGCTGGGCCACGGGACGGTCAAGACCATCAAGGTGCTGGGCCCGGCCGCGCCCGCCCGCGGCTACGGCCGGCTGCGTGCGCCGGGGAGCAAGGGGCCGGGCGACACCTGGGGGTGACGGCCGCCGGCCCGGCGCGGATCGGATGGCGATCTTCCGGAACCCCTGGCAGCCCTCCCAGGCGCTCCCGGGGCCCCGGGCGAGTATCGGGACATGTGCAGAGGGGATTCAGGGCGGCATATCTGCCTTCAAGGGCTGCCAAACGCCCATCTCTGTCAGTCGTACCGGTAGACTGAAAGCCAAACACTGTTGCTAGTGGCAACCGAGTCGTAACGCCGTGGTCGCACGCTCGCCCGTACGGGGCGGGAATGCGGCCCGTGCTGTGCCAGAGAGGGCGCTTCGTGGCCGATTCCGGCAACCCCAGCCAGACCCCAGACCAGTCCGACCAGGCTTCCTACACCGGTAGCAACATCCAGGTGCTGGAAGGCCTCGACGCCGTCCGCAAGCGCCCCGGCATGTACATCGGTTCCACGGGCGAGCGCGGCCTGCACCACCTGGTGCAGGAGGTCGTGGACAACTCCGTCGACGAGGCGATGGCCGGGTACGCCGACACCATCGACGTGACGATCATGACCGACGGCGCGATCCGCGTCGTCGACAACGGCCGCGGCATCCCGGTGGACATCGTCCCCGGCCAGGACAAGCCGGCCGTCGAGGTCGTGCTCACCGTCCTGCACGCCGGCGGCAAGTTCGGCGGCGGCGGCTACGCCGTCTCCGGCGGTCTGCACGGCGTCGGCGTCTCCGTGGTGAACGCGCTGTCCACCAGACTGTCCGTGGAGATCCACAAGGACGGCCACATCTGGACCCAGGACTACAAGCTGGGTGCCCCGACCGCCCCCCTGGTCAAGGGCGAGCCGACCGAGCGCACCGGCACCACCGTCACCTTCTGGGCCGACCCGGACATCTTCGAGACGACCGTCTACTCCTTCGAGACGCTCTCCCGGCGCTTCCAGGAGATGGCCTTCCTCAACAAGGGCCTGTCGATCTCGCTGACCGACGAGCGCCCCGAGCACGTGGACGAGGAGGGCAAGCCGCTCACCGTCACGTACAAGTACGACGGCGGCATCGCCGACTTCGTCGCCCACCTCAACTCCCGCAAGGGCGAGGTGATCCACCCCTCGGTCATCGACTTCGAGGCGGAGGACAAGGACAAGTCGATCTCGGTGGAGATCGCGATGCAGTGGAACTCCTCCTACACCGAGGGGGTCTACAGCTTCGCCAACACCATCCACACCCACGGCGGCGGTACCCACGAGGAGGGTTTCCGCGCCGCGCTGACCGGCCTGGTCAACCGCTACGCGCGGGACAAGAAGCTGCTCCGCGAGAAGGACGACAACCTCTCCGGCGAGGACATCCGCGAGGGTCTGACCGCGATCATCTCGGTCAAGCTCGGCGAGCCGCAGTTCGAGGGCCAGACCAAGGACAAGCTCGGCAACACCGAGGCCAAGACCTTCGTCCAGAAGGTCGTCCACGAGCACCTCAACGACTGGCTGGACCGCAACCCCAACGAAGCCTCGGACATCATCCGCAAGTCCATCCAGGCCGCCACCGCGCGCGTCGCCGCCCGCAAGGCCCGCGACCTGACCCGCCGCAAGGGCCTGCTGGAGTCCGCCTCGCTGCCGGGCAAGCTCTCCGACTGCCAGTCCAAGGACCCGTCCGAGTGCGAGATCTTCATCGTCGAGGGTGACTCCGCCGGTGGCTCGGCCAAGCAGGGCCGCGACCCGCGCACCCAGGCCATCCTGCCGATCCGCGGCAAGATCCTGAACGTCGAGAAGGCCCGGATCGACAAGGTGCTGCAGAACACCGAGGTCCAGGCGTTGATCTCGGCCTTCGGCTGCGGCATCCAGGAGGACTACGACGAGTCCAAGCTGCGGTACCACAAGATCGTCCTGATGGCCGACGCCGACGTCGACGGTCAGCACATCCGCACCCTGTTGCTCACCCTGCTGTTCCGCTTCATGCGGCCGCTGGTCGAGTCCGGGTACGTCTACCTCGCCATGCCGCCGCTGTACAAGATCAAATGGGGCAAGGACGACTTCGAGTACGCCTACTCCGACCGCGAGCGCGACGCGCTGATCGCGGCCGGCGTCGAGGCCGGCCGCCGGCTGCCCAAGGACGACGCGATCCAGCGGTTCAAGGGTCTCGGCGAGATGAACGCCGAGGAGCTCCGGGTCACCACCATGGACGCCGAGCACCGCCTGCTGCTCCAGGTCACCCTGGAGGACGCCGCCCGCGCCGACGAGCTGTTCTCCGTGCTGATGGGCGAGGACGTCGAGGCCCGTCGCTCCTTCATCCAGCGCAACGCCAAGGACGTCCGCTTCCTGGACGTGTGACGCCTGCAGCCCAGGCCCCGCACGTACCAGTCCGCGTGAAAGGAAACTGACCACCAGTGGTCGACGACAACCGTCCCGACGGCGAACAGCCCGAGACTCCCGAGGCCGCCGAGGCCACCGCCCAGGTGACCATGCGGATCGAGCCCGTCGAGCTCGAGACCGAAATGCAGCGCTCGTACCTCGACTACGCGATGAGCGTGATCGTCAGCCGCGCGCTGCCCGAGGTCCGCGACGGCCTCAAGCCGGTGCACCGCCGCGTGCTCTACGCGATGTACGACGGCGGGTACCGGCCCGAGAAGGGCTACTACAAGTGCGCCCGCGTCGTCGGCGACGTCATGGGCAACTACCACCCGCACGGTGACACCTCGATCTACGACACCGTGGTCCGCCTGGCCCAGCCGTGGTCGATGCGGATGCCGCTGGTGGACGGCAACGGCAACTTCGGCTCCCCGGGCAACGACCCGGCCGCGGCCATGCGCTACACCGAGTGCAAGATGATGCCGCTGGCCATGGAGATGATGCGCGACATCGACGAGGAGACCGTCGACTTCGCCGCCAACTACGACGGCCGCTCCCAGGAGCCCACCGTCCTGCCCGCGCGCATCCCCAACCTGCTGGTCAACGGTGCCACCGGCATCGCGGTCGGCATGGCCACCAACATCCCGCCGCACAACCTGCGCGAGGTCGCCTCCGGCGCGCTCTGGTACCTGGAGAACCCGGAGGCCTCCGCCGAGGAGCTGCTTGAGGCCCTGATCGAGCGGATCAAGGGCCCCGACTTCCCCACCGGCGCGCTGATCGTCGGCCGCCGCGGGATCGACGACTACTACCGCACCGGCCGCGGCTCGGTCACCATGCGGGCCGTGGTCGAGGTCGAGGAGATCCAGGGCCGTCAGTGCCTGGTGATCACCGAGCTGCCGTACCAGGTCAACCCGGACAACCTCGCGCTGAAGATCGCCGACCTGGTCAAGGACGGCAAGATCGCCGGCATCGCCGACGTCCGGGACGAGTCCTCGTCCCGCACCGGCCAGCGCCTGGTGGTCGTGCTCAAGCGCGACGCCGTCGCCAAGGTCGTGCTCAACAACCTGTACAAGCACACCGAGCTGCAGACCAACTTCGGCGCCAACATGCTGGCCCTGGTCGACGGCGTGCCGCGCACGCTGTCGCTCGACGCCTTCATCCGGCACTGGGTCAACCACCAGGTCGAGGTCATCGTCCGGCGCACCCGCTTCCGGCTGCGCAAGGCCGAGGAGCGCGCCCACATCCTGCGCGCGCTGCTCAAGGCCCTGGACCTGATCGACGAGGTCATCGCGCTGATCCGGGCCTCGGCCAGCGCCGACGCCGCCCGCACCGGCCTGATGGGCCTGCTCGACATCGACGAGCTCCAGGCCAACGCGATCCTGGAGATGCAGCTGCGCCGGCTGGCCGCCCTGGAGCGCCAGCGGATCACCGACGAGCACGACGAGCTGCAGCGCAAGATCGACGAGTACAACGCGATCCTGGCCTCGCCGACCCGCCAGCGGGAGATCATCTCCGAGGAGCTCGCCGCGATCGTCGAGAAGTACGGCGACGAGCGGCGCTCCACCCTCATCCCCTCCGACGGCGACCTCTCCATCGAGGACCTCATCGCCGAGGAGGACATCGTCGTCACGATCACCCGCGGCGGCTACGTCAAGCGGACCCGCTCCGACCTCTACCGCTCGCAGAAGCGCGGCGGCAAGGGCGTCCGCGGTGCCCAGCTGAAGCAGGACGACATCGTCGACCACTTCTTCGTGACGACCACCCACAACTGGATCCTGTTCTTCACCAACAAGGGCCGGGTCTACCGTGCCAAGGGCTACGAGCTGCCGGACGCCGGCCGCGACGCCCGCGGCCAGCACGTGGCCAACCTGCTGGCCTTCCAGCCGGAGGAGCACATCACCCAGGTGATGGCCGTCCGCACTTACGAGGACAAGCCGTACCTGGTCCTCGCCACCCGGGCCGGCCTGGTGAAGAAGTCCGCCCTCAAGGACTACGACTCCCCGCGCTCCGGCGGCCTGATCGCGATCAACCTGCGCCAGGACGAGGCGGGCCGGGACGACGAGCTGATCGGCGCCGAGCTGGTCTCCGCCGAGGACGACCTGCTGCTGGTCTCGAAGAAGGCCCAGTCGATCCGCTTCACCGCGACCGACGACGCCCTGCGGCCCACCGGCCGCGCCACCTCCGGCGTCAAGGGCATGGCCTTCCGCGAGGACGACGAGCTGCTGTCGATGAACGTCGTCCGCCCGGGGACGTACGTCTTCACCGCCACGGACGGCGGCTACGCCAAGCGCACGGGTGTGGACGAGTACCGTGTCCAGGGACGCGGCGGCTACGGCACCAAGGCGGCGAAGATCGTCGAGGGCCGCGGCTCGCTCGTCGGCGCGCTCGTGGTCGACGAAACCGACGAAATCATGGCAATCACCCTCTCGGGTGGGGTGATCCGCACCAGGGTTTCCGAGGTTCGTGAAACCGGACGTGACACGATGGGCGTCCAACTGATCAACCTCGGAAAGCGCGACGCGGTCGTGGGCATGGCCCGCAACGCGGAGGCCGAGGACGACGAGACGGCGGAGGACGAGGTCGCGGGCACCGAGTCCACCGAGACGGCCGAAGGAACGGAGACGGTGGTCGGCGGAGACGCCGAGGCCTGATCCGAACCGCAGACGGTCTCCGCCGCGTCCACAGAGTGGGCGCGGCGGAGCCGGACGCCGACCAGTTCCGGGCAATCCCGCCGGGCGCTGGATGACGAGTGACGAAGCAGGGCGGCGCCGCCGTCCTGGTGGGAAGTGCGGGAGGACCAGGTGAGTGGAGCCACGGGTGCTGCGGGAGGCACCTCCGGCGGCCGTCCGGGCGCGCAGGGCGGGGGTTCCTACGGCGTGCCGCAGCCGCCGACCGAGCACTCGGCCGCGTCCACCTCGCTGATGCCGTCGGTCGGCGGCGCGGGCCAGAGCGGCGCGACCTACGGCGGCCAGACGCCCCCGCCGCCGGGCGCCCCGGCGTCCGGCTCGGGCGGCTTCTCGCAGCCGACCACGTACGCGAAGGGGCAGCCGACCCCGGCCCGGGGCACCCGGACCTCCGGCAACACCCCGCCGGGCGGCACCCCGGTGCCCGGGGCGCCGCGCCGCCCCGCCGCGCCCGCGGCCGCACCCGCGGGCCCCGGCCTCGGCCGGACCCGCAAGGCCCGGCTGCGGGTGACCAAGATCGACCCGTGGTCCGTGATGAAGGTCAGCTTCCTGCTGTCGCTGGCCGTCGGCATCATCCTCATCGTGGCCTCCGCGGTGCTGTGGATGACGCTGGACTCCCTCGGCGTCTTCGACTCGCTGACCAAGACCCTCAAGGACGTCACCGGCTCGGACAGCGCCGGCGGCGTCAACCTGATGGACTACATCGGCTTCGGCAAGGTCATGACCTTCAGCACGCTGATCTCCGTGGTCGACGTCGTGCTGCTGACCGCGCTGTCCACCCTGTCCGCGTTCATCTACAACGCGGCGGCCGGCTTCACCGGCGGGGTCGAGCTGACCCTGGCCGAGGAGGACTGATCCCGGCCGGATCCTGACCTTCCCTCAGTTCGCCCTCCGCGGGCGGAATGCGCGGGCCCCGCAGGCTGTTGCAGCCGGTGGGGCCCGTCGGCATTTCGGGTGACAGCCGGCACCCCGCGGCGTGCCGTCCGGAAGCGGGCCGGCCGCCGTGGGATTTGCTGGGTGCCGCCCGTTCCGCGCCTGGGAGTGCCACAGGCCGCCCCCGGTCCGCACGACCGGGTCAGGTGAGTTCGGCAGGACGACTGGACGGAGGCGCGCGGTGGCGAAGCTCGCAGGTCAACTGGTCGAGGCCCTGGACGGGCTGCTGGGGATCCCGGTACCGCTGCGGGTGCAGGCCTGGGACGGCAGCATCGCGGGGCCGCCGGGCGCGCCCACCGTGGTCCTGCGCAACCGCCGGGCACTGCGCCGCCTGCTCTGGCAGCCGGGCGAGCTCGGCCTGGCCCGGGCCTACGTCGCGGGGGACCTGGAGATCGCCCCCGGGACCGACCTCTACGAGGTGCTCTCGGTGGTCGGCCGGTTCGCCGAGCTCCCGGAGATCCGCACGCTGCACCTCGGGCCGCGCGACGTCCTCGGCGCACCGGGCCGCCGGGCCGTCGCGGCCGCCCTGCGGGCCGGGGCGATCGGCCCCGAGCCGACCCCGCCCCGGGAAGAGGTCCGCCCGGCCAAGGGGCGACTGCACAGCCGCGGCCGGGACCGCGCGGCGATCAGCCACCACTACGACGTCGGGAACGACTTCTACGGCCTCGTGCTCGGCTCCTCGATGGTCTACTCCTGCGCCTACTGGACGCCGGAGGCGAAGAGCCTGGAGGCCGCCCAGGAGGCCAAGCTCGACCTGATCTGCCGCAAGCTCGGCCTGCAGCCCGGAATGCGGCTGCTGGACGTCGGCTGCGGCTGGGGGTCGCTGCTGCTGCACGCGGCCGAGCACTACGGCGTCACCGCCGTCGGCGTCTCCATCTCCACGGAGCAGGTCGCGCTGGCCCGCGCCCGCCTGGAGGAGGCCGGCCTGGCCGACCGGGTCGAGGTCCGGCTCCAGGACTACCGGGAGATCACCGACGGGCCGTTCGACGCGATCTCCAGCGTCGGGATGGCCGAACACGTCGGTTCCGAGCAGTACCGGATCTACGCCGAGGGCCTGTACCGGCTGCTGGTGCCCGGCGGCCGGCTGCTCAACCACCAGATCGCCCGCCGCCCCGACCACCCCGGAGAGCCGCACCGCACCAGCCCCTTCATCGACCGCTACGTCTTCCCCGACGGCGAGCTCTCCCCGGTCGGTTCCACCGTGGCGCGGCTGGAGGAGGCCGGCTTCGAGGTCCGTGACGTCGAGTCGCTGCGGGAGCACTACGGGCTGACCCTGCGCGAGTGGGTGGCCAACCTGGAGGCGCACTGGACGGAGGCGGTCCGGCTGGTCGGCCGCGGCCGGGCCAGGGTCTGGCGGCTGTACATGGCCGCCTCCGCGCTGGCCTTCGAGCAGAACCGGATCGGGGTCAACCAGGTCCTCGCCGTGCGCAGCACCGAGCAGGGCGCGGCGGGCCTCCCGCCGACCCGGGCGGAGTGGCTGCTGCGCCCCGCCACCGGCACGCCGCAGCCGGTCACCGGGGTCGTTGCCGCCGCCCCGGCCGACGCGGATTTGGGAGATCGGCCGTCGGTCCGCTAATCTTTCAGTGCGGCAAGGGCCTATAGCTCAGACGGTTAGAGCGCTTCCCTGATAAGGAAGAGGCCACAGGTTCAAGTCCTGTTAGGCCCACCACCGCGAAGGCCCCGGAGTGATCCACTCCGGGGCCTTCGACGTTTTCGCGGATCGGCAGGATTCCGGTACGCTCTCTGTTCGGCGAGGGCCTATAGCTCAGACGGTTAGAGCGCTTCCCTGATAAGGAAGAGGCCACAGGTTCAAGTCCTGTTAGGCCCACCTCCCCGAAGGCCCCGGAGTGATCCACTCCGGGGCCTTCGACGTTTCCCGGTGCCGGACGGGTCCGGAGGAGGGGCCCAGCGGGGGTTTCCCGGGGCCGGTCGTGTGCGGGCGGACCATCCGGCAGGAGGTGCGGCGTCAATCCTCGGCCCGGACCGCCGGGTTGGCCGCACCGGTGGCTGGTCACGATTGGGATACCGGTGTGTATCATCGGCCGCAAGGGCAGTCTGGCACCCGGCCGCCCGTTCGCGCTCGAAACACAACTGGACTCGTCGGCCCGGTCAGTCCGGCCGGATCCGGCTCTTGAGTCCACCAACGCAAGAAGGACGAGGTCCCGCGGTGAAGAAGCTTCTCCTGGTCGCCCTGGTCGCCCTCGGCGGCTTCTTTGTCTACCGTCAGGTCCAGGCGGACCGCGCCGAGCAGGACCTGTGGACCGAGGCCACCGACCCGGTTCCGGCCGGCCGCTGAGCCTCCGGGCGATCTGACGATCGACGATCTTCGGAGGCGCCGACCCGCGCCTCCTGGGCCGGCCGGTCCGGTCGACCGACCGGACCGGCCGGTTCCCTCCGGGGAATGGCACTGTCCCGGGGGGAGGCGCTGGGAAAGGCGCCGGAACCCGGTACGCTAGTGCCCGTTGGCACGCGCGGTGCCGTCGAGGGGCATTAGCTCAGTTGGTAGAGCGCTGCCTTTGCAAGGCAGATGTCAGGAGTTCGAGTCTCCTATGCTCCACAGTTCGCAGCAGTCGACGATCGGCCGCTGACCAGGGTTCTGGTCGGCGGCCGATCGGCGTTTCCGGGCCCTTTCGGTGCCTCCGTACGGTCAGTCCGCGCTGCGGCCCTCGCCGTCGCCGGGCTTGCCGGGCTCGGCGCCCGGGGACTCCGCGGCGTCCTCGGCGGAGCCGTTCACCGGGGCGGTGGCGGCGGTGGCCCCGGACGGACGCGGCTCCTGCGCGGCCGGCGGCTCGACCAGCCATTCCGGGTTGCTGTGCCGGCGCCACCACTGCCAGGCCACGATGCCGCTGCCGACGGCCAGCAGGCCGGCCACGGCGAGGCCGGTGGCCCAGCCGTTGCACCGCTGCTTCCGGGCGTTGCGGGCGGCGAGCTCGCTGATCTCGGCCGAACTGACGTTGCCCTGCAGTGCGGTCAGCGCGGCGGCGCCCCGGGACTGGGCCTCGTGGGCGACCGGACCGACGACGGCGCGGGCGTCCCCGACGGCCTGGGCGACCCTGGGGCCGACCGTGCTGCGGGCCTGGTCGGCGGCTCGGGTCGCGGAGAGCCGGGCCGCCAGCGCGGCCTCCTGGGCCCGGTGGAGGGCCTTCAGGGTGTTCTGCTGGGCCTCGGGGGGCAGGCTGGCGAACGCGTGGCCGAACTGCGGGGCGAGATGCCGGTCGTACTGGACGCGGAGGTTGTGGGCGGCCTGGGTGGCCTTCGGCCCGACGGCGTCCCAGGCGGGCCCGAGGCGCTGCAAGGCGCCGTCCGCGAACTGCGCGGCGGTGTCCCGGGTCCTGGTGGCCGTCTCACGGGCTGAGTCCGAAAAGCTCACGAGTCTCTCCTCCTGGGTGGCGTCCGTCCTTTATGCACATATCCACCTGAATGCTGATCATGCATGGTGATTTGTCCGGCGGCACGCTGGGGTGGGCCGTACGCGGGGCGCGGCGGGGAGAGGCGCGATGGTGGGGCGGGAGCGGATCCGGGAGAGCGGGCCGTGCGCAGGGGGCGCGGCAGTAGGCTGACGGTTCCGGAGGACGCGTACGGGAAGGGGACAGCACTGATGCTCCCGGACGAGCCGAGGCCGTCGGCCGAGCGGTCCCCGGAGGCCGGGTCGCCCGGCTGCTACCGGCACCCGCAGACGCCCACCGGGATCTCCTGCACCCGGTGCGAGCGGCCGATCTGCCCGCAGTGCATGGTGGCCGCCTCGGTGGGCTTCCAGTGCCCCGAGTGCGTCGGCAACGGCCACGCCGGGACGCGGCGGGCGACCACCCGGTTCGGCGGGACGCCCACCGCCGACGGCGGGCTGGTCACCAGGGCGCTGATCGGGGTCAACGTGGTGGTCTGGCTGCTGGCCGCCTACGTGCTCTCGCCGCGGCTGGGCCAGACCTGGTCGCTGTTCAGCGCCGGGCGGGACATCCTCGGCGGACCGGCGGGCGTCGCGGACGGCCCGCACCAGTGGTACCGGCTGCTGACCGGCGCGTTCCTGCACCTGGAGTGGTGGCACATCGGGCTGAACATGCTGGTCCTGCTCCGGCTCGGCCCGGCGCTGGAGGAGTCGCTCGGCCGGCTGCGCTTCCTGGCCCTCTACCTGGTGTCCGCCCTGGGCGGCAGCACCTTCGCCTTCCTGGTGGCCGGGGACTGGATGAACTCGGTGGGGGCCTCCGGGGCGATCTTCGGGCTGATCGGCGCCACGATCGTCATGCAGCTGCGGAACAAGGGCCCGCTCGCCATGGTGATGGCGTTCCTGGTCTTCAACCTGATCGTCACGTTCTCCCGCCCGGGCATCGACTGGCGGGCGCACCTCGGCGGCCTGGTGCTGGGCGGGCTGACCGCGGCCGGCCTGATGTACGCCCCGCGCGGGCGCCGCGGGCTGGTCCAGGGGCTGGCGGTGGGCGGGGCGGTGGCCCTGGAGGCGGCGATGCTGTTGATCGGGATGTCCCTCTACGGCGCGTGACGCCTCGGGCGTTTGTCCACAGCGGGTGCGGGGGTGTGCACGGGCTGTGCGCCGCCACGGCTGTGGACTGTTGTTCTACGCGCGTCCTGCTGTGCGAGCGTCCTGCCGTCGGGCAGCTGTGCGCAGCTGGGGACGGTCTCCGCCCGGAAGGTTATCCACAGGCTGGGGAGACTTTTCCCCAGTGTGGATAACCATGTGGATAAGCGTGACCGTCGGATGGTGCGGATAACCGACCGGTTCCCGTGCGGGTCCGCACGTGTCCGTCCGTTTCCGGGCATGCCTGACCGCCGCCCCGGGACGAGCCGTCCGAAGCGGCGGGGGTCGGCCCGGACCGGGCCTCAGGACGAGCGGAGCGTCACTTCCACTGGGTGGAGACGCCGAACCCCGCGGCGATGAAGCCGAAGCCCACCAGGATGTTCCAGTTCCGCCAGCCCTCGACCGGGTAGGAGCCGCTGGTCACGTAATAGGTGACGATCCACACCAGGCCGATCAGGAACAGTGCCAGCATCAGCGGCGCGACCCAGCCGCGGCCCGAGCTGATCTTCACCGCGGCCGTGGTGGGCGGGGTGTAGTCGGACTTCTTGCGGAGTCGAGACTTCGGCACGAGGGGTTCTCCTGTCGATGCGCTGTGAGACCGCGCAGAGGTGCAGCGGGTGAAGTCGGCCGGCAGCTGCTGTGGGAGAACGCCCAGGGGGACCGCTCCGCACACGCCACCGGCGTCCGTTAGCGTAGTGGCTCGGCGGGTCTTGAGGAGATAAGGGTACGGTGACTAATTTGTCGATTCCCCCGGAGCCCACCCCTACCCGCCGGTCCGGCACCCGAATTGTCGGACGTGTCCTGACCTGCGCCGTCTTCGCCCTCGCCGGTCTGCTGTTCTACATCAGCGCACAGACCGCCCGCGGCACCGACCTGCGGACCGACAACTCGCTGCTGAGCCTCGGCGACGTGATCCGCCAGCGCAGCGCGCAGAACCAGCAGGCACAGTCCCAGCTCGCCGACCTCCAGGCCCGCGCCCAGGACCTCACCGAACAGCAGGGCAGCAACCCCGCCGACGTGGCACGGCTGGACGGCCTGCGGGTCGGCGCGGCCCTGGAGCCGCTGCAGGGCGGCGGTCTGTCCGTCACCCTCAACGACGCCCCGCCGAACGCCACCGCACGCATCCCCGGCGTCCCCGAGCCCGGCGTCAACGACCTGGTCATCCACCAGCAGGACATCCAGGCCGTGGTCAACGCGCTGTGGCGCGGCGGCGCCGAGGGCGTGCAGGTGATGGACCAGCGGCTGATCTCCACCAGCGCCGTCCGCTGCGTCGGCAACACCCTGCTGCTCCAGGGCCGGGTCTACTCCCCGCCGTACGTGGTCAAGGCGGTCGGGAAGACCGACGCGCTGCGCTCGGCCGTCGAGTCGGACCCGACGATCCGCACCTACCTGAAGTACGTCCAGGCGTACGGGCTGGGCTGGAAGGTCCAGGAGAGCGGGGACCTGACCCTGCCCGGCTACTCCGGCACCACCGAGCTGCGGTCGGCGGGCCAGCAGCAGTAGCGGACCGGCCTCACGCGCGTGGAGGGCGGGTCTACTCTTGACCCCAGTCCGCTACGTCGAGGGAGCACCATGTACGGGTTCATCTGGCGTCACCTTCCGGGGAACTTCCTGGTGAAGGCCGTCATCTCGGTGCTCCTCATCCTGGGGATCGTGTACCTCCTCTTCACCTACGTCTTCCCTTGGGCGGAACCGCTGCTCCCCTTCGGTGACGTCACAGTGGACGGCGGCGACGGCGCCGCTGCCGGCTGAACCGGCGGGTCCGTCACTTCCATCCAGCACCGCACCCCCCACGGAGACCACGCGCGCATGACCACGCAGCCGACCCCGCCCCGCATCCTGGTGGTGGACAACTACGACAGCTTCGTCTTCAACCTGGTCCAGTACCTGTACCAGCTCGGTGCCACCTGCGAGGTGGTGCGCAACGACGAGGTGACCGTCGAACACGCCGTCCGCCGCTCCGGGGAGGAGGGCTTCGACGGAGTGCTGCTCTCCCCCGGGCCGGGATCGCCGGAGGAGGCCGGGGTCTGCATCGAGATGGTGCACCACTGCGCGCGGATCGGGCTGCCGGTGTTCGGCGTCTGCCTGGGCCTGCAGTCGATCGCGGCCGCGTACGGCGCGGTGGTCGGCCGGGCGCCGGAGCTGCTGCACGGCAAGACCTCGCCGGTCGAGCACGAGGACGGCGGGGTGTTCGAGGGGCTGCCCTCGCCGCTGACGGCGACCCGCTACCACTCGCTCGCGGTCGAACCGTCCACCGTGCCCGAGGAGTTGGTGGTCACCGCGCGCACCGAGAGCGGGGTGATCATGGGCCTGAGGCACCGTGAACTCCTGGTCGAGGGCGTGCAGTTCCACCCCGAGTCGGTGCTCACCGAGGGCGGGCACCGGATGCTCGCCAACTGGCTCGCGGAGTGCGGCTTCCCGCAGGCCGTGGACAGGTCGGCCGGGCTCGCCCCGGTGATCGGCCGGGGCTGAGCGGCGTGACCACGCTGCGTCCGGAGGGGCGTTACCAGCCGGAGGCGGCCCCGTACGGCAGCGCGCAGCAGTACCAGGGCGTCGAGCCTTACGAAGGCCTCCAGCACGGCGCTCCCGGGCACGGGGCGCCGTACGGCGACGGGAGCGGCGGCGGCCACGGCGGTGCGCCGTACCGTCCGGAGCACCCGGGCCAGGGCGTGCCCGAGGACGCCTGGGGCGTGTACGAGCAGGCCGAGGAGCCGCCGGCGGGCGGGCCCGAGTACCCCTGGCTGCCCGACCAGACCCTCCAGCTGCGGCTGCCCGCCGCCGTCGGCGCGCAGGCCGCCGAGCCCGTCCCGCCCACCGGGGGCCGGGCCGAACGCCGGCGGGCCGCCCAGGGCCGTACCGCGATCCGCTCGGGCAGCGGACGGCGCCGGGCGAGCGGCCGGGCCGCCGGGCAGGTGCGCCCCAAGGAGTCCGTGGCCGTGGTGGCCGCGCGGCTCGTCGGCGAGCTGTGCATCACGCTCGGCGCGGTGATGCTGCTCTTCGTCGCGTACCAGCTCTGGTGGACCAACGTGCAGGCCGACGCGGCCGCCGACGGCGCCCGCAACCGGCTGGAGCAGCAGTTCGACGCGGCCCCGCCGCCCGGCCAGCCCGGGCAGCCGGCCCCGGACCCGAACAAGCCCGAGGTGTTCGAGCCGGGCAAGGGCTTCGCCATCGTCTACCTGCCCAAGCTGGGCCTGAAGTTCCCGATCGCCGAGGGCACCTCCAAGTCGGCGGTGCTCGACAAGGGTCTGGTCGGCCACTACACCGGCACCGCGATGCCGGGCGACAAGACCGGCAACTTCGCGCTGGCCGCCCACCGCAACACCCACGGCGAGCCGTTCCGGTACATCAACCAGCTCTCCAAGGGCGACAAGGTCGTGGTGGAGACCGCGGCCGGCTACTACACCTACGAGATCACCGGGGGCATCCCGGAGACCTCGCCCACCAACGTGAGCGTGATCAAGCCGGTGCCGAACGGCTCCGGGTACACCGGGCCGGGCCGGTACATCACGCTGACCACCTGCACCCCGGAGTTCACGTCGAAGTTCCGTCTCATCGTCTTTGGCAAGATGATCGAGGAGCGGCCGCGCAGCCAAGGCAAGCCGGCCGCGCTCGCGGGCGGGTAGCCGCCCGGACGCCGGGCCCGGAGGGGGAGCACCGCAGATGCAGGACGACGAGACCGCGCAGCCGGCCGAACCGGGGCAGGAGGCCTTCCCCCCGCCCGAGCAGGCCGGCGGCCGTCGTCGACGGAGCCGGGCGCTGGCCGCGCTCGGCGTCCTCGGCGAACTGCTGATCACCCTGGGCCTGGTGCTCGGCCTGTTCGTGGCCTACTCGCTGTGGTGGACCAACGTGCAGGCCGACCGCTCGGCCTCGGCCGCCGCCGACCGGCTGCGCGGCACCTGGGCGGCGGGCCCGAGCACCCCCTCGGCCGCGCCCGGCGGCACTGCCACCCCCGGTGTCCCGCCCGCGCCGAAGCAGTTCGCCGTCGGCGACGACGTCGGCTTCCTGCACGTCCCGGCGATGGGCGGGGACTACCAGGTGCTGATCCGGATGGGCACCTCCACCGAGGTCCTGGACGAGGGCGTGGCGGGGGTCTACGAGCAGCCGTACAAGGCCGCGATGCCCTGGGACGCGGCCGGGAACTTCGCGCTGGCCGCCCACCGGGACGGCCACGGCGCCAAGTTCCACGACCTGGACGCCGTGCACAAGGGCGACGCGGTCGTCGTCGAGACCAAGGACAAGTGGTACGTCTACCAGGTCGACAGCACCCTGGCGGAGACCTCCAAGTACGACACCGGCATCGTGGCGCCCGTCCCGGCGCGCTCCGGGTACGCGGGCCCCGGCCGGTACATCACCCTGACCACCTGCACGCCGGTCTACACCTCGCGCTACCGGATGGCGGTCTGGGGAAGCCTGGTGCGGGTGGACGACATGGACGCCAAGCGCACCCCGCCGCCGGAGCTGCGCCACTCCTGAGGCCGCCGGCCGGTTCGGTGCCGGAACTGCCCGAGGGCCCGCCGCATCCGCTGCGGCGGGCCCTCGGGCTACGTGCTCCGGTACGACCGGGCTCCCGGCCCCCGGTTCAGTTGAACCAGGGGAATATCGGGGGCTTAGTGGTCCCCTTTGGCGGGTGGGGTGGTGGGGTCGCCCCCTTTGGTCGGCTCGGCCGCCTTGGTGAAGAGCTGGACCTGGGTGTTCGGGTCCAGCTGGGTGCCGGCCCCGGGGTTGCTCATCATGACGATCGCGTTCGGGTCCTGCGGGCCGACCACGGTGTAGCCCAGGCCGGCCTTGGTCAGCTGGGAGATGGCGTCCGAGAGCTTGACGTTCTGCAGCGGCGGGACCGCGGGCTTGTCCGGCGCCTTGTAGATCGTCAGCGTGATCTTGCTGTTGACCGGGGCCTTGCTGCCGGCCGGGACGGACTGCTGGGCGACGGTGTTGACCTTGGTCGGGTCGTTGGTCTGCGTGGTCTTCGAGGCGTCGACCTGGAACCCGAGGCCCTGCAGCGTGTTCTGCGCGTCGTCCTTCTGGGTGCCGACCACGTTCGGGACGTCCTTCTTCGCCTTGCCCTGGGAGACCGTCAGCTTGATCGGGGCGGTCGGGTCGGTGGGCGTGTTCGGCGCCGGGTCCTGGGCGGTGACGGTGTCCTGCGCGGCGGTGTCGTCGTCCTTGTACTCGGTGGTGACGTTGCCGAAGCCGGCGTCGGCGAGCGCCTTGGTGGCCTGGTCCTTCGGCTTGCCGACCACGCCCGGCACCGGCGCCTTGGCCGGGCCGGAGGAGACCTGCACCGTGATGGTGCCGTTCTCGGCGACCTGGGTGCCGGGCGTCGGGGTCTGGGTGCAGACCTGGTCCTTCTTGATGTTCGTGTCCGGGCAGGCGAGCTTCTCGCCCTCGGTCACCACCAGCTTGGGTCCGGCCGCGGCGGCGGCCGTCTTGGCGTCGGCCAGGGTCTTGCCGACCAGGTTGGGCGCCGCGATCTTGGCGGCGTCCTTCTTGTCGTTGTTGCTGAACATCGCCTGGGCCACGAAGAAGGTGCCGACCAGGACCAGCACGGCGGCCACCGCCAGCACGATCCAGGAGGTGTTGCTCTTCTTCGGCTGGTCGTCGCCGCGCCGGCCGCCACGGCCGTAGCCGTCGTCGCTGCCGCCGTCCGCGGGTCCGGCGTAGGTCTGCCCGTAGCCGTCGTCCTGGTAGCCGCCCTGCTGCCCGTAGCCGGGCTGGGCGGAGGCCTGCGGCAGGACGGTGGTCGGGCCGCCGCCGGGCTGCTGCGGCAGCACGTTGGTCTGGCCGTACGGGTCGTGCTGCTGCGGGTAGCCGTTCTGGTCGTAGCCGTAGCCGGCCGCGCCCATGCCGTAGGCGGCCTGCTGGGCGGCGGCCACCGGCAGGCCGTCGAGGAAGCGCTCGATGTCGTCGCGCATCTCGTCGGCGCTCTGGTAGCGGTAGTCGCGTTCCTTGGCGAGCGCCTTCAGCACGATCGCGTCGATCTCGGGGCGCACCTCGGGATCGAAGACGGACGGCGGCTGCGGCTCCTCCCGGACGTGCTGGTAGGCCACCGCGACCGGCGAGTCGCCGACGAAGGGCGGGCGGACGGTCAGCAGCTCGAAGAGCAGGCAGCCGGTGGAGTAGAGGTCGGAGCGGGCGTCGACCTGCTCGCCCTTGGCCTGCTCGGGGGAGAGGTACTGGGCGGTGCCGATGACGGCCGAGGTCTGGGTCATGGTCATCCCGGCGTCACCCATCGCACGGGCGATACCGAAGTCCATCACCTTGACGTTGCCCTGCCGGGTCAGCATCACGTTGGCCGGCTTGATGTCGCGGTGCACGATCCCGGCCCGGTGCGAGTACTCCAGGGCCTGCAGGATGCCGATGGTCATCTCCAGCGCGCGCTCGGGCAGCAGCCGGCGGCCGGAGTGCAGCAGCTCGCGCAGCGTGGACCCCTCGACGTACTCCATCACGATGTACGGGATGGAGATGCCGTCGATGTAGTCCTCGCCGGTGTCGTACACGGCGACGATCGCGGGGTGGTTCAGGGATGCCGCCGACTGTGCCTCACGGCGGAACCGGGCCTGGAACGACGGATCCCGGGCCATGTCGGCCCGGAGCGTCTTCACGGCGACGGAACGGCCGAGCCGGGTGTCATGACCGAGGTACACCTCGGCCATGCCGCCGCGTCCGAGAACGCCGCCGAGCTCGTACCTGCCGCCGAGGCGACGAGGCTCTTCCATAGTTCCGACCCTCTCCCTCACCCGCCGGTGAGGTTGTGACGTAGGCGTCCCCGCACGCTCTGGACGACGCCGTGCGGTCCGCGACCGGTTCTCCGGCCGGGCCGTGCGGTGCCTCGCGGGCGGCAACGGGCACACCCGCTGCTGGCGGATACGCTACCGGTCGTACCGCATCGGACCGGAGTCAGCCGTCGGCCGATACCAGACCGGTATCCGGAGGGGGGTGCCGATCGTGACATTCCCCTCACCCGGACTCCGCTCCCTACTTGCCGAGTGCGGCCTGCATCACCGCCTTGGCGATCGGGGCCGCGAGCCGGCCGCCGCTGATGCCGTCGCGGTTCTGCGAGCCGTCCTCGACCACCACCGCGACCGCGACCGACTGGCCGTCCGAGGTCTTGGCCCAGGAGGTGAACCAGGCGAACGGCAGTCCGGCGTTGTCCTCGCCGTGCTGGGCGGTGCCGGTCTTGCCGCCGACCTGGAGGCCGGGGATCTTGGCGTTGGTGCCGGTGCCGTTCTCCACCACCGAGACCATCAGGTCCTGCATCTTCTGCGCGGTGGCCGGGCTCATCGCCTGGGAGAACTGCTTCTCGGTGTGCTTGGAGATGGTGGTCAGCGAGGCCGAGCGCTCCTGGTCGACCAGGTACGGCTGCATCAGGCTGCCGTTGTTGGCGATCGCGGCGGAGACCATGGCCATCTGGAGCGGGGTGGCGCGGGTGTCGTGCTGGCCGATCGAGTCCTGGGCGGTGCCGTCCCGGCTGACGCTGTCCGGGAAGATGCTCTTCTCGGAGCGGACCGGGGTGTCGATCGTGCTGTTGAAACCGAACTTCTCGGCCTGCGCCCGCATCTTCTCCTTGCCGAGGTCGTCGCCCATCTTGGCGAAGACCGTGTTGCAGGACTGGTCCATGCCGGACTTGACGGTGGCGTTCTCGCAGCGCTCGTTGGGGCTCTCGTTCTTCAGCTGCGTGGTGGTGTTCGGCAGGATGTACGGCTCGGGCGTCGTCGTGGGGTCGTCGATGCCCTGGTACAGGCCGTTCTCGAACGCCGCGGTCGCGGTGACCAGCTTGAAGGTCGAGCCGGGCGGATAGGTCTCCTTCAGCGCCCGGTTGAGCATCGGCTTGTTCGGGTCCGCGTTGAGGTCCGTCCAGGCCTTGGAGTCGGCGGACTCGCTGCCGGAGAAGGTGCCCGGGTCGTAGGACGGGGTGGAGACCAGCGCCAGGATCGCGCCGGTCTTCGGGTCGAGCGCGACCACCGCGCCCTTCTTGTTGCCCAGGCCGTCGTAGGCGGCCTTCTGGACCTTGGCGTTGATGGTGGTGAGGACGTCGCCGCCGCGCTTCTGCTCGCCGGTCAGCATGTCCAGGGTGTTGCGGAAGAACAGCCGGTCGTCGGTGCCGGAGAGGATGCCGTCCTCCAGGTTCTCCAGCTGGCTGGAGCCGAAGACCTGGGAGGAGTAGCCGGTGACCGGGGCGTACATCGGGCCGTCGACCCAGGAGCGCTTGTACTTGTAGCGCAGGCCGTTGACGAAGTCGGACTTCGTGACCGGCTGGCCGCCGACGACGATGTTGCCGCGCGGGTGGGCGTAGCGGTCGTACAGCTGGCGCTTGTTGTTCTTGTTGCTCGCCCAGGAGTCGGCCTGGACGCCCTGCACCCAGTTGGTGCGCACCATCAGGGCGAGTATCAGCACGAGGCAGAAGATCGAGACCCGGCGGATCGGCTTGTTCATCGGGCGGGTCCTCCCTGGCCCTCGGTGGCTGGGGCCGGTTCGACCCCCGGGCGCCGGGCGCTGTCGCTGATCTTCAGCAGGATCGCGACCAGCGCCCAGTTGGCGACCACGGACGAACCGCCCTGGGCCAGGAACGGCATGGTCATACCGGTCAGCGGGATCAGCCCGGTCACACCGCCGGCGACGACGAACACCTGCAGCGCCATCGCCGAGGCGAGGCCGACCGCGAACAGCTTGCCGAAGGGGTCACGGGCGGCGATCGCGGTGCGCAGGCCGCGCTGCACCAGCAGCGCGTACAGCAGGAAGATCGCCATCATGCCGGTCAGGCCGAGCTCCTCGCCGAAGGAGCCCAGGATGAAGTCGCTCTTGGCGGCGAAGGCGATCAGCCAGGACCGGCCCTGGCCCAGGCCGGAGCCGGTGACTCCGCCGGAGCCGAGCGCCATCAGCGACTGGCCGATCTGCTCGGTGGCGCCCTTCGGCGGGTTCGGGCCGAAGGCGGCCATCGGGTCGAGCCAGGCGTTGATGCGGATCTTCACGTGGCTGGCGGTCGAGGCGACCGCGACCGCGCCGCCGACCGACATCAGCAGGCCGAACAGGATCCAGCTGGTCCGCTCGGTGGCGACGTAGAGCATCACCACGAACAGGCCGAAGAACAGGAAGGACGTGCCCAGGTCGTTCTCGAAGATCAGGATCAGCAGGCTGAGCAGCCAGATCACGACGATCGGGCCGAGGTCACGGCCGCGCGGCAGGTACAGGCCCATGAACCGGCGGCTGGCCAGCGCCAGGGCGTCCCGCTTGACCATCAGGTAGCCGGCGAAGAACACCGTCAGGACGATCTTGGCGAACTCGCCGGGCTGGATGGAGAAGCTGCCCATCCGGATCCAGATCTTGGCGCCGAAGTCCTCCTCCCGGGACGGGAAGAAGGCCGGCGCGGCGAGCAGGACCAGGGCCACCACCATCGAGATGTAGGTGTAGCGCTGGAGCACCCGGTGGTCCTTCAGGAGGACCATCACCGCGATGAAGCCGGCGATCCCGAGCGCCGACCACATCAGCTGGTTCTCGGCCGCCGGGTAGTTGCCCCGGAGCAGCTTGCCCGCCTTGTCCAGCCGCCAGATCATCACCACCCCGAGCCCGTTCAGCAGGGTGGCGATCGGCAGCATCAGCGGGTCCGCGTACGGCGCGAAGCGGCGCACCAGCAGGTGCGCGACCAGCGCCAGGGCGCCCATGCCGAGCCCGTAGCCGAGCATCCCGGCGGGCAGCTTGGAGTCCATCGCGAGCCCGACGTTGGCGTACGCGAGGACCGGCAGCAGCACCGCGAAGACCAGCAGGGCCAACTCGGTGTTGCGCCGGTTGGGCGCCTCCTGCGGGGAGATCGTGGTGTTGCCCCGGCGGCGCGGCACGGCGCGGCCGGCCGGTGCCCGGCGCCGGGCGGACCGGCCGGTGTCTTCGCTCAGGTTGTAGCTGCTCACGTGGTGACCGCTCCCTGACGGCCGGCAAGACCGCCCGGGGCGGTCCCATGTCGGGGCACGGCCGTCACTGCTGCTTGGGGCAGGAGTTGGCCCGGCTGAGCTCGTCGTCACTCAGCGGGGGCTGGTCACCCTGCGCGCCGGCCGCCGGAGGGGTGGCGTTCGGCGTCGGGACGGACGTGCTCGGGGCGGTCGGGGTCGGGGTCGGCGTGGTGCTGGGCGTGCCGGTCGGGGCCGCCGCGGCCGGGCGGTTCCTCTCCTTGTCGCCCGGGGTGGGCGTGGAGGTCACGAACGCGGTGTGGGTGGCCTGCGTCGCCTGGGTGCCCTGCGCCGGGGCCGTCGCCTTCGCGGCCCGCTGGCAGAGCTGGACCCAGCCGTCGAGCTCCTGGATGGTCGAGTTGGCGTCGCCGATGCTGCCGACCGAGATGGTCTTGTTCACGTGCGCGCGCTGGTCCTGCGGCAGCCACTTGAGCTGGATCTTGCTGTACGAGTCGTGCACCGAGGACAGGCTCAGACCGGCCAGGTTCTGGTTGATGCCCTGGTAGACGGCGACGTGGTCGCCCTCCTCGCCGATGTAGTACTGGTCCTGCGTCCACTGGTAGCCGAAGTAGCCGGCGCCGCCGAGCAGGCCGAGCGCGACCAGGGCGGCCACCGAGATCGTCAGGCCCCTGCGCTTGCGCTTCGGGGGCTGCTCCTCGTCGAAGTCCTCGGTGCCGTAGACCGAGGGCTCGGCGGAGCCGTAGCCGTACTCGCCCTCGTAGCCCTCGGCGGGGCCGAAGCCGCCGGCTGCGGCGCCGTACTCGCCCTCGTAGCCCTCGGCCGGGCCGAAGGCGCCCTGCGGGCTGCGGCCGAGGCCGGCGGCGCGGCCGGCCGGGGTGTCCGCGATCGAGCGGTCGGCGGCGGCCGAGGACGGCGGGGCGTCGGCCACCGCGCCGACCACCACCGGGACGTCGTTGAACTGGCCGCTCATGGTGTCCGTGGCGCCGACGTCGATGACGTCCGCCACGATGCAGGTGATGTTGTCCGGACCGCCGCCGCGCAGCGCGAGCTGGATCAGCTCCTGCACGGTCTGCTCGGGCGAGTAGAAGCTGCCGAGGGTGTCCTGGAGGGTCTGGTGGCTGACCGGGCCGGAGAGGCCGTCGGAGCAGATCAGGTAGCGGTCGCCGGCCCGGACCTCGCGGATCGACAGGTCGGGCTCGACCTGGCCGCGGCCGTCCAGCGCCCGCATCAGCAGCGAGCGCTGCGGGTGGGTCTCGGCCTCCTCGGGCGTGATCCGGCCCTCGTCGACCAGGCGCTGCACCCAGGTGTGGTCCTGGGTGATCTGCACCAGCGAACCGTCCCGCAGCAGGTAGGCGCGGGAGTCGCCGACGTGCACCATGCCCATCCGCTGACCCGTCCACAGCATGGCGGTGAGCGTGCAGCCCATGCCCTCCAGCTGGGGGTCCTCCTCGACCATCTGCCGGAGCCGGTCGTTGGCGCCCTGGACGGCGTCGCCCAGCAGGGTCAGCAGGTCGGCGCCCGGCACGTCCTCGTCCAGCCGGACGATCGAGCCGAGCACCTCGGAGGAAGCGACCTCGCCGGCCGCGGCGCCGCCCATGCCGTCGGCCACGGCCAGCAGCCGCGGCCCGGCGTAGCCGGAGTCCTCGTTCCCCTCCCGGATCAGTCCCTTGTGGGAGCCGGCGGCGAAGCGCAGCACCAGGGTCATGCGACCTGTGCCCCCTCTGGGTCATGGACGGGATGCTGTCCCTCATGCGCTACTACTTCCGCAGTTCGATGACGGTCCTGCCGATACGGATCGGCATGCCCGGCTGGAGCGGGGTGGGCGCGGTCAGGCGCTGCCGGTCCAGATAGGTGCCGTTGGTGGAGCCTAGATCCTCGACCGTCCACTGCCCAGTCTGATCCGGATAGATCCTGGCATGCCGGGAGGATGCGTAGTCGTCGTCCAGCACGATGGTGGAGTCGTGCGCGCGGCCCAGCGTGATGGTCTGCCCCTGCAGCGCCACGGTGGTGCCGGCCAGCGAGCCCTGCACCACGACGAGCTGGGTCGGAGCGCCGCGACGGCGCCCGCCGCCGCCCTGGGTCTGGCCCGCCGCGGTGGCGGGGGCCGGGGCGGGCGCGGCGCGACCGGCGACCGCGGGGGCGGCGCCGCCGGCGGCCGGGGCGCTCGCGCCGCGACGGGAGGAGCGCGGGTTCACCTTGGTGCCGAAGAGGTCGCTGCGGATCACCTGGATCGCGACGATGACGAACAGCCACAGTACGGCGAGGAAGCCCAGCCGCATGACCGTGAGGGTCAGTTCTGACATGGCCGTCCCGCCAGTCGGTGAGCGAGGCGCGCGAACAATTCGGACACTACCCTTCGACCTGCCGGTAGACGATGGTGGTGGAGCCCACGACGATTCGCGAGCCGTCGCGGAGCGTAGCGCGCTGGGTGTGCTGTCCGTCCACCACGATGCCGTTGGTGGAGCCCAGGTCGAGCACCATCGAAGGGGTACCGGGCCGGATCTCCGCGTGCTTGCGGGAGACCCCGGGGTCGTCGATCCGCACGTCCGCCTCGGTCGAGCGGCCGAGCACGCAGGCCGAGCCGGTGATCTGGTGGCGGGCGCCGTTCACCTCGACCCAGCGGCGGACCGCGGCGCCGCCGTGGCCGGCGCCGGGGAAGTTGCGGACGTTGCCGGCGGCGGTCGCGGTCGCGGGCGGGCCGGGAGGCACCGCGGGGGGCGCGGCCGGCGGCGGGGGCGCGTTGTACTGGGCGGCGCCGGGCTGCTGCCACGGTGCGCCGGGGGCCGGAGCGGCCGGCGGGCGGTCGTACCCGGGCTGCTGCGGGGCGTACTGCTGGGGCTGGGGCTGGGGCTCCTCGGCCGCGAGGGTGCGGCTGCGCACCCGGTACAGGCCGGTGTCCAGGTCGTCGGCCTTCTCCAGGTTCACCTGGAGCGGGCCCATGAAGGTGTACCGCTGGGCCTCCGCGTACTCGCGGACCATGCCGGCCAGCTCGGTGCCGAGCTGCCCGGAGTAGGGGCTGAGGCGCTCGTGGTCGTGCGGGCTCAGCTCGACGATGAAGTCGTTCGGCACGACGGTGCGGTCGCGGTTCCAGATGCTCGCGTTGTTGTCGCACTCGCGCTGCAGCGCCCCGGCGATCTCCACGGGCTGGACCTCGGACTTGAACACCTTGGCGAAGGTGCCGTTGACGAGACCCTCAAGTCGCTGCTCGAACTTCTTCAGCACTCCCATGGGGCACCCCCTTCCAGGGTTCGTTCGCCTGCCTGCCGGCCGGATCCCGCCGGGAACCGGCCACGCCTACTTGCGGTACTTCCGTACTGATCGTATCCACGCCGGGCCCTTCCGTACGGTTCCCGGACCGTGTGGTGCCCGGGGGTGGGCTCGGACACACAGGGTGACGCATTTCGGGTACGGCACGCCAGGTGTGGCCGTCGGAGCGCCCGCCGGCCCTTCGCGCAGGCGTTCGTCGAGCAGCAGTTCGGGCGGGGTCGGTCCGGTCGGACAACGGATTCGGAGCCGCCCCCCAGGTCGTGCTACTGTTTTCCACGTCGGAAGGGCCGCCCGGAAGGGAGGCCGGTCCAAGGAAACGCGAAGTCCTCATGGTACCGAGCGGTTCGGAAGATCGGTCGGCAACGAGGACAACACCCATGCGCGGGTGGCGGAATAGGCAGACGCGCTGGATTCAGGTTCCAGTGCCCGAAAGGGCGTGGGGGTTCAACTCCCCCCTCGCGCACAGCGAAGCCCCGCAGATCTACGGATCTGCGGGGCTTTTTTGTTCCCTCTTGTTCCCCGTTGTTCTTCCGAGGGCCCCTTCGGCTCAGGTCGCCCGGGCCGGGAGGTCGGCGCGGACCTCGAAGCCGCCGTCCTGGGTCGGGCCGGCGGTGAGGGTGCCGCCGAGCAGCTGGGCGCGCTCGCGCAGGCCGACCAGGCCGTGGCCGCCGCCCGGGAGGGTTTCGGCCGGGCGGACCGGCGGGGCGTCGTTGCGCACCTCGACCCGCAGCCGGCGGCCCTTCGCCCGGACCCGGACGTGCACCGCCGCCTCCGGGGCGTACTTGGTGATGTTGGTGAGCGCCTCCTGCACGGTGCGGTAGGCGGCCCGTTCCACGGCCTCCGGCCACGGGCGGTCACCGGGGTGCAGTTCGGCGTCGGCGGCCAGCCCGCTCTCCTCGATCAGCCGGGGCAGGTCGGCCAGCCGGGGCTGCGGGGCGAGCGGGGCGTCCGGCAGCCCGCCGGTGCCGCGCAGCACCCCGACCATCTGGCGCAGCTCCTCCAGGGTCCGGACGGCCAGCTCGCGGATGGTGCGGGCGGTGCCGACCGCGCCCGGGTCGGCGCTGCTGACCTGGAGCGCACCGGCCTGGATGCTGATCAGGCTGACCTGGTGCGAGACCACGTCGTGCATCTCCCGGGCCAGCCGGCCGCGCTCGCTGATCAGCACCCGCTCGGCCAGCAGCCGGCTCTCCCGCTCCTGGCCGCGGGTCAGCTCGTCCAGGCGGGCGGCCAGCTCCCGGCGGGTGCGGGCGAGCAGTCCGGTGGCGGCCGGGCCGGCGGCCAGCATCATGGCCTGGATGGCGTCCAGCGCGGTGGCCCGGCTCACGTCGAGGAGGTCCGGGGGCAGTGGCCAGTGGAAGAACTCGACCAGGGTGAAGAGGACGCCGCAGGGGACCACGATCCGCGGGTTGGGGCGTTCGGCGGCCACCGTGTAGACGGCCGTTATCGGGGCCAGCCAGATCTCGTCCACCCAGCTGCCGGGCATGGTGAGCAGCAGCACCGCGACCGGGAAGCGGCGGCGCCAGAACAGGGCGACGGCGGCCAGCGTGGAGAGGGCCACCTGCCACCAGGCGGCGTCCCGGGCCACCAGGGCGGCGTCCAGCAGGGAGTACAGGACGGGCAGCAGCAGCATCAGCCAGGGGGCGGTGCACCAGGCCGGGAGCCGTCCGGACGGCAGCTGGTCGGCGGTCGTCATGCCCCGTCGCCGGGCTTGGGCCGGACCAGGCCGGCCCGGTGGGCGAGGACGGCTGCCTGGACCCGGTTGGCGGCGCCGAGCTTGCCGAGGATCGCGCTGATGTGGTCCTTGACGGTGCCGGTGCCGAGGAAGAGGCGGTCGGCGATCTCCGCGTTGGACAGGCCCTCGCCGAGCAGTGCGAGCACGTCCAGCTCCCGGCCGGTGAGGGTGCGGGCGAGCGCGGTGGCCTCGGCGTCCGGGCCGCCGCCGTCCACGTAGCCGCCGATCACGGTGCGGGTGACGGTCGGGGAGAGGATGTTTCCGCCCGCCGCGAGCACCCGGACGGCGTGCACCAGCTGCTCAGGGGCGGTGTCCTTGAGCAGGAAGCCGGTCGCCCCGGCGCGCAGCGCGGTGCCGATGTACTCGTCGGTGTCGAAGGTGGTGAGCATCGCCACGGCGGGCGGGTCGGGCAGCGCGCGCAGCCGGCGCAGCACGGAGATGCCGTCGAGGTCCGGCATCCGGATGTCGAGCAGCACCACGTGCGGGCGCAGGCGCTGGACGTGTTCCTCGGCCTGCCCGCCGGAGCAGTCGCCGACCACTTCCAGGTCGGGGGCGGAGCCGACGATCAGACCGAGGCCGGAGCGGACCAGGATCTCGTCGTCGACGATCAGCACGCGGGTCGTGGTGATGGTGCCTCCTCGGTTCTGGCGGCCGGGTGGGGGCGGTCCGCGTGGGTCGTTTCGAGGGTAGGGGTAGCCGGGTCGGCATGCCGAACGTCCGGTGGGGTCCCACCCCCGCCGTTCGGCGGGGGTGGGAATCCGCTACCCGGTTCACGTAATTCTCAGGCTCGGTGCGGAACCATGGAGTTGGCTGACTCTTTCCGGCCCGCTTCGCCACCAGGGCGGACGTCCCGGCGGGTGTCGCCGGTCAGTCCGTCGGGCCCGTGCGGGCGCCCGGCGCCGGGCCGTTCACGGATGCGCCCCACCATCTGATCGTTTGGAATTGAGCTGTGTCGTCCACTGTGAAGTCGGAGCCGTCCGCCACGTCCCCAGGGCCCCGGCCCGTCGGCGTGCTCGACCGCTGGCGCCCGAGGGCCGCCGTGGCGTCCGTCTGGTACCTGCGGCTGATCGCCTTGCTGAACGTGACCACGGTGCTGCTGGTGCCCTTCCGCGACCAGGTCAGCGAGCACAACGAGGGTGAGTACTTCACCCCGTACCTGATGACCTCGGGCCTGGCCAGTGCGGTGCTCTCGGTGTTCCTCGCGGTCGCGATGCGGCGGCGCAAGCGGGCCGCGTGGATCTTCAACGTGGCGCTCGGCGGCCTCTTCGCGCTGCTCTACCTGCTGGCCATGGCGCTGCCGGACGAGCGCTTCAACAAGCACTGGTTCAACTACGTCTCCACCGTGCTGACCTGCCTGTTCGTGCTGGCGCTGCTGGTCGGGCGCAAGGAGTTCACGTCCAAGGGCGACCGCTCCAACCCGAAGACCGCCGTGGCCACCTTCTTCGGCGGGCTGGTGTTCGGCGGCGGGGTCGGCGCGCTGCTGGTCTGGGCGACCAACGACCTGAAGGGCGCGGGCTTCTGGGACCTCTTCTGGTACTCGGTAGGCCGGATGATCACCATCACCCCGTCCGAGCACCTGCGCTCCGTGATCGCCGCCCCGACCTGGGTGAACGCCGTGATCAACGCGACGGGCGCGGTGCTCTTCCTGCTCGTGCTGTACGTGGCCTTCCGCAGCCCGCGCGGTCAGGAGCTGCTGAGCGACGAGGACGAGGCGAAGCTGCGCGTACTGCTGGACAAGCAGGGCGAGCGGGACTCGCTGGGCTACTTCGCGCTGCGCCGGGACAAGGCGGTGATCTTCTCGCCGAGCGGCAAGGCCGCGGTCACCTACCGGGTGATCGGCGGGGTCTCGCTGGCCTCGGGTGACCCGATCGGCGACCCGGAGGCGTGGCCGGGCGCGATCGACGCGTGGCTGGCGGAGGCCCGCGAGCACGCCTGGGCGCCGGCCGTGATGGGCGCCTCCGAGGAGGCCGGGGTGATCTACGCCCGGCACGGGCTGGACGCGCTGGAGCTGGGCGACGAGGCGATCGTCGAGCTGGACGAGTTCTCGCTGGACGGCCGCGCGATGCGGGTGGTCCGGCAGGCCTACAACCGGGTCAAGCGGGCCGGGTACACGGTGCGGATCCGCCGTCACGAGGAGATCTCCGAGGCGGAGATGGCCGAGCTGGTGGCCAAGGCCGACGAGTGGCGCGACGGGGCGACCGAGCGCGGCTTCTCGATGGCGCTGGGCCGGCTCGGGGACCCGGGCGACGGGCGCTGCGTGATGTTGGAGTGCCACGACGGGGACGGCGAGCTCGCGGCGCTGCTGAGTTTCGTCCCCTGGGGCCCGGACGGGCTCTCGCTGGACCTGATGCGCCGGGCCCGGGACACCGAGAACGGCCTGGTGGAGTTCATGGTGATCGAGCTCCTGCAGCGCGCCGAGGACGTGGGGCTGAAGCGCGTTTCGTTGAACTTCGCGATGTTCCGTTCCGTTTTCGAGCGCGGTTCGCGCCTGGGCGCCGGACCGGTGCTGCGGCTGTGGCGTTCCGTCCTCGGATTCTTCTCGCGCTGGTGGCAGATCGAGTCGCTGTACCGCGCGAATGCCAAGTACCGGCCGATTTGGGAGCCGCGCTACCTGCTCTTCGAGAAGAGCAGCGAGATTCCGCGGATCGGCATCGCGAGCGCGCGCGCCGAGGGCTTCATCGTCGCGCCGAGCCTGCCCGCCCTGTTCCGCCGCCGGCACGCGCGGGCCGCCGTGGTGGCGCCCCGGGTGCCGGTCGCGGCCCGGGACGGGAAGGGGTAGCCCTCCGCCGGGGGGCGGAGGGGGCCGATCGGCCGGACGGGGGGTCCGGCGGGGGGATCGCTCTCCCCCCTGAGGATGACCCTTATCCCCATCCATGCCGATGTGGCTTTGTTAAGAGGCTTCTAATGTTGAAGTAGTCGAGAGTTCGGGGATTCGGGAGAAACGGTTGTGATTCACAGGACCCACGCGGGGGGCGTGCGAAAGAGGCCGCTGGCGCTAGCCAGAACGGCCGCTGTCGCCGAGTGGGGGACGTTGTTCGCGACGGTCCGGGACACGGTGGTGCGGAAGAAGTTCGCCGCCGTTCCGCTGGCCACGGTGGCGACGTCTCTGATCCTGCTGTTCAGCATCGTCCAGCACCTGCCGGGCGGTGAGCGTTTCGTCAATCACATCGGGGTGGTGCGGGCGGCGCTTCCGCTGGACGTCTCGCTGCTGCGGACGCCGCTGTCGCTGTACGTTCCGGCGCTGGACCTGCCGGTCTGGGGGGCGCTGGCCCAGGTGTTCGTGGTCTTCGCGATCGCCGAGATCGTGCTCGGCCGGCGGATGACCCTGGTGGTGGCCTACGCCTGCACCCTGGCGGGCACGCTGTTCGCCCGGGTCGGCGTGGCGATCGGGCCGGGCCACCTGTTCGGCTTCCCGAAGTGGGTCGCCTACGTGCGGGACACCGGGCCGTCGGCCGCGGTGGTGGCGCTGGCGATCTGCATCGCGTTCCGCTGCCGGGCCTGGTTCACCGCCGGCCTGGTGGTGGCCCTGATGGTCGGCGAGGCGGTCGTGCTGCCGAACCTGGCCGGCCTGGAGCACGTGGTCGCGGTGATCACCGCGCTGCTGATCGCCGTCTCGGTCGAGGTCTTCGGGGACTTCTGGCCGCGGGTGCTGGCCGGGGTCGGCGCCGCCACCTCGGTGGCCGCGGCCGCCTCCCGGGAGGTCGCGGTGGAGGCCCGGCGGCGCCGGTCGGCGGGGGCCGTCATCCCCTGAGGGAGTTTGTCCGCCGCCTGCCGGCCGGGTGGCGGCCGGCCCCGGGACCGCTGCCCGCACCCCGCCGTCAGGGGCGCGGGAGGGGGAGCTCGAACCAGACGACCTTCCCCACCGCCTTGCGGGCGGTGCCCCAGCGTTCGGCGAGCTTGGTGACCAACGTGAGGCCGCGGCCGGTCTCGCCGAGCTGTTCGGCGGGCTCCAGCGAGGGCAGGTTGTGGTTGTCGTCGCTGACCTCGACCAGCAGCTTGTCCACCCGGATCAGCTGGAGCTTGACCTGATCCCGGGCGACCCGGACGGCGTTCGTCACCAGCTCGCTCACCAGTAGCTCGGTGGTGTCGCTGAGCGCCTCCAGGTGCCAGCCGGCCAGCTGCTCGCGGACCAGCGAACGGGCCCGGCGGACCTCGCGGTGGTCCACGGTGAGGTCCCAGGTGGCCACCTCGGACGGGGCGACCCCGTCGAAGCGGGCCACCAGCAGGGCGACGTCGTCCTTGCGGTCGTCCGTGTGCAGCCGTCGCAGCACCTCGTCGCAGGCCTGCTCGGGGCTCTGCTGCGGGTCGATCAGGTTCCCGCAGAGCGCGGCCAGGCCCGCTCCTATGTCCCCGCCCCGGACCTCGACCAGGCCGTCGGTGCACAGCACCAGCATCGAGCCGTCCGAGACGTCGATGGTCTTCGCGACGAAGGGCACCCCGCCGACGCCGATCGGGGCGCCGGCCGGGATCTCCAGCAGCTCCCCGGTGCCGTCCGGGTGCACCAGGACGGGCGGGACGTGGCCGGCGCTGGCCAGCTCGCAGGTCCGGTTGATCGGGTCGTACACCGCGTACAGGCAGGTCGCGAGGTGGTCGTCGCCGAGCTTGTGGGCCAGGTTGTCCAGGTGGCGCAGCAGCTGGCCGGGCGGGAGGTCCAGGGCGGCGAGGGTCTGCATCGCGGTGCGGAAGCGGCCCATCGCGGCGGCGGAGTGGATGCCGTGGCCCATCACGTCCCCGACCACCAGGGCGACCCGGCTGCCGGGCAGCTGGATGGCGTCGAACCAGTCGCCGCCGACCTCGGCCTTGGGATCGCCGGGCAGGTAGCGGTGGGCGATCTGGACACCGGGGATCTGCGGCGGGCGGGTCGGGATCATCGAGCGCTGCAGGGTGGTGGCGACCCTGGCCTCGGCGCGGTGCAGCCGGGCGTTGTCCAGCGACAGCGCGGCCCGGACCGCCAGCTCCTTGAGGGTGGCGGCGTCGCTCTCGTCGAAGGGGGCGCGGTCGGGCAGCCGGAGCAGCTTGAGGATGCCCAGCACGGTGCCGCGGGCCGAGAGCGGGACGACCAGCATCGAGCGGCCGGAGACCACCGGGGCCAGCTGGGCGCCGCCGAGGGCGATCGCGTAGTCGACCGCGACGTCCGCGCTGACCACCGGGACCAGCACCGGCTGGTTCAGCTGCAGGGCCATCCCCGGCGGGGTGCGGCGGGGCATGGAGACCAGTGAGCCCTCGGAGAGCACGTGGTCCCAGGCGCCGCCGGTCTCGTTGTAGACCAGGGCGACCCGGCGCAGCATGGTGTCGTCGTCCGGGCGGGCGACCGGCAGCTCGGAGTCCGAGATCAGCCCGTCCACAAGGTCCACGCAGGCGAAGTCGGCGACCCGGGGGACCAGCACCTGGCAGAGCTCGCGCGCGGTGAAGCCGAGGTCCAGGGTGGTGCCGACCTTGCCGCCGACCTCGTTCAGCAGGGCGAGCTGCTCGCCGGCCTGGCCGTTGGTGAGGAACGGGCTGAGCCGTCCGGAGGCCGGGGGCGGGCTCTGGGTCCGGGTCTGGGCCTGCTGCTGGGCCTGGTTCTGGGCCTGGTTCTGGGCCTCGGGGTTCGCCGGGGCCGGGACGGGCACGGCGGCGGGCAGGGCGGTGGGCGCCGGGGCCGGGCCGGTGGTGGGCCCGGTGATGGCCGGGGCCTGGTCGGCGGGGGGCGTCGGGTGGCCGTTGGCGGACGACTCGACGGCGGCTCGGTCGATGGCCGTTCCTCCTCCGGTGGGTGCGGGTACCTCCCGGCCGGAGGCCGGGGGAGGGACGGCCGGGCCGCCGCCCGCGGTGGCGCCGCTGACGGCGGCGACGGACTGGGCGACGGGTTGGGGTACGGGCTGGACGGCCGGGCGGTCGATCGCCTCGCGCGGGGTGGTGTCGCGCTGGGCGGGTACGGGCACCGGGACGGCCGGGCGGCGGACGGGGGTGGCCGGCTCGGGCTGCGGCGGCGGGCCGACCCGGGCTGCTCGCTGCTGGGCCGTCGGATAGCGGCGGCCGAGGCCGGCGGCCGCGTGCGCCGTCCCGCCCTGGGCGTCGGCGGGCAGCACCGGCAGCACGGTCGTCGCGTCCAGCCGCAGGGCGGGCAGACCGCCGTGCTCGACCGCCGCCAGCAGCGGTGCGCGCAGCGCGGCGGGCAGCAGCCGGGCCAGCGGCTCGGGGACCCGGTCGGCGGGCCGGGTGAGCGCCGCGGTCAGCCCGTGGAAGCCTCCGCGGGCGGCGGGGGTGGCCGCGAACGGCAGCAGCCGCTCGCCGAGCGCGAGCCGCGGACCGGTGGTGCGCAGCGGGCGGGCGTCGGCGGCCAGCGTGAGCAGCCCGCCGGACGGGCCGGCCAGCGGGTAGGCCCACCAGAGCACGTCGCGCTGGTGCTCCTCGCGGTCGGTGACGGTCAGCCGCCCGGCCCAGGGGCGGCCGGCCGAGGTCAGCTCGGCGAGGGTGTCGAAGGCGTCGCAGGGGCGGCGGACGGCGCAGCGGCCGAGCACCCGGGACTCCAGGGCGGGCAGCAGGCCGGAGGCGGGGCGGTCGTGGGCGACCTCGGCGCGGTGGCCGAACAGCTCCTCGGCGGCCCGGCTCCACTGCGCGATCCGGCCGGACCGGTCCACCAGGACGGGGGCGAGCCGGAGCAGGGCGGCCACGCCCGTGGGCTGGTCGCCCGGTGCGGTCCCGTCGCCCGCCGGACGCGGTGTGGAGTTGGACTCGGCCACCATGGATTCGGTCTGCTCCCGCCTGGCCGCCACGCCTGGAGGCGGCCGTCTCTCCGGAGGAAGGCGCGCTGTGCGGATACCAGCGAATCACGGACCGGGCCGGGCTTGATACCGAAACGGGGAGATTCATCAGGATCGGTTGCGTGTCACGCGGCGCGCGCCGTCCGGTACCTCCGGTTCACCCGGACGGGGCCTTGGCGTACGGCGGTAGGGTGGCAGGCCGGGCCGCCCGCACGGCGGCCCGCAGGACGCAGCCGGCCGGACGAGACAGAGGCGAGAAGTGAGCGCGCAGAGCCCCGCCCGCTGGACGGACCCGGAGCAGCAGGAGCTGGAGGAGCGGGTCGCCGCCGCCGAGCTCGCCTGGCTCAGCATGGACGTGGACGTGCAGACGCTGCGGGTCGAGATCGACAACTTCGCCCTGATCCACCATCAGCTGCTCGGCCCGCTCTACGCCCGGCTGGACGAGCTGGACGCCCTGGTCGCCGAGGCCGTCGCGGCCCGCACGGGGCTGCCCGAGGACCGGCGCCGGGCCGCCGAGGCGCGGCAGCAGGTCGAGGAACTGCCGGACCTGGACGCGCTGTTCGACTCGGTGCAGGAGAAGCGGGAGCAGTCGGGACGGGAGCAGGCCGGGCAGGGGGAGGCCGGGCAGGGGCCCGAGGCGGCCCCGCCGCCGCCCGCCGTGCCCGCCGCGCCGGCCCGGGTGCGGCCGGGCAAGGAGGCCCAGCGGATCTACCGCGAGCTGGTCCGCCGTGCCCACCCCGACCTCACCACCGACCCGGCCGAGCAACAGCGCCGGGCCGACTTCCTCGCCCGGGTCAACCAGGCCTACGCGTACGGGGACGCCGCCGCGCTGGAGGGCCTGGCCGCCGAGTGGTCCACCGCGCCGGAGGCCGCACCCGGCGTCGACTCCCCCGACCGGCTGGACTGGCTGCGCCGCCGGCTGGACTGGCTGACCGCCAAGATCGCCGAGACCGCCGCGGAGCAGGTCCGGCTGGAACAGACCCCGATGGGCGAACTGCTCGCCCTCGCCCCGCAGGACCCGGACCGGCTGCTGGAGCAGCTGGCCGAGGAGCTGCTGGCCAAGGCCGCCGACCGGCAGGCCGAGCTGGAGCGGCTGCTCGACGGGCACCGGCCCGTGGACGGCCACCGGCCCGCGGGCGGGCATGGCCACGATCACGGCCACGGGCAGGCCCCGGTGGGCGACAATGGCACGGACCCGAACCGACCCCAGGAGAGCCACACGATGTTCGCGCAGATCCCCACCGCCGACGCCGCCGCCGTACCCGCCGATGCCGCCCTGCTGGACGTGCGCGAGCAGGACGAGTGGGACGCCGGGCACGTGGACGGCGCGCTGCACATCCCGCTGGGCCAGGTGATCGCCCGGCTCGGCGAGCTGCCCGACGAGAAGCTGTACGTGCTCTGCCGGGTCGGCGGCCGCTCCGCGCAGGTCGTCCAGTACCTGGTGCAGCAGGGCCGGGACGCGGTGAACGTCGACGGCGGGATGTACGCCTGGCAGGACGCCGGCCGTCCGATGGTGAGCAGCACCGGCCAGGAGGCCTTCGTCCTCTAGGGCCCCGGGGATTCTGCTCCGGGCCGCTCCGAGGCAGGATGGGCGCGCGAGCGTGCCGGTACCGGGCTGGAGAGACCATGGCGGAGACGACGGAGCGGCCGGGCCCCGGGCGGGCCTGGTCGAGGCCGGCGACGGCCGTGCTGGGCCTCGCCGGGGTGGTGCTGCTCGGCGGCACCGCACTGTTCCTTGCCGCGGTGTTCCTGCACGTCGCGCCCGCCAACTCGCTGTCCCGGCAGTACCGGGACGAGGTCGACGGCATCGTCTACCCGGA
Organism: Streptomyces sp. 1331.2; assembly: GCF_900199205.1. Classification (NCBI taxonomy): domain Bacteria; kingdom Bacillati; phylum Actinomycetota; class Actinomycetes; order Kitasatosporales; family Streptomycetaceae; genus Streptomyces; species Streptomyces sp. 1331.2. The sequence goes on along the minus strand of NZ_OBMJ01000001.1, from coordinate 3,615,315 downwards.
GTTCGAGCAGAACTGGAAGCTGTTCGCGCCCAACCCGCTGCAGCAGAACGTCAGCGTGGACGCCCGGGTGCGGACCGTCGCGCCCGGCGGGGCGACCCGCACCCACGACTGGATCGGCCTGACCGCGCAGGACCTCGCCGCGATACGGGGCAACCCGGCGCCCAGCCACGTCGACCAGAACCTGCTGCGCCGGGCCTGGGACTTCTACGACGGCACGCACAACCCGCAGGACGAGACGTCCACCGGGACGCGCGGCAAGCTCGCCGAGCAGTACCTCAAACGGATCGCGCTGCAGCGGATCGGTCGGGACCTGGACGGCGAGCGGATCCTGGAGATCGACTTCCGGGTGACCACGGCCACCGTCCCGCCGCCGACCTGGAACGGTGAGGCCGCGCCGCCCGAGCCCAAGGTGCGGGAGCTGCCGTGGTGGCCGGTCGCGGACGAGGACTACCGGGGGCTGCGCGGATGAACGAGGTGTCGGCGCAGAACCCGCGGTCGGCGGAGGAGCTGACGGCGGGCGGCGTTCCGCGGCAGGCGGGGGCGGGGGCGGAGGCTTCGGCGCCGTCGCGGCCTCGGGCAGCCGGGCCGGCCGGGCGGGCCGTGGCGGCGTTCACCGGGCGGGTGCTCGGGCGGCACCAGGCCGCCGTGGTGCGGATCGGGTTCGGGCTGGTCTGGTGCGTGTACCTGCTGCGCGAGTGGCCCAACCGGCGGGTGTTGTACGGCGACCGCTCCCCGCTGTCGCTGGACCTCGCCGAGCGGCTGCTCGGCGATGACGGGGCGTTCACCGTGCTGCCCTGGTTCGGCGGGCGGCTCTGGTTCGAACTGGTCTACCACCTGGCGGTGCTGGCGGCCCTCGGCGTGCTGCTGGGCTGGCGGACCAGGGCGAGCACGGTGCTGTTCCTGGTCACCGTGCTGTCGCTGCAGAACCGCGACGTCTTCCTCGGGGACGGCGGCGACAACGTCGTCCACCTGATGGCGGTCTACCTGGTCTTCACCCGCTGCGCCGAGGTCTGGTCGCTGGACGCCCGGCGGGGGCGGCTCGGGCGGTCCGGGTTCGGGCGGTCCGGGGCGGCGGAGGGGGCGGGGGTGGTGCTCTGGGTCCTGCTCGGGGCTGCCCTGGCGGTCTGTCAGCTCGGGGACTTCTCCGGGCAGAGCCTGACCTGGACCGGCCGGACCTTCCCGTACCTCGGCTGGGCACCGCTGTTCTGGGGGCTCTGGGGCGTGGCCGGGCTCTGGTGGGTGCTCGGCCGGCTGCGGCCGGACGGCGAGGCGCGGGCGGTGCTCGACGCGCTGGCCACCATGGTGCACAACTGCGCGATGCTGGTGATCGCCGTCGAGGTGGTGCTGATCTACGCCACGGCCGGCTGGTACAAGGTGCAGGGCTCGCGCTGGCAGGACGGCACCGCGCTGTACTACCCGCTGCACCTGGACTACTTCACGCCCTGGCCCGGGCTGTCCGCACTGGTCGGCTCGGCGCTGCTGCCGGTGTTCCTGATCTCCTACGGGACGGTGATCGTGCAGGTGGCCTTCCCGTTCACGCTGCTCAACCGGCGGGTCAAGAACGTACTGCTGGCCGTCATGATGCTGGAGCACGTGGGGATCGCGGTGCTGCTCGGGCTGCCGGTGTTCTCGCTCGCGATGATCGCGGCGGATGCGGTGTTCCTGCCGACCGGGGCACTGGTGTGGCTGGCGGGGCGGCTCGGCCGGGGCGGGCCGGTCGGGCGGCTCGGGCCGGGCGGTGGTGGGGTTCGGGGTACGCCCTAGGATGTCGGTATGTCCTGGTTCGCTGCGCTTCGTGACACCGCGCGGACCGGACTCACCCTCGACCGGGCCCTCACCGACCCCAAGCGGGCCGTCCGCGGGGCGGTCGCCGTCGCCCTGGTGCTCTTCCCGACGCTCGCGCTCGGCGGGGTCTCGCTCGCCACCTCGGCCGCGATGGGGGCGTTCATCGCCGGCTCGGCCACCTTCCAGCGCAGCTTCCGGCCCCGGGCCAGCCTCGCCGTCGCCGCCGGGGCGGGACTCGGCATCAGCACCTTCCTCGGCTACCTGGCCGCCGGCGTCCCCGGGCTGTTCCCGGTGCTGCTCGCGGTGTGGGCCTTCGGCGCCGGGCTCGCCTGGGCGATCGGGCCCACCGCCGGGGTCGTCGCGACCAACACCGTCTCGGTGATGCTGATCGTCGTCCAACTGCCGGTCAGCGTCACCGCCGCGCTCGGTCACGGGCTGGTCGCCGCCCTCGGCGGAGTCGTCCAAGCTGTCGTCATCACCCTCTGGCCGATCGGGAGCTGGAGCGCCCAGCGGGACGCCCTCGCCGACACCTACGCCGAACTCGCCGACTACGCCCGCCGGTTGCGCCAGGACCCGACCGCGCACGTGGACCCGGCGCCGTTCATGACCGCCCGGCACGCCGCCGCCCTCACCCCCTGGCAGGACCGGCACCGGCCGCCCGAGCTGCGCGGCCTGCGCGGCATTGCCGAACGGATCCGGCCCACCCTCGCCGCGCTCGCCGACCCCAGGATCGGCGCCCCCGAGGAAGGACCGGAACGGGACCGGGCCCGGGAGGTACTGGCCGCAGCCGCCGAAGTCATGGACGCCCTCGCCCGGGCCGTCCGCACCGGCGACCCCCTCCGGTTCCCCCGGTCCGCGCCCGCGCTCACCCTGGTACGGCCCGACGACGAAGGACCCCGGTTGCAGGGCGCCGCCCGGCGCTCCGCCCGACGGCTCGGCGGGCTGCTGCGCAAGGCCGCCGACACCCTGGACCGCAACGACGAGGAGACCATCACCACACCCGTCGTCGGGGCCGGCGGGGCACTGCACAAGCCGTCGATCGTCCGGATGCTGCCGGTGGCGCTGCGGGCCGTACGGCGGCAGCTGCGGCCGCGGTCGGCGATCTTCCAGCACGCCGTCCGGCTCGCCGCGGTGGTCACCGTCTCCTACCTGCTGGCCCGGCTCGCCGGCTTCCACCACGGGTACTGGGCGCCGATGACCGCCGCGATGGTGATGCGGCCGGACTTCGCCCAGACCTACAGCCGGGGTGTCGCCCGGCTGGCCGGGACGGTCGTCGGGGTCGCCGTCTCCACGCTGGTGGTGCAGCTCGCCCACCCCGGGGAATGGGTGCTGGCCGCGCTCGCGGTGGTCTGCATCGGCGGGGCGTACCTCGCGTTCCGCACCGGGTACGCGCTGACCACGGTCGGGATCTCCACGTACGTGGTGTTCCTGCTCGGGCTGCAGGCGGGGAACCCGCTGGTGACGGCCTTCGAACGGGTCGGGCTCACGCTGCTCGGCGGGACCGTCGCGCTCGTCACGTACGCGCTGTTCCCGACCTGGCAGACGGCCCGGCTAGGGGAACGGCTCGCCGAATGGCTGGCGGCGGCCGGGCGGTACGCGGGGGCCGTCGTCGCCTGCTACGAGGAGCCGGGGGCGCCGCGGGGGCGGGTGGTACGGAGCGCTCTGCTGGACTCGCGGGAGGCGCGGTCCGAGCTCCTGCAGGCGATGCAGCGGGCCGACGCCGAGCCGGGGCGGCACGAGTCGGGGCTGGCGGGGGTGAGCCGGCGGCAGATCGACCGGGCTCGGGCGGCGGTGGGGGCCCTTGGACGGGCGGCGGTGCTGTTGGAGGCGCATCTGCCGGGGGGCGATGCGGAGCCCGTGCCGGGGGCTCGGGAGTACGGGGAGGAGCTGCGGCTGGCGACGGCGGTGGCGGCGGGGGCTCTGTTGACGGGGCGGGGGGTGGAGTTCGGGGCTGTGCGGGGGGCGCAGGCGCGGTTGGAGGAGGGGTTGGCGGCGGCTGGGGGTGGGGCCGGGGCCGGGGTGCAGGGGGAGGTGGTGAGGGCGGGGACTCGGTTGGTGGGGCTGGCTTTGCGGGATCTGGAGCGGGCTTTGCGCGGGTCTTCGGGGGGTGGTTCTCGGGACGGCGGGGGTGTTCGGGGGGAGGGCAGGGGGTCGGGGATTCGGTGGGAGAGTGAGCGGTATGGGTGACGAGGAGCTGGTGAGGGCGTGGCGGGCGGCTGAGCGGGAGCCGGGGGCGGTGTTGCTGGACGGGTTTCATGCGGTGAAGCACGCGCTGCGGTTCGAGGGGGACGTTCGGTGGGTGTTGACCTCGGACCGGGGTGCGTTGTTGGCGTTGGCCGCGGAGTTGGCGGGGGACGTGGTGCCGGCTCTGGAGGGGTTGGCGGTGGAGCTGCCGGAGGCGGTGCTGCGGACCTTGGTGCCCCGGTTGCATCCGACCGGGGTGATGGCGTTGGGGGTGCGGCCTTCGGTGGGGGCGAATCTGGCGGTGCTGGGTGGGCGGGCTCGGCGGGCGCCGGTGGTGGTGTTGGAGAATCCGCGGAATCTGGGGAATGTCGGCGCGGTGATCCGGTTGGCGGCGGGGTTCGGGGCGACCGGGGTGGTGACCACCGGCGATCTGGATCCGTGGCACCCGAACGTGCTGCGGGGTAGTGCGGGTCTGCACTTCGCCACGGCGGTGGAGCGGTTGAGCCTGTCGGAGCTGCCTTCCGGGCCGCTGTACGTGTTGGACCCGGAGGGTACGGACATCCGGGACCTGGCTTTTCCGGACGATGCGCTGCTCGCCTTCGGGACCGAGCGGCACGGGGTCTCGGCGGAGCTCAAGGCGCGGGCCGACCGGTTGGTCGCGGTGCCGATGCAGTCGGGGGTGTCCAGTTTCAACCTGGCGACGAGTGTGGCGATGGGGCTCTTCCACTGGATGTCCGGGAAGCGCTGAGGCCGGGTCAGTGCGGGATGGCGGGCGAGTACTCGGGGTCGGTCCAGGTCAGCGGGGTGGCGTCGGCGAGTTCGAGGACGCCGGTGACGGTCAGTTCGACCATCCGTTCGGCGCCCGGGACGGCCTGGCGGGCCTGCTCGGACCAGTCGATGCGGGCCTCGCCGGTGACCAGCAGGGCCCCGCCGGTCTCCCAGTCGGGCAGCAGCAGGCCGGCCCGCGGGTCCAGTTCCAGGTTGCCAAGGGTCAGGAACATGCTGTTGCCCGGGTACTCCGGCCAGCGCAGCCGGTCGGGCGCGACGGCCTCCAGGAAGCCGGGGAAGCCGCCGCGGTGGGAGGCGTCCACGCTGCCGTCCGGGCCGGTGGTGGCGATGAAGAAGGTGTCCGCGGTGGCGGCGGCCAGGCGCTGTGCGGTGGTCAGCTGCGAGCCGGCGGTGACGGTGCGGGGCGGGCCGGCGGCCGGTCGGTCCAGCGGGGTGCGGCGCTGGATGTACTTCGGGCAGTTGGAGACCACTTCGGCGGCGTCGATCAGCAGCCCGCCCCGGCCGTCCGGGACGGAGCTGCCGTTGAGCCGCATCCGGCGCCGGCCGGCCGGGTCCAGGGCGATGGTGCCGACCCGGGCCGGGCGGGCCAGCGCCTCGGCCAGCGGGTCGGCGCCGATCGGGCGGGCGGCGACCGCCATGGTCCGCTCGTCCGGCGCCTGGAGGAAGCCGGCCGGGCCGGCCAGCTGGGTGGCCCAGACCCGGCCGTCCGGGTCGGCGGCGCCGACGACCAGCATCCGGCGCTCGGTCAGGAAGCGGGCGGCGACGGCGGGAATGGTGGTGCGGATCGACCGGCCGGCGTGGTCGGCGCGCTCGGTGCGGCCGGCCCGGGCCTGGGCGGTCCGTTCGCCGGCGTGGTACGGCGTGCTGATGGTGGTCATGGTCGGCTCCCCCGTGGTCGATCGGACTCGGCTGGGATTTAGAAGAAGCCGCAGGTCGGGGCGCCGGTGGTGGGGGCGGTGGCCGCGGTCTCGTGCACGCCGGTGCGGGTGTAGATCTCCAGCCGGATGCCGTCCGGGTCGGTGAAGAAGATGCCGCCGGAGGCGGAGCCCTCGCCGTGCGGGACGACGCCGTCGTAGGCGAACTCGGCGCCCAGCTCTCGCAGCAGCTGCTCGGTGGCGCGGACCTCGTCGAGGCTCTCGACCTCGAAGGAGAGGTGGTGCAGGCCGGGGTGGTCGGTGGCGAAGGTGCCGGTGCTCTGCTGCCAGAGGGTGACCACCAGGCGGCCGTCGCGGCCGAGCAGGGCGTAGCGGCGCTCGGGGTCGGTGCCCTCGTGGGTGACCTGGAGGCCGAGGACGGCGCGGTAGAAGTCGATCGAGCGGGTCAGGTCGGTGACGTTGAGGCCGACGTGGCCGGTCTGCAGGGTGCGGAGCAGGGTGGTGCTGGACATGGGTCACTCCCGGAGGGCTGGGCTTCCGGCGGCTGCCGCCTAACCGGTACTCATGAGAGTAGGAGTTAGGTGATGTGGCGTCAACCGATATGGGGAGTTGAAGGGGTTAGGTGCGGGGGTGGACGTGAAGGAGCCCCGTCGGACCTGGGGTCTGACGGGGCTCATGGGGGTGGGGTGGGGGGTGGGGGCTAGGACCACTCCCACCGGATGCCGATGTGGCCCGGCTGCTGGTCCGGGGCCAGGACGTGGGCGCTCGCCGAGGCGCCGATCCACAGCTGCTCGCGGCGGTGGTCGACGTCGGCGCCCGGCTCGCGGTCGTAGCGCTCGCAGTGCGCGGGGACGGCGGCCGGGTCGAAGTGGACCTGGAGCACGTACTCGCGCACCGGGGTGGCGAAGCGGCGGCTGTACTCCAGGGTCGGGCCGCCCGGCGGGATCTCCACCTCGTACTCGAAGACGGTGCTGTCGCCGAGGCCGAGCGGGCGGTCCAGCATCAGCTCGGCGACGGTGAGGCCGACCTCCGGGCGGCGGCGCACCCGGCCCAGCCGGCCGTGCCGCACCGAGGTGATCTCCGGGCAGCCGGTGGCCTCCTCGTCGGCCTTGTGCACGACCAGGCAGCGGCCGACGCCGCCGACGGTGGCGCGCACCACCTGGCGCATCCGCAGCAGGTTGGCGCGCCGCTCGTCGTCCACGTAGTAGGAGTCGTGGATGCTCAGGCGCTCCAGCTCGCCGGCCGGCGGGGCGTCCAGCTCGGCGAAGATCGAGGCGATCTCCTGCTCGCCGGGCCAGACGTCCTCCAGGCCGAGGTGCAGGGTGTTGGCGGCGGCGGCCCAGCGGCCGCGCGGGCGGGGCGGGCCGAGCAGCGAGGAGAGCGCGCTGTGCGGCAGGCCGAGCAGTTCCTCCAGCAGGTGGACGGCGCGCAGCGAGCTGGCCCGTTCGGGCTGGCTGCGGCCGCGGCGCCAGTAACTCAGCGTCGTGACACTGACCCTGACGCCCCGTTGGGCTAGGGCGGCGCGGATCCGGTCCAGGCTGAGGCCGCTGGCCTCGATGGCCAGGTGCAGGGTGTCCGCGAAGCCGCCGACCGGAGCGAGCCGGGTGGCGGGCGGCACCGGCGCCGGCGCAGGGGCGGAGCCGGGCGCGGGCGGCGCGGGTCGGTCCGTATGCGATCCGACCAGCCGCAGCCGCGCGGCGTCCTGAGGTTGCTGTGCGGCCATGCGGTAACCCTCCCCACCAGGTGAGTTCGGTGGGACCGGGCCGACGCCGGGGCGCGCCGCCAGCGGCTTCACCGAGCTTTGGGGAACCCTATGCACGGTCGAGAGGCTACGTCATCAGTCGTGCGTATGACAGTGGTCACGGCAGGTCTACCGGATGGTTATCGATCTTGAAACAGTCCGGAAACACGGGGCTTACCCGGGGCCCCGCAACCGGGACGCGACACCGCCGGGGCGGGCCCTGTCGGCGCCGCCCCGGCGGGGGTATCGGTGGAGCTACCTGCCGGTGATCAGCTGACGTTCAGCGCGACGTCGTCGATCACGAAGCTGGTCTGCTGGGACGAGTCCTCGGTGCCGGTGAACTTGATGGTCACGGTCTGGCCGGCGAAGGAGGTCAGGTCCAGGGTGCGCTGCACGTAGCCGGCGGCGGCGTTCACGTTGGAGTAGGTCGCCAGCGTGGTGCTGTTCGCCTGGACGGTCAGCTTGTCGTACGCGGTGGAGCCGGTCTCCGCGGTGTCGATGTGCAGCCAGAAGGTCAGCTTGGCGGAGGCGCAGCCGGCCGGGATGGAGACGGTCTGCGACAGGGTGTCGGTGTGGGCCGAGCCGTAGCCGTTCAGCCAGGCCTTCCAGCTGCCCGAGTGGGCGGCCTGGGAGGAGCTGTTGTCGACGACGCCGGTGGAGGAGGTCCACGGGGCGGCGGTGCCGGTCTCGAAGCCGCCGTTGCCGACCAGCTGGGCGGCGGTGCAGCCGCCGGACGGCGGGGTGGTGCTGCCGCCGAGCAGGGCGGTGTTCAGCGCGTCGGCGACCGGGGAGCCCCAGCCGGTGACCTGGTCGTAGCCGGCCTTCGCGGAGAAGTCCTGGTTGGCGCCGGTGCTCACGTCGTGGAAGGTGCTGCCGTAGCTGCTGCTGTTGGCGACCGAGTACAGCCGGGGGCTGGCCTCACCAAGGGCCGGCTGCCCGGCGGCCTTGGCCTTCTGGTTGAACTGGGCCGCGTAGCCGGACCAGAGCGGGGCGGCCGCGCTGGTGCCGCCGTAGACCTGCCAGCCGCCGGCCGTGTAGATCGCGAAGCCGCTCTGCGGGTCGGCGTTGGAGGAGACGTCCGGGACGGTGCGCATGGTGCCGCTGACGCCGGTGCCGGTCTGCCAGCTCGGCTTGGCGAACACGGTGGAGACGCCGCCGCCGGCGGTGCTCCAGGCGCTCTCCGAGGAGTAGGTGTTGCTGCTGGTCACCTTGAGGTTGGTGCCGCCGACGCCGGTCTGGTGCGGGCTGGAGGCCGGGAAGTCGACGGCCTTGACGGTGGAGCCGCTGGTGGAGCGGGTGCAGTCGCGGGAGCCGTCGTCGCCGGAGGCGGAGAAGATCGAGATGCCCTGGGCGGCGGCCTGCTTGAAGGCGTTGTCGACCGCGGTCATCGAGGCGGCGGTGGTGTCGGGCTCGCAGGAGCCCCAGGAGATCGAGATGACCGAGGCCCGGTTGTCGGCCACGATCTTGTTGGCCATGTCGATCTCGCCCTGGTCGCTGTTGGGGGCCTCGTAGACCAGCTGAGTGGCCTTGGGCGCCGCGCCGCGGACGATCTCGCTGTCCAGCTCGACCTCGCCCTGGCCCTGGCCGGGGGCGGAGTCGTAGTTCGCGCCGTCCACCGAGACGGTGGAGACGGCCGGGCCGGTCAGGCCGAACTGCGAGTCGTAGGTGGTCAGGTTCGAGGACTTGTAGCCGTCGAACTCCCAGAGGGCGACCGTCACGCCGGTGCCGTCCGCGCCGGTCTTGTTCAGGTTGTAGGCGCCGGTGTACTGGGCCGGGGTCGTCCCGCTCGGGCTCGCGGTGGCGGCGTTCGGGGTGATCGAGTTCGGCGTGGCCAGGCGGTTCTTGCGCACCGCGTGGTTGTCCAGGCCGCTCACGCCCTGGACCACGGAGGCCAGGTCGGACGGGATCGAGGCGGCGGCGTCGTTGGCGAAGAACGCGCGCTGCAGCTGCGGGTCGACGTACGCGCTCTCGTGGGTGCCGAAGGCCTGCGAGACCTGGGCGGAGGTGCCGTGGGCGTTGACCACCTGGCGGTTGGCACTCACCTCGGTGACGGTCAGGCCCTGGGCGGCCAGGTAGGTCTTGACCTGCTCGACGTCGGCCTGGGTCGGGCCGAACTGGGCGGTGAACTGCTCCGGCGTCAGGTACTTTCCGAACTCCGGCGTGCCGGGGGTGGCCACCGCGGTGAGGAAGCGGTCCAGGGCGTCGGTGTTGCGCAGCTTCAGGCTGACGGCCACCGAGATCTGCTGCTCGGACGGGACGTCGCCCTTCTTCTCCGAGTGGGCCACCGCGGGGTTCACGGTGTTCGGGAGGGAGACGCGCGGTGCGGCGTTAGGGGTGGCGGCCTGCGCGGCGGAGACGCCGAGCGAGACGGCGGTCAGCGGCAGCACGGCTATCGCCGCGGCGAGAGCAAGGGAACGGGGGCGCAACGGATCCTCCTCTGGCCGGCTGTGGGGGGCCGGCAAGGGGCCAGGCGTTCCGGGGTCGAGAACGCTGGCTCGAACATGACAGAACCCGTGTGCGAGTTGGCTCATGATCAAGCAATTCGTTGCTAAAAAACAGTCAAGTGTGGAGAGCGGGAAACTCCCGGATTCCATACAGTGAATGACCGGAATTCCGGAATCGGTCCATACCAATTCGCACCGCCGGGCGCGGACGTAGAATCGGCTGGAGCCGAGGGAGAACGATGACTGACGTGAAGGCGGACCCGAGGGACCCGCGACCGCTGATCGGCGAGCCGCTCGCGCTCGATCTGCTCAACACGCGGTGGGCCGGGACGCCCGTCAACGACCTGCTCGCCGGGGTCGAAGAGTACGGGATCTGGCTCTCCTCGGCCGGGCTGGCCGGCCGCTGCGAAGCCGACGACGCCGGGCTGGCGGCCATCCGGCAGGCCCGCGAGGCGATCCGGGCTGCCTCACAAGACGCGGGCGATCAGGGGGAGTTGAGCGCGCAGGCGCGGGACGGACTGGACGCGGTGCTGGCGCACGGGCGGATCCGGCGGACGGCCGGACCGGGCGGCGCCGAGGACCTGGTCGAGGCCGACCGGCCGGAGTGGCTGGCGCCCTGGCTTGCCGTGGACGACTTCCTCACGCTGCTCGGGCAGGGCGGCCGGCGGATCAAGCAGTGCGCGCACGAGGCCTGCATCCTGTATTTCTTCGACACCTCGCAGAACGGGCGCCGACGGTGGTGCCGGATGGCGGTCTGCGGGAATCGGGCAAAGGCCGCGCGGCACTACGAGAAGGCCCGGGGTTAACGGACGACCGAACGAAAGGTCGGCGGGCGCGGGTTGTCGCCGCGCCCGCCGGCGGCCGGTCAGACCGCGCCGAGCCAGCTGGTGAGGGCGGTGCGCAGCTCGCCCTGGCCGGGGTCGACGCCGGCCCAGGCGACGTAGCCGTCCGGGCGGATCAGCAGGACGGTGTCGCGCAGCTTGCCGTGCGGGTCGGCCGGCGCGGCGGAGACCATGCGGTCCGCCCACGGCTCGGCGGCGACCAGCTCGTCGTTGCTGACGAGGACGAAGGTGCCGGCGCGCAGCGCCTCGTAGAGCCGCTCGGGGGCGGCCGGGGCGCCCTCGGCAGGCTTGCTGAGGGCGGTCAGCCGCAGGTCCGGGACGCGCTTGCCGACCTGCGGGTGGGCGCCCTTGGGGGCCGGGTAGGAGAACTCGATGCCGGAGACCAGCCGGGCGCCGCGCTCGGTGACCAGGTCGAGGTGGCCGCCCAGCGCGGTGAGCGCCCCGCGCAGGGCGCGGGTGGGGGCGGACTCGGCGAGGGCGAGCCGGATCAGGGCGCCGGAGGTGCGCAGGACGGTCTTCCCGACCGGATGCCGCTCCGTCTGGTAGGTGTCCAGAAGGGCGTCGGTGGCCCGGCCCCGGACGGCGGCGGCGAGCTTCCAGGAGAGGTTGGCCGCGTCCTGCAGGCCGGTGTTCATGCCCTGGCCGCCGGCCGGGGAGTGGCAGTGGGCGGCGTCGCCGGCCAGGAAGACCCGGCCGGAGCGGTAGTTGGGGACCTGGCGCTCGTCGCTGTGGAAGGTGGAGCTCCAGCGCACGTCGTGCAGGCCGTAGTCCTCGTCGAGGATGCCGCCGAGGAGGGCGGTGAGCTGTTCCGGCGAGGGGGAGGCGCCGTCCTCGAAGCGCTCGTTGCGGTCCCAGGCGATCACCCGGTACCAGCCGTCGCCGAACGGGGCGACGAAGGCGAAGCCGGCCTCGTTGGCGCCGACGGTGATCGCCCCGGCGGGCTCGCGCTCCAGCCGGACGTCGGCCAGCACCACGGAGTCGACCACGGACTCGCCGGGGAAGGGGATGCCGAGCAGGTCGCGGACGGCGGAGTGGACGCCGTCGGTGCCCACCGCGTAGCCGGCGCGGAAGGCCCGTCCGTCGGCGGTCTCCAGGGTCACGCCTTCGGCGTCCTGGCGCAGCCCGGTCACCTCGGCGCCGCGCACGAGGGTCGCGCCGGCCTTCTCGGCGCGCTCCAGCAGCAGCCGTTCGACGTTGTACTGCGGGGTGATCAGGACGAACGGGAAGCGGGTGGGCAGCGAGCCGAGGTCGATGCCGAGGCGGTCGAACAGCTTCAGCGCGCCGAGCGGCCGGCCGGTGGCGATCAGCTCGTCGGCCAGGCCCCGGGCGTCCAGCAGCTCCAGGCTGCGGGCGTGCACGGCGAAGGCCCGGGTGAGGTTGGACTCGGCGGCCCGCTTCTCCAGCACGGTGACGCCGACCCCGGCGGCGGCGAGGTCGCCGGCCAGCAGCAGTCCGGTCGGTCCGGCGCCGACGATCAGGACGTCGGTTTCGGTCGTCGGCTTCACGGCCATGTATCAGCTCCCGTTGCTCTGAGGTCGGTTGGACGCCGTTCCCGGCGTTCTCCCAGCCTCCATCATCCCCGGCGGGCGGCGGCCGCGAACCGCCGGGCCCCGGCGGTGGGTGACCGCCGGGGCCCGGAGCGGGAAGTGCGCAGTGCTCAGCTGTGCCGGCGGATCTCCACCGTACGGAAACGGTTGGCCACGAAGGCGCCGTCGCAGTAGGCCGAGTTGGCGGCCGGGTTGGCGCCGGTGCCGTGCAGGTCGGAGAAGGCGGCGGTCTGGTTGGGGTAGACGCCGCCGGTGAGGTTGAGCGAGAGCGAGACGCCGGAGTCCAGCGCGGCCTCGACCAGCAGCGCCTCCACCTCGGGCGAGGTGGTGTAGCCGGAGGCCGTCATGGCGCCCTTCTCGCGGACCGTGGTGCGCAGCAACTCGACGCCGGCGGCGGTGGATTCGACGGCGACGGCGAAGGAGACCGGGCCGAAGCACTCGCTGCGGAAGACCGAGCGGTCGTCCGGCTTGTCGGCGTCCAGCTTGACCAGGGCGGGGGTGCGGACGGTCGCGCCGGGGAAGTCGGGGGCGGTCACCGTGCGCGGGGCGAGGACGAGTTCGCCGTACTCGCCGCCGGCCGCGGCGGCCGAGCGCTGCAGCACGCCCGGGTTGACCACGGCGCCGAGGATGGCGGCGGCGCGGGCGTCGTCGGAGAGCAGGCCCTCGATGGCGCCGGCGAGGTCGGCGACCACCTGGTCGAAGGACTTGTCGCCCTGGTCGGTGGTGATGCCGCCGCGCGGGATCAGCACGTTCTGCGGGGTGGTGCACATCTGGCCGCTGTAGAGCGAGAGCGCGAAGGCCAGGTTGCCCAGCATGCCCTTGTAGTCGTCGGTGGAGTCGATGACGACCGCGTTGACGCCGGCCTTCTCGGTGTACACCTGCGCCTGCTTGGCGTTCTCCTCCAGCCAGTCGCCGAAGGAGGTGGAGCCGGTGTAGTCGATCATCTTGATCTCGGGGCGGACGGCGAGGGTCGCGGCGACGGTGCCGCCCTCGTGCTCGGCGGCCAGGCAGACCAGGTTGGGGTCGAAGCCGGCCTCGGCGAGCACCTCGCGGGCGATCCGGACGGTCAGTGCGAGCGGCAGTACGGCCCGCGGGTGCGGCTTGACCAGCACCGGGTTGCCGGTGGCCAGCGAGGCGAACAGGCCCGGGTAGCCGTTCCAGGTGGGGAAGGTGTTGCAGCCGATCAGCAGCGCGAGGCCGCGCGGGACGACGGTGAACTCCTTGGTCATCACCAGCGGCTCGCGCTTGCCCTGGGGCTTCGTCCAGCCGGCCTGCTTCGGCAGCCGGGTCTGCTCGGCGTACGCGTAGGCGACGGCCTCCAGGCCGCGGTCCTGGGCGTGCGGGCCGCCGGCCTGGAAGGCCATGCCGTAGGCCTGGCCGGTGGTGTGCATGACGGCCTGGGCGAACTCGTGGGAGCGGACGTTGATCCGGTGCAGGATCTCCAGGCAGACGGCGGCGCGCTCCAGCGGGGAGGCGGCGGCCCAGCCGGGGCGGGCGGCGGAGAGCGCGGCGATCAGCGCGTCCGGGCCGGCGTGCGGGTAGGTGATGCCCAGCTCGATGCCGTACGGGGAGGCCTCGCCGCCGACCTGGTCGCCGTCGGTGGGGTGGCCCTCCAGAGCGAAGGGGGCGCCGAGCAGGGCGTCGAAGGCGGCCTTGCCGTCCGCCGGGCCGCTCTCGCCGTAGGCCTTCGGGAACTCGGGGTAGGGCGACCAGTAGTCGCGCTTGGCGGCGGCGTCGAGCGCGGCGTCCAGGGTGGCCTGGTGGCGCTCGACCAGCTCGCTGACGAGGGGGTGGGTGACCGCTGCGGACATCTGTGCGCTCCTCAAGGGGGAGGACGGGACACGTCACAGAGTAACCGAACGATCGGTCGGCTCAAGAGGGTGCGGTGGCGGGATCGCGCCGGAACGCGCGGAGGGCGCGTCCGTGGCGGACGCGCCCTCCGGTGCTGCTGCTGTGCGGGGTCTACGGCACGCCCAGTTCGAAGATCACGTACCCGGCGTACCAGCCGGAGGCGACCGCACCGGTGCCCAGCACCGCGGCCAGCACCGGCCAGCTCAGCTTGCGCATCCCGATCGCCAGCGCGATGAACAGCGGGAACGCCGGCAGCAGGTAGCGCGAGACGTTGCCGAAGATGCCGAGGCTGCCGAGCACCGAGACGATCGTGGCCAGCGTGTAGGCGGTCAGCACCAGCGGCGGGCGCAGCCGTACGAGCAGCACGATCAGCACCGGCAGGGTGAACACGATCAGGGTCGCCAGGAGGTCCGGCACCGGGAAGGCGAACGGGTAGTCGCTGCGGCCCAGCAGCACCCCGCGGATCGCGTGCCAGGTGCCCTGCCCCCAGTCGAAGTAGTGCAGCCAGGCGTCGTGCTGCAGCCGGAAGTAGCCGCCCCACTCGCCGGTCTTCCAGCCCACCCAGCCGACGTAGCCGAGCAGGCCGATCGGGGCCAGCAGGATCGCGGCCAGCGGGCGCAGCACCCCGCTCTCCCGCCGGTACAGCTCGACCAGCGCGGCCAGGCCCACCGCGCCGATCAGCGCCGCCGCCGTCGGCCGGTTGAGCCCGGCGACCAGGGTGATCACCCCGGCCGCGACCCACTGCCTGGTCATCACGCAGTAGCAGGCCCAGGCGGCCAGCGCGACGAAGGTCGAGTCCGAGTACACCGCCCACTCGGCGCCCGAGCCCGGGGCGATCGCCCAGATCCCGGCCGCGATCACCCCGGCCCGGACGTCCCCGGACAGCTTCTCCACCACGGCGTAGATCCCGGCGGCGGCGAACAGCGAGGCCACCACCGACACCAGCATCCCGGCGCCGTACAGACCGAGGCCGGTGACGTCCGAGGTCAGCCGCATCAGGCCCGGGTACAGCGGGAAGAAGGCGGCCGAGTTCTGTTCGATGTTGAAGCCCTCCGGCCCCGCGATCGGGACCAGCGCCGGGTGGTAGCCGAACTGGGCGACCTGCTGGTACCACCAGCCGTCCCAGCTGGCCGGCACGTCCCACGGGTTGGCGCCGCCGCCGAACCGGGCCGGCTTCCTGGCGTAGTCGCCGGCGAAGGAGAGCAGCTTCATGAAGATCGTGAAGCCGATCAGCTTGAGCAGGGCGTAGCACCAGACGGCCGGGCCGAAGCGGACCGCCAGCGCGCGGGCGCGGTCCAGCCGACCGCGTGAGGCGTCCCCCGGCTCCTCGCTGCGCTGCTCGGGCACATCGGAGGCGACTGCCGGTATTGCGTTCATCAGCCGTGGACCCCAGCCTGCTGGACGTGGACGGATCGTCCGCAGATTCTAGGGCTTCCCTTCCACGGCGGGTGTGGACCAAGCGGACCCGATCGCGTACCGCACGGGGCGGCCGGGGATACTCGGAGGATGGCCGATCACACCACGCGCACCGCCTACACCGTGGAGTCACTGCTCGCGGTGACCGTCGACGTGTTCAACGAGCGCGGTTACGACGGCACCTCGATGGAGGACCTGTCCCGGGCCGCCAGGATCTCCAAGTCCTCGATCTACCACCACGTCCGCGGCAAGGAGGAGCTGCTGCGGCTGGCCGTGGGGCGGGCGCTGGACGGGCTGTTCGCGATCCTGGCCGAGCCGGCCGCGGTCGACGGCCCGGCGGTGGAGCGGCTGGAGCACGTGGTGCGGCGCACCGCGGAGGTGCTGCTGGCGGAGCTGCCGTACGTGACGCTGCTGCTGCGGGTGCGCGGCAACACGGCCACCGAGCTGTGGGCGCTGGAGCGCCGCCGGGACTTCGACCACCAGGTCGCCGAGCTGGTGCGGGCGGCGGTCGCGGACGGCGCGCTGCGCGCGGACGTGGAGCCGCGGCTGGCCACCCGGCTGCTGTTCGGGATGATCAACTCGATCGTGGAGTGGTACCGGCCGGGGCTCAAGGGCGCCGACGGGGTCGCGGACGCGGTGGTGCACCTGGCCTTCGACGGGCTGCGGGCGCGGTAGGTCCGTCGCCCCGCCTCGTCCCCGCCTCGCCCCCCCCGCGTCGGCCCGCGAGCCGAAGGGGCGCGCCGGTGCCGAAAGGGAGAAGCGAGGAGGCCCGAGGAACGAGGGCCTTGGAGCGACGACCGTCGGCACCGGGTCCGAGCGCCCCGGAGGCGAGTGGGCGCCGATCTAAGGAGTCTGTGGGTCCGGGGGGACCTGGTCGGTCTCCTCGAAGACCAGCATGGTGCGGGTGCCGAGCACCTGGGGGATGGACTGGATGCGGTTGAGCACGAGCTCCCGCAGGGTCCGGTTGTCGGCGGTGTGCACCAGCAGCAGGACGTCGAAGTCCCCGCCGACCAGTGCGATGTGCGCGACCCCCGGCAGCTCCAGAAGTTGCTCGCGGACCGTGCGCCAGGAGTTCTGGACGATCTTCAGGGTGATGTACGCGGACGCGGCCTGACCGGCCCGTTCGTGGTCCACCCTGGCGGTGAAGCCGCGGATGACGCCGTCCTCGACCATTCTGGAGATCCGGGCGTACGCGTTGGCCCGGGACACGTGCACCCGCTCGGCCACCGAGCGGATGGAGGCGCGACCGTCCTGCTGCAGCAGCCGCAGGATCGCCCGGTCGACCCGGTCGAGTCTGGACATCTGTTCAGCCGACATGACCCCCCACCCTCACCGATTGGACGCACTGCCACCAGTCGACCGCCGATCAGGCCGAATGTCCACCACCTTGTCACGCTTCTGGTCAAGATGAACAGACGACCGAACAATCGGTAGGGAGCCCCCGCGACCCCTGGAGGTGCCCCGAGATGACCGTTCTCGACCACAGACACCACACCGGTGTGCCCGGTTGGCTGCCCGGGGCCACCGCCCCGCGCACCGATCCGGCGCCCCTCCTGCCGGACCCCTCCCCCGTCCGGGTGCTCGGCACCCCCGGGCTGGAGAAGTACGACCCGGCGCTGCTGCGCGAGCTCTACCGGCGCCTGGTCGTCGGCCGCCGGTACAACCAGCAGGCCACCACCCTGACCAAGCAGGGCCGCCTCGCCGTCTACCCGGCGTCCACCGGGCAGGAGGCCTGCCAGATCGCCGCCGCGCTGGTGCTCGACGAGCGCGACTGGCTCTTCCCCAGCTACCGCGACACCCTCGCCGTGGTCTCCCGGGGCGTGGACCCGCTGGAGTCCCTGACCCTGCTGCGCGGCAACGCCCACACCGGCTACGACCCGCGCGCCACCCGCACCGCCCCGCTCTGCACCCCGCTCGCCACCCAGGCCCCGCACGCCGTCGGTCTGGCCCACGCCGCCCGGCTGAGCGGCGAGCCCGCCGTCGCGCTGGCGATGCTCGGCGACGGCGGCACCAGCGAGGGCGACTTCCACGAGGCACTGAACTTCGCGGCCGTGCTCAACGCGCCGGTGGTCTTCCTGGTGCAGAACAACGGCTACGCGATCTCCGTCCCGCTCAGCGCTCAGTCCGCCGCGCCCAGCCTGGCCCACAAGGCCGTCGGCTACGGCATGCCGGGACGGCTGGTGGACGGCAACGACGCGCCCGCCGTGCACTCGGTGCTGGCCGAGGCGGTCGAGCGGGCCCGCAGCGGCGGCGGCCCGACCCTGGTCGAGGCGCTGACCTACCGGATCGAGGCGCACACCAACGCCGACGACGCCACCCGCTACCGCACCGAGCCCGAGGTGGCCGCCTGGCGGGAGCACGACCCGATCCTGCTGATGGACCGCGCGCTGCGCGAACTCGGCGTCCTGGACGACGCGTTGGTACAGGAGGCGGCGGAGGAGGCGGAGGCGCTGGCGGCCCGGATGCGGGCCGAGTTCCACGCCGAGCCGGAGCTCGACCCGATGTCGCTGTTCGCCCACGTCTACGCCGAGCCGACCCCGCAACTGCTGGAGCAGGCCGCCCAGTTGTCCGCCGAGCTGGCCGCCGAGGCCGAGGTGCAGCACTGATGTCGACAGCATCCCACCCGTCGCCCACCCCCACCCTTGGCGGAGCTGCTGCGCGACACACCTCCGGTACCCGCACCGCCTCGATGGCGCAGGCGCTCAACTCCGCGCTGCGGGACGCCATGCGCGAGGACCCGGCGGTGCACGTGCTCGGCGAGGACGTCGGCGCGCTCGGCGGCGTCTTCCGGATCACCGACGGGCTGACCGCCGAGTTCGGCCCGGACCGCTGCCTGGACACCCCGCTGGCCGAGGCCGGCATCCTCGGCACCGCCATCGGCATGGCCATGTACGGGCTGCGCCCGGTGGTCGAGATGCAGTTCGACGCCTTCGCCTACCCGGCGCTGGAGCAGCTGTTCTCGCACGTCGCCAAGATGCGCAACCGCACCGCCGGACGGCTCCCGCTGCCGATCACCGTCCGCGTCCCGTACGGCGGCGGCATCGGCGGGGTCGAGCACCACAGCGACGCCTCCGAGGCGTACTACACCAGCACCCCCGGCCTGCACGTGGTCACCCCGGGAACGGTCGGGGACGCGTACGGGCTGCTGCGGGCCTCGATCGCCTCCGACGACCCGGTGGTCTTCCTGGAGCCCAAGCGGCTCTACTGGGGCAAGGACGGGTTCGACCCGGCGGCGCCGGTCGAGCCGATCGGCAAGGCCGTGCTGCGGCGCACCGGGACGTCCGCCGTGCTGATCACCTACGGCCCCTCGCTGCCGGTCTGCCTGGAGGCGGCCGAGACGGCGAAGGCCGAGGGCTGGGACCTCGCGGTGCTGGACCTGCGCACCCTGGTGCCCTTCGACGACGAGACCGTCACCCGGGTGGTGCGCTCCGTCGGCCGGGCCGTGGTGGTGCACGAGTCGACCGGCTTCGGCGGCACCGGCGCGGAGATCGCCGCACGGGTCACCGAACGCTGCTTCCACCACCTCGCCGCGCCCGTGCTGCGGGTGACCGGCTTCGACATCCCGTACCCGCCGCCGATGCTGGAGCACCACCACCTGCCCGGGGTGGACCGGATCCTGGACGCGGTCGCCCGGCTGCAGTGGGAGGACTGAGGATGATGCCCGTCGTGCGGGAGTTCCGGCTGCCCGACCTCGGTGAGGGACTCACCGGGGCCGAGGTGGTGCGCTGGATGGTCGAGGTCGGCGAGGTCATCGCGGTCGACCAGCCGGTGGTGGAGGTGGAGACCGCCAAGGCCGTGGTGGAGGTGCCCTGCCCGTACGGCGGGGTGGTCACCGCGCGTTACGGGGAGGAGGGCGAGGAGATCGCTGTGGGCGCCCCGCTGGTGACGGTCGCGGTGGCTTCGGCCTCGGGGGGAGGGGCTGCGCCCGAGGAGCCGGCCGAGCGGGCTGCCCTGCGGGCTGCGGAGCACTCCGCCGAGGTGGAGCGACCGCTCGTCGGGTACGGCGTCGCGGAGCCGGGGAAGGGTGGGCGGCGGCGCCGGGTCGGTGCGGCTGCTGCGGTGGCTGCTCCGGCTGCTCCGGTGGCGGTGGCGGCGGTTGTCGCCGGGCCCGCCGTGGTGCCGGTGATCTCGCCGTTGGTGCGGCGGCTGGCCCGGGAGCAGGGGGTCGACCTGACCGCCCTGACCGGGAGCGGGCCGGACGGGCTGATCATGCGGGCGGACGTCGAGCGGGCGGTCGCGGCCAAGGTTTCGGCGCCGGTCGCCGTGCCCGCTGCGGCGGCTCCGGCGGCCGTCCAGGAGGGTGTCGTCCCGCTGCGCGGGCTGCGCAAGGCGGTGGCCGAGAAGCTCAGCCGCAGCCATCGGGAGATCCCGGCCGCGACCTGCTGGGTGGACGCCGACGCCACCGAACTGATGGCGCTGCGGCGGCAGTTGAACGCCACGCCGGGCCCGAAGGTGAGCGTGCTGGCGCTGCTGGCGCGGATCTGCACGGTCGCACTGGCGCGCTTCCCCGAGCTCAACTCCTCGGTGACCGAGGACGGTTCGGGCATCCTCCGGCACTCGGCGGTGCACCTGGGCTTCGCCGCGCAGGGCGAGCGCGGCCTGGTCGTTCCGGTGGTGCGGGACGCGCAGGCCCGCAGCACCGAGCAACTCGGCGAGGAGCTGGTCCGGTTGACCGAGGCGGCGCGCAGCGGCTCGCTCACCCCCGCCGAACTGACCGGCGGCACCTTCACGTTGAACAACTACGGCGTGTTCGGTGTGGACGGCTCCACCCCGATCCTCAACCACCCCGAGGCGGCGATGCTCGGGGTCGGCCGGATCGTCGCCAAACCGTGGGTGCACGGTGGGGAGTTGGCGGTGCGCGAGGTGACGCAGCTGTCGTTCACCTTCGACCACCGGGTCTGCGACGGCGGGACGGCGGGCGGTTTCCTGCGCTTCGTCGCGGACTGCGTGGAGCAGCCGGGCATGCTGCTGCGGCAGCTCTGAGCAGGACGCGGTTGCCCTGGGTGGACGGGGGGCCACTCAGGGCAACCGCGGTCGAGTGAGAGTAGCGCGTTCCCGGCCCGGCTGTCCGGGCTTCGCGCGATTTGTCGGATGAGCAGTTCGGGCGTGCCACGCTGCCTAGGCGTCAGCAGAGACAAGCCAGGTGGTGGCGCAGGCCGGCCGGAGGCGAAACGATTCTCTTGGGTACTCGAAACGTGGCGGTGAAGTCCCGCCGAACACTTCTGGTCCGTACCGGGCACGGCTCGGCGGGCGCCGCCTCCGTGCCGGGCCTGCCGGAGCTCCTGCCCGAGGCGGCGCCGGGGCCTGCGGCGGCGCCGGAGGCGGAAGTACGACCGCCGATGCCCCTGGACCCGCCGGACCTGCCGCCGATGGCTGCGGCGATCGCTCCGCCGACGGTGGCGGCGGAGGCACCGACGCAGGTGCTGCCGCCGGTCGTCCCGGCGATGCCGTCCGAGCCGCCGGCCGTGCCCGCGCCGAGCTACCCCGAGCCGGCCTCCGGCACCGGCACCTCGCCCGCCTTCCGGCCGCTGTTCACCGAAGCTCCGGGCCTCAACTGGGCCGGCCCCGGCGACAGTTGGAGCGACGCCTGGGCGATGCAGCCATCGGCCGGGAACCACCCGGCGGCAGGCGCTGCGCAGGACCCCGCCGCCGGACCCGAGGCCGAACTGCCGCTCACCGCACGGGACATCGATCTGATCCGGGCCAGCCTCGCCGTCGTCGAGCCGGTCGCCGACCGGGCCACCGCCCACTTCTACGCCCTGCTCTTCCTGCACCACCCCGAGGTCCGTTCGCTCTTCCCGGCCGCCATGGACGTCCAGCGCGACCGGCTGTTCCGCGCCCTGCTGGGGGCCGCGCGCGGCGCCGAGGACCCGGTCGCCCTGCGCGCCGGGCTGAGCGCGCTCGGCTGCGGTCACCGCCGGTACGGCACGCTGACCGGTCACTACGCCCCGGTCGGGGAGTGCCTGGTGCAGGCGCTGGCCCGGTACGCGGGCAGCCGCTGGGACGCCGACACCGAACTGGCCTGGCGCCGCGCCTACCGGCTGATCTCCTCGATCATGATCGAGGCCGCGGAGGAGGCCGCCCGCACCTCGCCGCCCTGGTGGCAGGGCGAGATCGTCCGCCACGAGCGCCGCACCCGGGACGTCGCGGTGCTCACCGTCCGGCCGGACCAGGCCTACCCGTTCCGCGCCGGGCAGTACACCAGCCTGGAAACGCCCTGGTGGCCGCGGGTGTGGCGGCACTACTCCTTCGCCTCCGCGCCCCGCCCCGACGGGCTGCTGACCTTCCACGTCAAGGCCGTCCAGGCGGGCTGGGTGAGCAACGCGCTGGTCCACCGGGCCGCGCCCGGGGACGTGCTGCGGCTGGGGCCCGCGGCCGGCGCGATGACCGTCGACCACACGGCCGGCCCGGACCTGCTCTGCCTCGGCGGCGGCACCGGCATCGCGCCGATCCGCGCGCTGGTCGAGGAGGCCGCCGCGTGCGGCACGCCCGGCCGCCGGGTCGAGGTGTTCTACGGCGCCCGCCGCGCCGCCGAGCTGTACGAGCTGGACGGGCTGCGCGAGCTGGCCCGGGCACACCCCTGGCTGACGGTGCGCCCGGTGCTGTCCGGCAGTGGCCCGGTCGAGGACGCGCTGACCGGCGAACTGCCCGAGGTGGTGAGCCGGTTCGGCCCCTGGTCGGGGTGCGAGGCGGTGCTCAGCGGGCCGCCCGCGATGGTGCGCCGGGGTGTCGGGGTGCTGCTGCGGTCGGGGGTGCCGGCCGAGCGGATCCGGCACGACCTGGTCGGCGACCTGGCAGCCGGGTGACCACGTGGGATCCGTCCCACGCGGTCACAGGAGAGGGGTGGGCCGCCCGGGGGCGGTCGGCCGGGCGAGGCCGGTCGGTCACCCGAGAGCGGTCGGTCACCCGAGGTCGGGTGCGAGCAGTGCGCGGATGCCCTCGATGTTGGCCGCCAGGTACGCCCGCAGCCGGGGCGGCACCACGTTGACCGAGGTGACCCCCTCCCGGGTGAACGGCAGCCGCACCACCTCGTACTCGCCGTTGGGCTCCGTCACCTCCGGCCCGTGCCGTCGGCTGAGGTCCATCGAGGCCAGCCGGCAGACGAAGAAGTGCTGCACCTTGACCCCGTGCGGGTGCAGGAGCGTTCCGTCGTCGTGGTGCGTGTGGCTGATGGTGTCGACGAAGGCGGGCACCACGTCCACGACCTTGGCGCCGAGCTCCTCGTCCACCTCGCGGTGCAGTGCCTCGACCACCGTCCGGTCGCTCCGCTCCACGCCGCCGCCTGGCGTGATCCAGTACGGGTGCGGCGCGCCCGGCCGGACCCGCCGGATCAGCACGATCGAGGCCGGGCCGTACGGGTCGTCCGGGTCCAGCTCCAGCAGGATCGCCCGCGCGGTGCGCTTGACCACCGGACGCGGGGGCGGGGTTCGGTTCTCGGGGCCCATGGACACCTCCGGGGCTGGAGCGTTGTGCGGGAGTCTCCCGCGCGGGGAATGGGTCGAAACACGGGGAATGCACCGAAACGCGGACCCGGAACGAGAGGGACTGGCGCCATGCAGCACAGCACTGTCCAGGGCCACCTGGAGATGAGCCTCGTGGTCTCGCACGAGCTCTCCTTCCGCATCCTGGCGGACCTGGCGTACGAGACCGCCGACCCGTACGCCGTCCGGTTCACCTTCCACCTGCCCGGCGACGCGCCCGTCACCTGGTTCTTCGCGCGGGAGCTGCTGCTCGACGGGCTCAGCGGGCCGGCCGGGGACGGGGACGTGCACATCCACCCGTACGCGGGGGAGCGGGAGGGGGCGTCGGAGTGGGAGGAGCCGTCGGAGCGGGAGGAGGTCCGCATCCTGCTGCGCTCCCCCGCCGGCGAGGCCCTGCTGCGGGCGCCGTCCGCGCCGCTGGCCGCCTTCCTGGCGCGCATCGACCGGCTGGTGCGGCCGGCGCGGGAGTTCGCAGCTCAGGAGCTGGAAGCCCGGCTCGCCGAGATCCTCCGGGGGCGCGAGAACGCGGGGTGAGGCCCGCGCACGGACGACGAAGGGGCCCGTACCCGGCTGTTCCAGCGGGTACGGGCCCCTTGTGCGGGCGGGCACGAGGGCCGTCAGTCGTCGTCCAGGGCCAGGTGCAGGCCCCAGGCAACCAGGCTGATGATCAGCGAACCGACCAGTGCGGCGCCGAAGTTGGTCACGTGGAAGTCCAGTGACAGCCTCCCGGACGCCCACGAGGTCAGCAGCAGCATCAGGGCGTTGATCACGAAGGTGATCAGCCCCAGTGTGAGGATGAACAGCGGGAACGAGAACAGCTTGACCACCGGCTTGATCAGCCAGTTGACGAGGCCGAAGACGACGGCGACGCCGAGCACGGTCAGCGCCTTGTGCTGCCAGTCGGCCTTGCCCTGGGCGAGTTGGATGCCGGTGACGATCCAGGCGGCGACCCAGATGGCCGCCGCGTTGATCAGTGTCTTGATGACGAAACCCTTCATGCCGCCCAAGCCTGGCAGGCGGCACGGCCCAGGGGAACCACCCCACGGCGGATTGGTGGCGAACGCCGCTGGTCCCGGAGGTGGATCCGGCCCGAGGACCGGTCGCCCGACCCGGGCGTCCGGGGTGCTCGCTTAGGGTCGTCCGCATGACCAGCAGCCCCGGCTCCAGCCCCACTCCCAGCCTGACCGAAGAACTCTGGGCCTCGATCGAGTCGATCCACGCCGCGATCCTCGCCCACCCGTTCATCCACGGCCTCACCGATGGCACCCTGCCCCGCGAGGCCTTCCGCCACTTCGTCGTCCAGGACTCGCACTACCTGCGCGACTACGCCCGCGCCCTCGCCGTCTGCGCCGCCAAGGCGCCCACCGAGGCGGACGTCCGGGCCTTCGCCGACGACGCGATCGGCGCGCTGGCCGCCGAGCAGGGCATGCACGCCGAGTTCATGACCGCCTTCGGCGGCACCGCCGAGCAGGCCGCCGCCGAGCCGGTGCTGCCCACCACCCGGGCCTACACCAGCTACCTGCTGGCCACCGTCCACGGCGGTTCCTTCGCCGAGGCGGTCGGCGCGGTGCTGCCCTGCTACTGGATCTACGCCCGGGTCGGCGAGGCGCTGCTCGCCCAGGGCTCGCCCGACCCGCTGTACGCCAAGTGGATCGCCACCTACGGCGACGAGGCCTTCCAGTCGGTGGTGCGCCGGGTGTTGGCGCTCACCGACCGGATCGGCGAGGAGATCTCCCCGGCCGAGCGCCGCAAGGTGGTCGAGCACTTCGTGACCACCTCGCGGTACGAGTGGATGTTCTGGGACGCCGCCTGGCGTGGCGAGCGCTGGCCGGTCTGAGCCGGCCGGCCGGTCCCGCCGTCCGGGAGGTTCGGACGGCGGGGCCCAGCCCGGTCAGCCGGTGGTGAAGTAGCCGGTCAGGTCGGCGATCAGGTCCACCGGGGCGCCGTGGTTGTAGACCGAGTAGGTGCCGTCGCCGGCCACCCCGGTGCTCACCGAGTTGGCGACGGTCTGCCCGGGCGCCACGTTGACGGTGGAGGTGTTCGGCGGCAGGCCCGGGCCCGGGAAGGCCGTGAGGTGGCCGTACTCGGTGACGTCGGTGACCGTGACGTTGGCTTCGACGCCCATGATGTTCGGGACCGAGCCGTCCGGCGGGACGACCGCCACCTGCCTGGTCGCCCACTGCTGGAGCTGCGGGCCGGTGACCCGGGTGTCGAGGTTGCGGACGGGCGTCCGGAGCGCGCTGAACAGCCCCTTGCCGGAGGGGCCGTAGGAGCCGACGACGTCGACGATGACGTGCACCCAGCCGGCGTGGTTGTAGAGGTCGATCCGGCCGTCGACGCCGACCGGCACCACGACCTGGTTCGCGACGGTCGACCCCACCGGGAAGTTGACGTTCGACCCGGCGGCGGGCAGCGGCGACCCGCTCGGGTACGCCGTCAGGAAGCTGTCCCAAGTTCCTTCGGTGGCAGTGACGTTGAGGACGACCGAGGTGGCGTCCGCGGTCCCCAGCTCGGGGCGGGCGACCTGGTACGAGCGCACGGCGTCGCCGCCGAGCCGGCCGGTGCCGTCGACCCGGCTGTCGGCGATCCGGGTCGGGGTCAGCGGGCCGTACTTGTCGGTCGCCGTGGGCTGGTAGTAGCCGACCAGGTCGAGGACGACGTGGGTGGTGCCCCAGTTGTTGTAGACGCTGATCCACGGGGCGCCCCGCACGACCGGGCCGACCGCGACGGTGACCAGGTTGGAGACGGTCTGGCCGGCCGTGAAGTTGATGCTGGAGGTGGCGGGTGCGGTGCCGGGCGTGCCGTTGGCGGCACCGAGCGAGACGTAGCCGTCGGCGGTCGGGTCGGTCACGGTGACGTTGACCACCACCGCCGTGACGTCGGTCGGCACCACGGCCTCGCAGGAGGACGGCGGGTGGTTGCCGCAGCGGGACGCCAGCGGGGTGCTGTAGTACTCGCCGGCCGTGAGCGGGCCGAACTGGTCGTGCGCCGGCACCTGGTTGTAGTCCCGGGTGTCCAGGACCCGGAGCGGGGAGATCCCGACGAAGCCGGCCGGCGCGGTGACGTCCGCGGCAGCGCTCGCCGCCGCGGTCGCGGTCGCGGTCGTGGTTGCGGTGGTGGCCGCGGTCGCCGGTGCGGCGAGGGCGGGGACGGTGAGGGTGAGGGCCGCCAGGGCGGCTAGGGATACGGCGGTTCTGGCTCGCACGGATCGCATGATCGCGTTCCCCCGGGGTCGGTGGTGCCGAACGGACTTTCCTCCGGCAGTAGTTGGACTCCCGGGAGGTCCGAGGGTTGCACCCCGCCGGACGAAATCTCGGGGGTCACCCCGGGGTGCCGGCTCCGGGTGATCTCGGGGTTCTCTCCGGGCCGTCGGCCCTCGTTCCGGCACTCGCGCCACCGTACGATCGAAGTACGAAAGCAAGCGGGATGCGGCACCGGACGGCGGCCGACCCTTGGGGAGAAGAGGAACGGACATGGCTGAGCTCTGGAAGTCGCTGCCCTCGTGGGTGCGCAACATCGTCATCCCGGTGCTGGTCCTGGTACTGGCCTGGAACATCGTCGCCTTCGTCTTCGGCGTCGTCGGCGCGCTGCTGGGCATCGTGCTCAAG
Source organism: Streptomyces sp. 1331.2 (assembly GCF_900199205.1). NCBI lineage: Bacteria > Bacillati > Actinomycetota > Actinomycetes > Kitasatosporales > Streptomycetaceae > Streptomyces > Streptomyces sp. 1331.2. The sequence goes on along the minus strand of NZ_OBMJ01000001.1, from coordinate 3,588,752 downwards.
CTCCTGGTCGTGGTCGGCATCGCCGCCGCCGTGGTGATCCTGGTGAAGAAGGCCGCCCGGAGCTGACCCTCGTCCCCGCACCGCCGCCCTGAGGCCCGGCCCCCACCACGGGGAGCCGGGCCTCGGCCGTTCCCGGGTGCGGCTCCGTGGGCGGGGGTCCGTGGGCAAGGGTCCGGTGCCGGACACGGTCTGGACCTGCGGCTATCGGCTCGCTACGGTGTTGGGCGTCATGTGCAGGCAACACCGCCTGCGACGCGGGAGCTCGGAGCACCGGGCTGAGAGGGCGCTGACCGGGACGTCGACGGACGGACCGACGGCTGCGTCGACCGCAGGAACCTGGACCGGGTAATGCCGGCGTAGGGAGTAGAGGTCAGATGACCACGTTCGAAGCACAACCGCAGTCTGCCCAGAGCGCCCCCAGCAGCGAGCGCACCGGGTACCCGACCCCGGCGTGGCGCAAGGCCTACCGCGAGGGATCCCGCCCCGACCTGCGCGTGCCGTACCGCGAGGTGCAGCTCACCAACGGTAGGACCGTCCCGCTGTACGACACCTCCGGCCCGTACACCGACCCGTCGTACGAGCCCGACGTGCGCCGCGGCCTGCCCCCGCTGCGCGACTCCTGGATTCGGCAGCGCGGCGACGTCGAGGAGTACGACGGCCGTGAGCCGCGCCCCGAGGACGACGGGATCAAGCACACCTCGCCGCGCGGCGGCAACCTGCGCAACCTGGACGCCGTCTTCCCCGGCCGCCCGCGCCGCCCGCTGCGTGGCCGCGGTGGTGCCGCAGTCACCCAACTCGCCTACGCCAAGCGGGGCGTGGTGACGCCGGAGATGGAGTACGTGGCCCTGCGCGAGGGCCTGGCGCCGGAGTTCGTGCGCGCCGAGGTGGCCCGCGGCCGGGCCGTGATCCCGGTCAACGTGAACCACCCGGAGGTGGAGCCGGCGATCATCGGCACCAACTTCCTGGTGAAGATCAACGCCAACATCGGCAACTCCGCCGTCACCTCCTCGATCGAGGAGGAGGTGGAGAAGATGACCTGGGCCACCCGCTGGGGCGCCGACACCGTCATGGACCTCTCCACCGGCCGCAACATCCACACCACCCGCGAGTGGATCCTGCGCAACTCCCCCGTGCCGATCGGCACCGTGCCGCTCTACCAGGCGCTGGAGAAGGTCGACGGCAAGGCGGAGGAGCTGAGCTGGGAGGTCTACCGGGACACCATCATCGAGCAGTGCGAGCAGGGCGTCGACTACATGACCGTCCACGCCGGCGTGTTGCTGCGGTACGTCCCGCTCACCGCCCGCCGCAAGACCGGCATCGTGTCCCGCGGCGGCTCGATCATGGCCGCCTGGTGCCTCGCGCACCACCGGGAGAACTTCCTCTACACCAACTTCGAGGAGCTGTGCGACATCCTCGCCGCCTACGACGTCACCTTCTCCCTCGGTGACGGCCTGCGGCCGGGCTCGATCGCGGACGCCAACGACGAGGCGCAGTTCGCCGAGCTGCAGACCCTCGGCGAACTCGGCCGGATCGCCCGTGAGCGCGACGTCCAGGTGATGATCGAGGGCCCGGGCCACGTCCCGATGCACAAGATCAAGGAGAACATGGATCTCCAGAAGGAGATCTGCGACGAGGCGCCGTTCTACACCCTCGGCCCGCTCACCACCGACGTCGCCCCCGGCTACGACCACATCACCTCGGGCATCGGCGCCGCGATGATCGCCTGGTGGGGCACGGCGATGCTCTGCTACGTCACGCCCAAGGAGCACCTGGGCCTGCCCAACCGCGACGACGTCAAGACCGGCGTGATCACCTACAAGATCGCCGCCCACGCCGCCGACCTCGCCAAGGGCCACCCCGGCGCCCAGGAATGGGACGACGCGCTCTCCGACGCCCGCTTCGAGTTCCGCTGGGAGGACCAGTTCAACCTGGCCCTCGACCCGGAGACCGCCCGCGACTTCCACGACGAGACGCTCCCCGCCGAACCCGCGAAGACCGCGCACTTCTGCTCCATGTGCGGGCCCAAGTTCTGCTCGATGAAGATCTCCCAGAAGATCCGCGACGAGCACGGCGACGGTTCGACCGCGGTGGACACCGAGTTCGACGCCGAGGCGCTGGCCGGCATGGCGGAGAAGTCCGCCGAGTTCGCCGCCCAGGGCAACCGGGTCTACCTCCCGCTGGCCGACTGACCTGCGGGTCCGGTCCGAGGCGCCGTGCTGTGAAGGGCGTTCCCAGCACGGCGCCTCGGCGATGCCGTGTCCTGCTGTCACCAGTACCCGGCCCACGACACCGGGTGTTCCTCCCCGGTGATCCGCGGCGATGCCAGTATCGATCACCATGAGCGATTGGTTTGTGCAGCAGGACCACGGCGTCCGGTTCGAGTGGGGTCCCACCGGTGCGCAGCAGTTGGCGCCGGACGTGGCCTGCCTGGTGGTGGTCGACGTGTTGTCGTTCACGACGTCGGTCAGTGTCGCCGTCGAGGCGGGAACCGAGGTCTTTCCCTACGCCTGGCGTGATGGGACGGCGGCCGCGTTCGCCCGGGAGAAGGCGGCGGCGCTGGCAGTGGGGCGGCGTGCGGCGACATCGGCCGTACCGTGGTCGCTCTCCCCGGCCGCCCTCCGGCAGGCCCCGTTCGTCCCGCGGCTCGTCCTGCCCTCGCCCAACGGATCTGCGATAGCCGCAGCGGCAGGCGATTCGACGGTGGTGGCGGGCTGTCTGCGCAATGCCACTGCGGTGGGGCGTTGGCTGGCCGAGCGTGGTTACGGGACCGCGCAGCGCCCCGTGCTGGTGATCGCCGCCGGTGAGCGCTGGCCGGACGGGAGCCTGCGACCGGCGTTGGAGGACCTGCTGGGTGCCGGTGCGATCATCGCCGAGTTGGAGTCGCAAGGCGCCGGCCCCCTGTCCCCCGAGGCAGTTGCCGCACGGGTGTGCTCCACTTCGACCACCGACGTCGCCGGTGTCGTTGCCGCCTGTTCCTCGGGCCTTGAACTGGTCCGCAGCGGGTTCGCCGAGGACGTCGCCGTCGCGACGGAGCTCGATGCCGGCGTGGTCGTGCCCGTACTCACGGACGGAGCCTTCACCCACCAGCCGTGAACCACGCGACCGCACCCGGAGGTGGGTGTGCCGGTTTCGGGCTGCCTGCCGCCGGCCGACTGACGCCCGCGCCCGAAGCTCCGCCCCGAGAGCTCCCGCTTCTCGGGGCGGAGCTTCGTCGTTCCCGCTCCGGACGAGCTCCGGTATCTGCATTTTGCAGACACTGGAGCTAGAATGCAGGCATGACTGCCCTCACGATCCGGGACGTCCCGGACGACCAGATCCAGACCCTGAAGGTCCGCGCAGCTCAGGCCGGCAAGTCGCTGCAGGCGTTCATGCAGGACCTGATCGCCAGGGAGGCATCCAAGCCCACGATGGCGGAGATGATGGAAAGGCTGAACCGGGAAACCACTGCCGACGTCAGCGCCGCCGACGTTCTCGCTGCCATCGACGAAGGGCGAGCCGGGCGTTGATCGTCATTGACTGCTCCGCCCTCGTCCTGGTTCTCACGGCCCACGGCTCCGACGGAGAGCTCATTCGCAACCGCGTAGCCGAGGGTGGGGACGTCTACGCTCCTACCCTCCTCGACTACGAGATCCAGTCGGCCCTCCTCGGCATGCAACGTGGCGGCAAGCTGACCGAGAAGGAAGTGGAGAGGGCGGTCGCCGCATACCGACTGCTTCCCATCGCCAAACGGGAGACGCTGCCCTTCTGGGAGCGGGTGAGGAAGCTGCACGCCAACCTCAGCGCCTACGACTCCCAGTACGTCGCCCTGGCGGAAGCCCTGGGCGTACCGCTGATCACCAGTGACGCGAGGATCAAACGCAGCGGTGCCGCGAAGTGTGAGATCGAGGTCTTCGCCTCGATCCACCCCTGACTGACACAACCCTGTGCGGTGGCGCCTTTGTTGACCTTCTGCTCGATGAAGATCTCGCAGAAGATTCGCGACGAGCACGGCGACGGCTCCACGGCCGTCGGCACCGGGTTCGACGCCGAGGCGCCGGCCGGCATGCAGGCCGTGTCCGAGGAGTTCAAGGCCCACGGCAACAAGGTCTACCTGCCGATGGCGGACTGAGCGCAGGTGCCGAGGCGCTGCGCTGGGATCCCGGAAGGGGTGTCCGGCGCAGCGCCGCGAACGTTCGGGTGCGCGGGCGGAATCAGGTCGGCGGATTCTCGGGCGTGGCTCAGAGTCCGACGATTTCGCGAATGAGGCCGAGCTTGCGCTCCGGGGAGAGATTCTGGGGACGGCCGGTGAGCAGGCCGTTCAGGACTGTGGGGACGTCGGAGCCGTCGGGAGCCTGGACAGCATCGATGACCTGGCAGCGCAAGCCGTCGTCCCGGATGAACACCCACAGGTCGTGGTCCTTCCGCGGCTCGCCGTTCTCCCTCGGGGAGAGCCGCCACGCCGGGAACCAGCCGAGCCCCTCCTCCGTGAGTCGCTCGGCGAGTTCCTCCAGGACGTACTTGCCGAGTCTTCGGTAGCCGACTTCCGCGCGCAGCTCGCCGAGGGTGACCCTGAGCAGGCCACCTGCGGCGCGGCAGCGCTCGGCCACCGTGTCGGCGTCACCGGCGGCGGCAGTGAGCGCCTCTTCCTGCAGATTCGTAAGGTCGTTCATGATCAGGCCAACGATTGGGATCGCGGGGCGATGCGGGATTCACCGGCCCGGACGCGGCCAAGAGGAAAAACGGTACTGCTATGGCGCCGGTGGCGACCTGGGCAGCGGACCCGGAGTATGGCCCCCGCTAGGTCGTAGGCGAACGACATGCCGGGGACGGGCTGGGGTGGGAGGGATCACCCCGATCGGCGCTGGTGTGTCACTCCGTTGCATCTTTATCAGTCTCTTCCTTTCATGTTCTTGTTGCACGGTGTAGCTAGTTGGTGACTCTTCATCACCTGTCCCGGCCGGCTTTCGCTCCTCGAAAGCCCTCCGGCGCGAGTGCGAGGGCCGGAGGCCTGACGGGAAGCCACCAGCAGCTCTCCGAATGCCCTCTTCGGGTGACGGAGTTCAACGGCGACAAGAAAGGTCCTGTCCTATGGCAGTCGATGCCATGTTGTCCGCTCCACCGGGACGAGGGCGTAGACGCGCTCGACTCGCGGGGGCGTCCGTCCTGCTGTCCGGACTGACGTTGCTCGCGTCGGCCGGCCTGGTCCCCAGCCCCGCGCACGCCGCAACGGCACCGGTGGGGCTGGGGACTGACACCAGCTATGCGATCCTGGCCGGCTCAACCGTCACCAACACCGGCCCCAGCGTCATCAACGGCGACCTGGGGCTCTTCCCGGGCACCAGCGTGACGGGCTTCCCCCCTGGAATCGTGAACGGGGTTCAGCACGTCAACGACGCGCAGGCGGCGCAGGCCCAGTCCGACCTCGTCATCGCCTACAACGACGCCGCCGGCCGGGCCCCCACGGCCATCCTGACGTCGCCCGGCGACATCGGAGGGCTGACGCTGACGCCCGGCGTCTACCAGGCGAGTTCGTCGCTGAACCTCACCGGGACCGTCACCCTCGACGCGATGGGCGACCCGAACGCCGTCTTCATCTTCCAGATCGGCTCCACCCTCATCACGGCTCCGTCGAGCGTCGTCAGCCTGGTCAACGGAGCACAGCCCTGCAATGTGTTCTGGCAGGTCGGTAGCTCCGCCACCATCGACGTCAACTCCTTCTTCAAGGGCAACATCCTGGCCCTCACGTCCATCAGCGTGAACCACGCCTCGGTGATCGAAGGCCGCGCCCTGGCGCGCAACGGCGCCGTCACTCTGGACGACAACACCATCACGAGGGCGGCCTGCACCGTCGGCCCCCCCGGTCCGAGTGGGCCCCCCGGTCCGAGTGGGCCTGCCGGTCCGAGTGGGCCTGCCGGTCCGAGCGGCCCCCCCGGTCCGAGTGGGCCTGCCGGTCCGAGTGGGCCTGCCGGTCCGGGTGGGCCTGCCGGTTCCCCGGGTGCACCTGGACCTAACGGTGCTCCGGGCCCCAACGGTTCGCCCGGTGCTCCGGGTGCTCCTGGCCCCAACGGCGCTCCCGGCCCCAACGGTTCGCCCGGTGCTCCGGGTGCTCCTGGCCCCAATGGCGCTCCCGGTGCCCCCGGTGCTCCGGGTGCTCCTGGCCCCAATGGTGCTCCCGGCCCCAACGGTTCGCCCGGTGCTCCGGGTGCTCCTGGCCCCAACGGCGCTCCGGGTGCTCCTGGCCCCAATGGTGCTCCCGGCCCCAACGGTTCGCCCGGTGCCAACGGTTCGCCTGGTGCTCCCGGCCCCAATGGCGCTCCCGGGCCCAACGGTTCGCCCGGTGCTCCTGGCCCCAATGGTGCTCCCGGGCCCAACGGTTCGCCCGGTGCTCCTGGCCCCAATGGCGCTCCCGGGCCCAACGGTTCGCCCGGTGCCCCGGGTGCTCCTGGCCCCAATGGCGCTCCCGGCGCTCCCGGTGCCAACGGTTCGCCCGGTGCTCCGGGCGCTCCTGGCCCCAACGGTGCTCCTGGCCCCAACGGTTCGCCCGGCGCCAACGGTTCGCCCGGCGCCAATGGATCGCCCGGTGCTAACGGATCGCCCGGTGCTAACGGTTCGCCGGGTGCTAACGGTTCGCCCGGCCCTGCCGGGCCTCCTGGTCCGGCCGGCCCAGCAGGGCCTGCCGGTCCGGCTGGTCCTGCCGGACCGCCCCAGTCTCCGGGTGGTCACGGCGGTCAGGGTCACGGCGGTCAGGGTCACGGCGGCCATGAACAAGGTGATCACGGCAACGTTCCGGCCGACCACGGCAACGGCAAGGGCGGTCACGAACAGGGTGTGTCGGCCGTGCGTCCGCACGAGTCGGGGCAAGCACTCGCTGCCACCGGCTCCGGCAAGTCGATCGTCATGGCGGTCGGCTCGGCGGCCGCCGTCGTGCTGGGAGGCTCGATCCTCATCCTCGTGAGGCGCAGCGGACGGCTCGCAGCTCGCCGTCGGCACTAGCCCTCGCCGTGATGGGCGGTGAGCGTCCGGAGCGGGTCCACTTCCCGCCGACTGGCTGACGCGGGACGCCTGACACCTGAGCGCCGCCCCGAGAGCTTCCGCTTCTCGGGGCGGCGCTTCGTTGCCGAGGCGGAGTATTGCGTAGTGGCGGTAGTACGGGATACAGGAGGAGCCCCGAGATGCGACTCAACAGCAAAGGTCAGGTCACGATCCCTGCAGAACTTCGGCTAGGCGTCGGCTCGACGTGGGTGCCGCCCCGGTCCTCCCCTGTGGGACCGGGGCGGCGGTGTGGGGGGTCAGGCGGTGGCGTCCTGGGGGTACCAGCGGAGTTCGACGGTGTTGCCGTCCGGGTCGCGGACGTAGACGGAGGTGGCGGTGCCGCGGGCGCCGTAGCGGGGGACGGGGCCTTCGAGGACGGTGAAGGTGCCGGCGTCGATGACCTCCTGCCAGTCGAGGGGTTCGACGGTGAGGCAGATGTGGTCGACGTTGGACTCGTGGCGGGGGCCGCGGGTGAGGTCGATGATGGTCTCGGGGGTGATGCGGACGGAGGGGAAGGAGACCTTGCCGGCGCGCCACTCGTCGACGCGGACGGGCTCCAGGCCGAGCAGGCCGGTGTAGAAGGCCAGGGAACGCTCGACGTCCGCGACGTTGAGGACCAGGTGGTCGAAGGCTACTACGCGCATGGGGATCGGCTCCGCTCCGGTGCGACCGCTGGGGACGGGATCAACGATCCACCCTGCGGCGGCTGCCATCAACGGGTGATCGCTCTACGATCGTTGAGCGGGATTCAACGATCGAGGGGTGGGGCGGGATGCTGGAGCGGCTTGAGGTCGAGGTCTTCCTCGCGCTGGCGGAGGAGTTGCACTTCGGCCGGACCGCCGAGCGGCTGCACCTGACCACCGGCCGGGTCAGCCAGGTGGTGAGGAAGCTGGAGCGCCGGATCGGCGGCCCGCTGTTCGAGCGGACCAGCCGGTCGGTCCGACTGACCACGGTGGGGCGGCAGTTGGCGGAGGACCTGGTCCCGGTGGTGGCGGCGATGGCGGCGGCCCTGCAGCGGGCGGAGGACGCCGTGCGGGGTGTCACCGGGGAGTTGCGGGTGGCGTTCCTCGGCGAGTGGACGGCCCCGGTGCTGCTGCGGGCGGTCGCGCTGTTCGGTGAGCGGCACCCGGACTGCCGGGTCGACGTCCGGGAGGTGCAGTTGTCCAACTCCCGGTCGAGTCTGGTGGACGGTTCGATCGACGTCCTGGTCGCCTCCTACCCGTTCGACGGGATGTCCCGTGGGCCGGTCCTGTCACGCGAGCAGCGGGTGTTGGCGGTGGCGGCCGGGCATCCGCTGGCCGCGGAGCGGTCGGTGTCGCTGGAGGTGCTCGGGGACCATCCGGTGGTGCAGTACCCGGAGCAGACCTCGGTGGGCTTCAAGCGCGACCGCACCCCCGACCGCACCCCGTCCGGCCGTCCGGTGCCGAAGGGGCCTTCCGGCCGGACCTTCTCCGAGATGCTGAGCCTGGTCGCCCTGGGCCGCGGCGTGCTGCCGGTCGGGGAGCACTCCCGCCGCTACTACCCCCGCCCGGACGTCGCCTACGTGCCGATCCACGACGCGCCGCCGATCGAGCGCGGCCCGATCTGGCGGGAGGGCGACGGGTCGGAACGGGTTCTGGAGTTCGTGCGGGCGGCGGTGGATGCCGCGGGCGCCGTGGCGGGGGACGGGGTGGTCTGATCCGCCGGAGGGCGGTCGGATCCGCCGGGAGGGCGGTCAGGAGATGGCGCGGAGGCGGGGCCGGGAGGGGGCGAGGAGCCGGCCGAGGTGGAAGGCGGTCTCCTCGTCGGTGGGGAGCAGGACGAGGAGTTGCTGGGCGTCGTCGGTGAGGTCCAGCGTCTCGCGGTGGAGCCGGAGTTCGGGGCCGTCGGGGTGGTGGATCCGGAGCGGGCCGCGGCGCGGGACGAGGTGGTTGCCGAGGCGGCGGGTGAAGTCGGGGCCGCCGAGCGGGGCGAGTTCGGTGCTGAACCATTCGGAGGCCTCGGCGGAGGGGGCGAGCCAGAGGTCGAAGGCCTGTTCGTCGGCGATGTCGTCCCAGTCGGGGAGGAAGGCGCGGGCGCGCGGGTCGGTGAAGACGTAGCGGGTGAGGTTGGGGGCGGCGTCGTCGAGGAGGCCGGCGGCGCCGAGCACGGTGGCGTAGCCGCTGGTGTGGGCGAGGATGTCGCCGAGCCGGTTGGTGACGGCAGCGAGGCCGGGTTCGAGCATCCGCAGGGTCTCGCGGACGGTGGGGCGGATCTCGCGGGAGGGCGGGGCCGGCCGGATGTGGCTGGGGCAGGCGCCGCCGGTGATCTTGGTGAGGTAGCGCAGGTGGTTGCGTTCGGCGGGGTCGAGGCTGAGGGCGTCGGCGAGCGCGTTGACCACGGCGATGGAGGGGTTGCGGTCGCGGCCCTGTTCGAGCCGGGTCAGGTACTCGACGCTGATCCCGGCGCGGACGGCGAGGTCGGAGCGCCGCAGCCCGGGTGAGCGACGGCGCCCGTGGGTGGGCAGGCCGAGCGTCTCGGGCTGGATGCTGTCGCGCTTGGCGCGGATGAAGTCCCCCAGTGGTGTGCCCATATGACGAGCGTACGACTGGTATCGGCGCGGAGGGTGGCCCTGCGGGGGCCAGCCTGGGCACGGCCTGGTCGGGCCTGCCGGGCGGGCAGGAGCCGGAGCCGTAGTACCGGGGTATGACGGCTGATCCGGCTCATCGGTGGGACGACCGGACGGCCGGCGGCGGGTCAGTTGACGTCGTCGGGGCTGGTGAACGCCGGCGGGGTGTAGCCGGGGCCGGTGAAGTCGGGGGTGGTGAAGGCGGCGGGGCGGTGGGTGCGGCCCTCGGGGTCGGTCAGGCCGTCGGGGCCGGGGCTGGTGAAGGAGGGGGAGCTGTAGCCCGGGCTGCTGAAGTCGGGGCTGCTGAAGTCGGGCCCCTCGGCGGTGTCGTTCCCCGCGGAGGGGGAGGCTGCGGGCTCGGCCACCGGCGGCAGCGCGTCGCGCAGGTACGGGAGCAGCCCGCGTTCGCGCAGGGCGGTGCGCCATTCGCTGCGGGCGTCGGCGAGTTCGGCGGCGAGTTCCGGGTCGGTGCCGGCCGGGGCGGCGGCGGTGCCGTCGCGTATGGCGGTGAGGAGCAGCCCGACGATGCCGATGGCCATGGCGGCGACCCCGGCGGCGAGGGCGACCCAGCCGGCGGTGACCAGGGAGCGGGCGAGGACCAGGTCCGGGGCGGCGGCGCGCAGCAGGTAGCCGATGAGCAGCAGGAACAGGGCGGCGGCCCAGGCCAGGATCGGGGTGAGCACGGTGAGGACGGGGAACAGCCCGGCGCCGCCGTTGGCGGAGCGCAGCTGGGTGAGCAGCCCGGGGGCGGTGGGTTCGGTGCCGGGCGGCGGCGGGGGTGTGGTGCGCAGGGCGTCGCGCAGCCGGGTGTAGTGCGCGTACTCGGTGGCGGCCGCGGCGTTGATGCCGTCGGCCTCGCGCAGGGCGCGGATGCGCAGCTGGTCGGTGGTGAGCGCGCCGCGGGCGCGCAGGGCGGTGAGGACGGTGCGGTCGCGCAGGGCTTCGGCGAGGAGGCGCTCGTACTCCGGGCGGTCCTCGGCGAGCAGTGGCGGGGGGTTGGACATGGGGACCCCGTTCGTGCGGACTCCGGTTCGCTCCGCCCCGGGGGCTCGCGGGCCCTCAGGGCGCCGAAACGGGCGCGGAGGCGGGCCGCCGGACGGGCGGCCGGGTGTGGTGTGCCTCATGGTAGGGGCGGGTGCACCCGGGCTGACAGTCGGTTTCCGGAATTTCGCGCCCCGGGCCGCGCGCGTGCGACGGCCCGGGCGCCGGGAACAACTGTTCGGTGACGGCTACTGGTTGGAGGTCCGTCAGGTGATGGGCAGTCGGGCGACCAGCAGCCGCCCCTCCATGGTGACGCCGCCGTCCATGGCCACCGCGAGGTCGTCCGCGTACACGTACGGTCCGGGGATGTGCGGGGGCTGGCCGTCGTCGGCGTGCACCGCGCCGGTGAGGTACGGGATGGGGCTGTGGCCGTGCACGATGCGGCTGCCGCCGTAGGTGCCCAGCAGCTCGTGGACGGCCGTCGGCCCGGCGTCGCCGCGGAAGGCGAAGCGCTTGGTGAAGCGGCGGAAGCAGTCCCACCACTCGTCGACGGTGCCGTCGGCGAGCAGGCCGTGCACGGCGTCGTTGACGTCGGGGATGGAGTCGCCGTACTCCAGGTAGGCGGTGGTGTCGGAGTGCAGCAGCAGGTGGCCGTCCTCCAGCGCGATGGCGGGCAGGCGGGAGAGCCAGCTGATGTGGTGCGCCTCCAGGCGGTCCAGGTCGTTCTGCTGGCCGCCGTTGAGCCGCCAGGCGGCGAGGAAGGAGGCGGTGCCGGCGGTGGACTGGACCGGCTCGTCGCCGTAGCGGGCGGCGCCGAGGAAGAGCAGTTCGTGATTGCCCATCAGGGCGCGGCAGTAGCCGCCGGCGGCGGCGGCTTCGGCGGCGAGCTGCATGACCAGGTCGATGACGCCGATGCCGTCGGGGCCGCGGTCGGTGAAGTCGCCGAGGAACCAGATCCGGGCGCGGCCGGCCGACCAGTGGCCGTCGGCGTCGATCAGGCCCTGGTGGTGCAGTTCGGCGCGCAGTTCTTCGAGGTAGCCGTGCACGTCGCCGACGACGTAGACCGGGCCGGGCGGCTCGCCGGGGCCGGGGGCCGGGTACGGGTAGGTCGGGGCGGTGGGGTCGGGCAGCGGCGGGCCGAGTTCGATGGTCGGCGGGTCGTCCCGGTCGGTGGGGGCGGTGTGCGCGGCGTGGTCGCCCAGGTCCGCGGGGTCGCCGAGGTCGGCGAGCTGGAGGGCCGGGGAGGGCTGGTCGGGCAGGGTCGGTTCGTATCCGCCCTGTCCCCGGTTCTCGTACCCGCCCTGCTCCTGGTTCTCGTACCCGCCCTGCTCCTGGTTCTCGTACCCGCCCTGCTCCTGGCCTTCGTACCCGGCCCGGTTCTCGTACCCGGGGTGTTCCTGCCCGTCGTAGCCGCCCTGCCCCTGGTGCGAGAAGGCCGGGGTGTGGTCGGCGTTGATCCCCTGGGCGTGGACGGTGTGGCTCTGGCCGTCGGCGCTCCAGTGCTGTTCGAGGTAGCGGGCGCCGCCGTAGCCGCTGTAGGTCTCGGCGTCGTAGGAGTCGGGGTCGTACGGGGGGCCGGGATAGCCCGCGGCGGGCTCGGGTTCGTAATAGGTGCCGTACGGCAGCACATCGAGGTCCGGCTGGTGGCGGGGGCCTGAGTGGGGGTGCTCGGGCCCGGGGAAGCGGTCCTCGGGTGTCATTCGCCCATCATAGGAAGACCACTCTCCCGCCGTCGTCACCTGGTGGGCATCCAATCCTCCGGAGCGTCAGCCGGGCGTCCGCTCAAGGTCCGTTTTGTCCCGGCTCGGTAGGTTCTCGGCAGGTCTTGCCGGGTCTCGGCCTGCGTCGTCGGTCCTCAGCAGTCCTCGGCCCGCCTCCGCGGTGCGGCCGCGCGGTCTAGACCTCGCCCGGGGGTCGGGGCGGGCTGACGGTGGTGCGCGGGCTGCGGCGCTGGGAGGAGGCGCGGACGATCAGCTCGGTCGGCATCAGGGTGCCCGGCGGAGGCCCGTTGCCGGCGGTGCGGAAGCGGGGCGGGAAGAGCCGGGCGATGTCGACGCCGGTGCCGGAGTCCACGCCCTCGATCGCGTCGATCAGCAGGTTGACCACGGTGGTGCCGATCTTGCGCGGCTTGAGCGAGAGGGTGGTGATCGGCGGTTCGGTGGACGCGTAGACGTCGCTCTCGCTGCAGCAGACCAGCAGCAGGTCGTCGGGCACCCGCAGGCCGTACCGGCGGGCGGCGGCGAGCAGGTCGGTGCCGTTGGGGTCGAAGAGGCCGTAGACGGCGTCGGGCCGGTCGGGCCGGGCGAGCAGCCGGTCGGCGGCGACGGCGCCGGCGGCCGGGTCGTGCGCGGGGTAGGCCTCGTAGACCGGCTCCTGGCCGACCTTGGCGCACCAGCCGAGGTAGGCCTCGGTGGAGAGCCGGGTGTAGGTGTCGGTGCTGGTGCCGGTGAGCAGGCCGATCCGGCGGGCGCCGGCCTCGGAGAGGTGGTCGAGGATGCCGAGGACGGCGGCCTCGTGGTCGTTGTCGACCCAGGCGGTGACCGGGCAGTTGCCGGGCTTGCCGTCGCTGACGACCGGGACGCCGGACCGGTAGAGCTCGCTGACCAGCGGGTCCTGGTCGGGCGGGTCGATGACCACGGTGCCGTCGAGGGCGATGTTGCCCCAGACGTCGTGGCGGGAGGAGGCGGGCAGCACCACCAGCGCGTAGCCGCGGCCGAGGGCGGCGCTGGTGGCGGCCCGGGCCATCTCGGCGAAGTACGCGAACTCGGTGAAGGTGAAGGGCTCTTCGCCGTAGGTCGTGACGGTCAGCCCGATCAGGCCGGACCGTCCGGTGCGCAGGGTGCGGGCCGCGGCGGAGGGGCGGTAGCCGAGGCGTTCGGCGACCTCGCGCACCCGGCTGCGGGTCTCGTCGGGCAGGCGGCCCTTACCGTTCAGCGCGTCGGAGACGGTAGTGATCGACACTCCGGCGGCTGCCGCCACATCCCGGATGCCGGCCCGCTCCAGACGCCGTGAGGCGGTGGGTCGCCGACCGCTCTGGTTGGCTGCTGCTGTCATGGCGGACCGATCGTATGGCTCCTGACAAGGGTCTGTGACCGGCGCATCGGGAGCCTTCGGAGATACGTTTCTCCAAGAGTGAGCCGGGGTGCGCCCCTTCGATACCCGTCCGAAACCTGGCCTCTTACCTCTGACATGTGCCAAAGGAACCGGGCAGAATGGCTGATCTGCGCCTGTAACCCGACCGGGCATCTCACTCCTACGGGTGAGGGCGGTCGGTATCGTGCAAGGCACCCGACCGGGGTGGTCCGGGGCGAGTCAGGAGGTCCCGGACACGGAGGGCGAACCCGTCCGTGGCGGGCGAGCGCTCCGGACAGCAGTGCAACTTCTGGAAACGGAGTACGACCGTGAGCAGTGGTACGTCAGCGCAGGGACCGCGGCTGCGGCCGACCCTGGACGGCATCCCCACCTACAAGCCCGGCAAGCCGGCCGGCGCCGACGCCTACAAGCTGTCCTCGAACGAGAACCCGAACGACCCGCTGCCCGGCGTGCTGGAGGCGGCGGTCGCGGCGGCCGGCTCGTTCAACCGCTACCCCGACATGGGCGTCAGCGAGCTGACCGAGGTGCTGGCCGAGCGCTTCGGCGTGCCCGTCGAGCACATCGCCACCGGCACCGGCTCGGTCGGCGTCGCCCAGTCGCTGATCCTCGCCACGGCCGGCCCGGGCGACGAGGTGATCTTCGCCTGGCGCTCCTTCGAGGCGTACCCGATCATCACCCAGATCGCCGGCGCCACGCCCGTCCCGGTCCCGCTCACCCCGGCCGGCGACCACGACCTGGACGCGATGCTCGCCGCGATCACCCCGAACACCCGGCTGATCTTCGTCTGCAACCCCAACAACCCCACCGGCAACGTGATCCACCGCGCCGAGCTGGAGCGCTTCCTGGCGGCCGTCCCCGGCGACATCCTGGTGGTCGTCGACGAGGCCTACATCGAGTTCATCCGCGACCCCGAGGTCCCCAACGGCATCGACCTCTACCGCGACCGCCCGAACGTCTGCGTGCTGCGCACCTTCTCCAAGGCGTACGGCCTGGCGGGCCTGCGGGTCGGCTTCGCGATCGCGCACGAGCCGGTCGCGTCCGCGCTGCGCAAGACCGCCGTCCCGTTCGGCGTCAACCAGCTCGCCCAGAACGCCGCCGTCGCCTCGCTGCGCGCCGAGGAGGCGCTGCTGGAGCGGGTGGACGCGCTGGTCGAGGAGCGCAACCGGGTCGTCGCCGGGCTGCGCGCCCAGGGCTGGGAAATCCCGGACTCGCAGGCCAACTTCGTCTGGCTGGGGCTCGGCGAGCGTTCGGCGGAGTTCGCGGCGGCCTGCGCCGAGGCGGGCGTGATCGTCCGGCCGTTCCCGGAGGGCGTGCGGGTGTCGATCGGGGAGGCCGAGGGCAACTCGATCTTCCTGTCGGTGGCGGAGGCGTTCCGCAAGGCGCTCTGAGGTTCATCGCGCAGTCGGTTGCAGGGGCGTGCCGTCGGACGGTGCGCCCCTGTGGCGTTCGTCGGGAAGGCGCGGGCGCTCCCCGGGCCCCGGGCGCTCCCGGGCCTGGGCGCTCCCCGGGAGCTCCCGGATGGCTGTGGATCGCTGGGAGTGCGCTGGGAGTTCGGCCAACGGCCGGCCACGGAGCGGCCAAGCAGGCCGCGCAGGGCGGCTGTTCTGCCCGGAATGCCCGGATCCGGCCGTCCAGTCTCCTCCCAGCCCGCGCCCAGGACTCCGCAAGAGCTCCCCGCGAAGCTGTCCGCCATGAAGGTGCTCCCACGGCGGCGCGGTGCCGTCCTCGTCAACTCCGCGCTCGGTGTGGCCCTGCTGGGCGGCGTGGCCCTGGTGTACACCACGGTCAGCGGAAGCTCCGGTCCGGCGTCGGCCAAGCCCACGACCCGTACCGCGACGGTCGCCAAGGGCACTGTCCTGGCCACCGTGTCCGGGACGGGCACCCTGGTGTCGCCCACCGACGCGGCCCAGGACTTCGCGACGGGTGGCAGGCTCACCGCGGTCAAGGTCGCGGTCGGGGACGCCGTCAAGAAGGGCCAGGTGCTCGCCACCGTCGACACCACGGCGGCCCAGCAGCAGGTGGACGCGGCCCAGGCGGCCCTCACCACGGCCAACGCCAACCTCGCCAAGGCGCAGGCCGGAGTCACCACCACGACCACCGAGCTGCTGCCCGTCCCGGCCTCCGGCGGGACCGGCAGCAGCGGCGCGGCCGGCAGCGGCTCCGGAAGCGGCTCCGGAAGCAGCGCGGCCGGCAGCGGTGGGTCCGCCGGCGGTGGCGGACGCGGGGCGGGTGGGAGCAGTACGCCCGCCCCGCAGACCACCACCATCACCACCACCAAGGTCGACGACGCGGCCGTGGCCCAGGCCCAGCAGCAGGTCGCCACCGCGCAGACCAACCTCTCCAACGCCCAGGCGGCGCTGGCCGGGACCACCCTGACCGCCTCGGTGGACGGCACGGTCGCCTCCGTCTCCGGCAAGGTCGGCGACACCGTCGGGGCGGGCGCCTCGGGCTCCTCCTCGTCCTCCTCGTCCTCCGCGGGCAAGTCGAGCGGCACGAGCGCGGGTTCGGGCGCCCCCAGCGGCTTCATCGTGCTGACCAACCCGACCGGGATGCAGGTCACCGCGAACTTCTCCGAGCTCGACTCGCTCAAGCTGAAGAAGGGCGAGGCGGCCACCGTCACCCTGAACGCGCAGTCCGACACCAAGCTCAACGCCACCGTCCTGTCGGTCAGTTCGCTGCCCAGCAGCAGCGGCTCCGGTGGCGCGGCCGGCTCCTCCGCCGTCCAGTACGCGGCCGTGCTGCAGCTGAGCGGCGACACCAGCACCCTGCGCACCGGCCTCAGTGCCACCGTCCAGGTGATCACCGGCGAGGCCGACAACGCGCTCTCGCTGCCCACCGCCGCCCTGTCCGGCACCGGCACCTCCCGCACCGCGACCGTGGTGCACGAGGACGGCAGCTCCGAGCGGATCACCGTCGGCGTCGGCGTCGAGGGCGACAGCACGGTGCAGGTGGTCTCCGGGCTGAAGGAGGGCGACAAGGTCGAACTCCCCACCACCAGTGGCACCAACGGCTTCCCGAACGGCTCCTTCCCGGGCGCGGGCGGCAACCGCGGCGGCGCGGGCGGCGGTGCGGGCGGCGGGGTCTTCCCGGGCGGCACCGGTGGCGGCGGTGGCGGTGCGGGTGGCGCCGGCGGCGGCCGGGGCGGTCGGGGCTGAGCATGCGTCACGTCATCGACAAGCGCGTCCCCGCGACGCCCGTGCCGGTGATCCGGATCCGCCGGCTCACCAAGTCGTACGGGCACGGCGACGCCACCGTGCACGCGCTGCGCGGCCCGGACGACCCGGAGACCGGCGAACCGCAGGGCGTCAGCCTGGACATCGAACAGGGCGACTACGTCGCCGTGATGGGCAGTTCGGGCTCCGGCAAGTCCACCCTGATGAACATCCTCGGCTGCCTGGACGTCCCGACCTCCGGCCGCTACCTGCTGGACGGCGTCGACGTCGGCCACCTGGACGAGCAGCAGCTCTCCCTGGTCCGCAACCGCAAGATCGGCTTCGTCTTCCAGTCCTTCAACCTGATCCCGCGCACCACCGCCCTCGCCCAGGTCGAGCTGCCGCTCGCCTACGCGGGCGTGCGGGCCGCCGAGCGGCGGCGCCGGGCGCTGGCCGCGCTCTCGCTGGTCGGGCTCGGCGAGCGCTCCGGCCACAAGCCCAACCAGCTCTCCGGCGGCCAGCAGCAGCGCGTCGCGGTGGCGCGGGCCCTGGTCACCGCCCCCGCGATGCTGCTCGCCGACGAGCCGACCGGCAACCTCGACAGCCGCTCCACGGAGGAAGTGCTGGCCCTGATCGACGGGCTCAACACCACCGGTCGCACCGTCGTGCTGATCACCCACGAGGACGAGGTCGCCCGGCACGCCAAGCGGGTGCTGCGCCTGGTCGACGGGCAGATCGTGAGCGACGTCCGGCAGGCCCCGGTGGAGGGGCCGCCCCCCGCCCTTCGTGACCTGGGAGTGTCCGCGTGATCCTCTGGCAGACACTCCGCTTCGCGGTCGGCGGCCTGGCCGCCAACAAGGTGCGCTCCGCGCTCACCATGCTCGGCGTGCTGATCGGCGTCGCCTCGGTGATCCTGCTGCTGGCCGTCGGCAACGGCTCGTCCGTCGCGGTCAAGGACTCGATCACCTCGCTCGGAACCAACTCGCTGACCGTCAGCGCCGGTTCGGCGGCCGGCGGTTCCCGGGCGGCCTCCTCGGTGAAGAAGCTCACGGTGGCGGACGCCAAGGCGCTGGCGAACGACGCCGAGGCCGCCTCCGCGATCAAGTCGGTGGCGCCGGTCGTCACCACCAGCGGCACGGCGCTGTACGGGAACATCTCGTACAGTCCCGGCTCGATCGTCGGCACCTACCCGGCGTACTTCGAGACCGCCAACCAGAAGGTCGCCCACGGCGAGTACTTCACCAACGACGACGTGCTCGGCTCGCGCAAGGTCGCGGTGCTCGGCGCCACCACGGCCAAGCAGCTCTTCGACACCGCGGACCCGGTCGGCAGGACCGTCGTGCTCGGCGGCACGCCGTTCACCGTGGTCGGCGTGCTGCAGGCCAAGGGCGGCAGCGGTTTCACCGACCCGGACGACGTGGTGATCGCCCCGCTGCCGACGGTGCAGAACGCCTTCACCGGCTTCGGCCCGGTCAACCAGATCCTGGTGCAGGCGGCCTCCGCCGACACCACCACGGCCGCCCAGGCGGAGATCACCCGGGTGCTGCTCGGCACCCACGCGATCGCCGACCCGAGCAAGGCCGATTTCCGGATCACCAACCAGGCCTCCCTGCTCACGGCGCGGGAGAGCACCACCAAGACCTTCACCGTGCTGCTCGGCGCAGTAGCCGCGATCTCGCTGCTGGTCGGCGGGATCGGGATCACCAACATCATGCTGGTGACGGTCACCGAGCGGACCCGCGAGATCGGCATCCGCAAGGCGCTCGGCGCGCCGCGCGCGGTGATCCTCGGGCAGTTCCTCACCGAGTCGACGCTGCTGTCGGTGATCGGCGCGGGGCTGGGAGTCGCGGCCGGGATGATCGGCTCGCACTTCAGCATCGTCGGCATCAAGCCGGTGGTGATCCCCGAGTCGGTGCTCGGCGCGTTCGGCATCGCCGTCGCCATCGGGCTCTTCTTCGGCAGCTACCCCGCCAACCGGGCCGCCTCGCTGCGGCCGATCGACGCCCTCCGGCACGAGTAGGACACACACCACGCCATGAGCAGCAACGAGATCGCCACGGTCAGCAGCACTCACGCCGAGCAGGTCGCCCTGCTCGCCACCCCGCCGGACGCCCGCGACGTCAGCGCCGAACTGGCCGCGCCGCCCCGGCGCAAGCTCCCCTGGATCAGCCTGGTGCTGGCGGGCGGGGTGATCGCCACGGGGGCGTTCGCGGGCGGGGTCTGGTACGAGCAGAACAACGGGTCGGGCGGGAAGTCCTCCCGGCCGGCGGCTGCTGCGGCCGGTGGCCAGCGGCAGGGTGCGGGCGGCGGCGGGTACGGGCAGGGCGCGGGTGCTCAGGGCGGGCAGGGCGGCCGCCGTGGGGGCCAGGGTGCCGGGCAGGGCGGCCAGGGCTCGGGTCAGGGCGGGCAGCCCGGGTTCGCCCGGGGGACGGTCAAGGCCGTCGACGGGAACACCGTCTACCTGACCGACGCCAACGGCAACACCGTCAAGGTCACCACCGGCGACGCGACGAAGGTCCAGCTCAACAAGGAGGGCAAGGTCGCCGACCTGCAGCCCGGCCAGAGCGTGACCGTCGTCGGCACCCCCGACGCCAACGGTGGCTACACCGCGAGCCAGTTGGTCGAAGGCAACGCGGCCGGCGGCTTCGGCGGCGGCAACCGGAACCCGAACGGCGGCTGACGGACGAACCGCGAGGGCGGCCCCTTGTTCTTTCGCAAGGGGGCCGCCCTCGTGTGCTCAACGCCAGGGGTCGAGGGCGAGCTTGCCCTGGGTCCGGCCGGCTTCCAGTTGTTCCAGCACCTTCGCTCCCTCGGCCAGTGCGTGCACCCGGGGCGTTCCGGGTGGGTACACGCCGTGGGCGATGAGGGCTTCGATCTCTCCGATCAGCGACCGGTACACGGCCGGGGCTGCGACCGCCAGTGCTCCGATGTGCAGGCCCTTGACCTGGACCGGGTGGGTGAAGACCAGGTCGTGCGTGGTCAGGGTGGCATCGCCGGACGCGGCACCGAACACGACGATGCGGCCGATGATCGGCTTGGTGACCGACAGGCTCGTCGTGAACGTGGCCCGCCCCACCGACTCCAGGACGAGGTCCACGCCCCCGGTCAGGCGGGTGATCTCCGCTGCCAGATCGGGTCGCCGGCTGTCCAGGACCTCGTCGGCGCCGAGCGCCCTGATGGTGTCGTGCTTCGCCGGCGAGGCCGTGGCGATCACGCGGGCACCGTAGTGGCGGGCGAGGCGGACGGCGGCCTGCCCGACACCTCCGGCCGACGCATGCACCAGGACGGTCTCACCGGCCTTGATCTCGCCCAGCGGCTTCAATGCCGCCAACGCGGTGGCCCAGTTGAGCACCAGACCGAGGGCTTCGGCGTCGCTCCAGCCGGACGGCACGGGCAGCACGCCTGCCGCCGGCATCGTCATGTACTGCGCGAAGGCCCCCGGGCCGGCTCCGACCACACGGGTGCCGAGCGGCAGCGGAACCTCCACCCCGGCGCCGACCCCCACGATCTCGCCGGCCGCCTCGAAGCCCGCCACGTAGGGCGCCTGCGGGCCGCCACCGTACGTGCCACGGGTCTGCATGACGTCCGCGAAGTTGACCCCGGCGGCGCCCACCCGGATCAGGTACTCGCCGGGCCCCGGAGCGGGGCGGGGGCGATCGGTGGAGAGGGCCAGGTCCTGCGGTCCCCCGTGCGATCGCTGGACCAGTGCTCGTACGGTCTGCTGCTGCTCGTCGGTCTCCATGGACCGAACGTACGAACCTGACACTTGCGTCAAGGGCAAGCGGCCGCTCGCAAGTAGGCGTCGAGGGCCGCCTGCTGGTCGCTGAGGACGGCGATGCGGGCGGCGAGCCGATCGCGGAAGCTCTCCACCTCGTGCAGGAACTCCGTGCACACCGCATCGCTGCCGGTCTCGGACCCGTCGGTGAGGCTGGGCAGGATCTCCCTGATCAACCGCACGGGCAGTCCGGACTCCAGCAGCGAGCGGATGACGAGCACCCGGTCGATCGTGGACCGGCAGTAGTCGCGGAACCCGTTGTCGAAACGGCCGGGGACGATCAGGCCCTCGTCCTCGTAGTGCCGTAACGACCTCGCGCTCACGCCGCTGACTCTGGAGGCTTCACTGATCTTCACGCCAGGAGGCAACGCCCGCGCAGACGCCGATCTTCCGGCGCGGAAAGGCCCCCTTGCGAGGAGCAAGGGGGCCTTTTCCCGGCATCGGGGCCGCTCAAAGACCGGGCACGGCATAGCCGTTGAGGCGCCAGAGGGCGGCGCTGTACCAGAGCAGGGCGATCAGCACGATGAGCGCTCCGCCCGCCGTGGGCAGGGCCCAGCCGGGGAGCCTGCGGTGGCGGACCACGATGACCTTGGTGATGAACGCGCCGTAGAGGAAACATCCGGCGAACGAGTGCAGGGCGATCCGGCTGTCCGTCACCTGCACGCCGTAGGCGTTGATGCAGTGGTAGGCGATCGGGAGGGAGAGCAGGAACGCCACCACCCCGACCACCCGGTGCCCGGTCCGGACCGGCCGGCGTGCGGCGCGCACGCCGGGCAGCCGGCCGTACATCCAGAGCCCCAGCAGGAGTTGGACCAGGGCCAGGCCCAGCAGGGCGGTGCCGAGCTGGGCCTTGAGCAGGTTGGCGTCGTCGAAGCGGCGGCCGAAGAGGCTGCTCGTGTAGTCGGGGGTGTGCGCCCGGCCGTACCAGAAGAGACCGGCCGTCACCGCCACCGGCAGGAGCATCCACAGGACGCCGCGGGCCCGTCGCCGGGAACGGAGCGGCCGTTCGACACCGTGCATCGGGTCAGTCGCCCTCGACCTTGTCGCCCGCGACGTTGACCACGTACCACTTGGCACCGAAGGCGCTGGACTCCTCGCCGTTGGTGTCGCCCTTCGCGGTGTCGCCCTCGAAGTAGTAGAGCGGGTGGCCGTTGTAGACGACCTGGGACTTGCCGTCCTTGCGGGCCGTGGTGGAGAGCTTGGTCTGGTCGGCGCCGTTGGCGGCGGTGGGGGTGCCGTTGGTCAGCAGCGGCGGCCAGGCGGTGGCGCAGGCGTCGTAGCAGGTGGAGGTGGGCGAGGTGTCGGCCTCGAACAGGTAGAGCGTCTTGCCCTGGGAGTCGACCAGGATGTTCTGGAACTTGCCGGCGGTTGCCGCCCCGATGGTGGCCCCTCCGCCGGGAGCCCCTGCGGTCGGGCTCGGGCTGGTGCTCTCGGTCGGGCTCGCGCTTTCCGTCGGGCTCGCGCTTTCCGTCGGGCTCGCCGCGGCGGACGGGCTGGCGGAGGTGGCCGCGGGGGACGGGCTCGTCGTGGCCGTCGTCTTCTTGCTGCTGGAGCAGCCACCGCAGGCCGTGGCGATCAGGGCGACGGCGGCGACCGCGGTGGTCAGCGTGCGGGCAGTTCTCATGGCTTCTCTCCAGCGGGGGTGGGGATGGTGTGCCACCACTTCAGCCTGTACGGGCTCGGCCGCTTCACGAGGCACGCCAGTCGGGTGGCCAAGTACACCCGTTTTGCTGGGTGATCGTCATGCTGTAGATCTGACGATCATGACAAAAGATCAGGTCAGTAGGCTCATCGGCGGCGGCTTCGGCCTCGCCTTCATCCAGATGAACGCAGCGACCTTGCCGACGGCCGTCGCCGTTCCGCTGCGCATGCTCGCCATCCTGGCGTTCCTCCGGATCGTGTTCGCCGGCCGGCGGGCCGCCGTACCCGCGGCCGATGCCGACAGACCGCCGAGCGGCACGGGCTTCGGGCGCGGCTACTGGTACGTGGTGGCGGTCGAAGCGCTCGCGCTCGGGGCCGGCCTGTTCGTGATCAGCAAGGTGCTGCACACCCCGTCCGCGAGCGTGGCCTGGATCGCCCTCGTGGTCGGCGTGCACTTCTTCGGCCTCGCTGCGGTCTGGAAGCGGCCGGCGCTGCACGTCCTCGGCGCGTCGATGGCGGTCTGCGGCGTGGCCGGCCTGGTGCTGGCCGCCTGCGGCGTCGCCGCGCCCGTCATCGCGGTGGCCTCCGGGATCGTTCCCGGGGTGCTGCTGCTCGGCTCGGTCCTGTGGTCCGGCCGCCCGGCAGCTGCTCGCTAGCCGAGTGTGCCTGGACCCACCCCCGCGTACGGCTGGACCCGTACCGGGCGCGCCGTGCGCTCCGTAACGTCGTAGCCACAACGACACGGAGGGAAGCGAACCATGGCTACCACGACGACCACCCGGGACGGCTTCACCACGGTGAAGAAGTGCATCCTGCTCTTCGGCGCCGCCGGCGCCGTCGTCCTCGGCACGGTCGCCGTGATGGCGGCCACCGGGCACGAGGCGAGCTCGTTCATGTGGTTCCGCGGGGCGATCCTGCTCGCGCTGACTCCGCTGCTCCACCGGATGGCCGGCCGCGCTGCCGGGGGCTCCTACCGGGACTTCGACCGGCTGCGGACCGTCTCCACGATCATGCCGATCGCCCTCATCGGGGTCGATCTGATCCCCGGCCTCTGCCCGCCCTGGTACGCGGTCCTGCAGGGTCTCTCCGCCCTGGCCCTCGTCGCGGTCGCGGTCCTCACCCGGACGTCGGCCTTCCCCCGGCAGCCCTGAGGAGAGCCCCCGGCCCGCGCGGGAAGTCGGACCGACCGACTTCCCGCGCTGCGGCGGTGCGGTACTGCGCTACTGCGGTACTGCGGGCGGTCAGCGGTCGGCGGTGAGCTTGCCGGCCGCGCCCCAGCTCTCCGGCTGGTACTCCTGGATCCACACGAACACGCTCTCGGCGGGGACCTCCAGGGCCTCCACGAAGGCGTCGGTGACCTTCTTGACCAGCTCGCGCTTCTGCTCGACGTTGCGCGGGCCCTGCTGGATGGTGACGATCGGCATCTTCGGCTCCTCGACTCGGTTCCTCTGGTCGTTCCGCCGGTTTTCCGGCTGGGACCAGTCCACTCGATCGGGGCCCTCCGACCCAGACCCGATTCGCTCTCACAGCGATCACGAATCCTGATCGTCGCAGGTCAGGTGGGATGTTTGGCGGCAGGCCTCGACCAGCAGCCGGGGGAGCGGGGCGGAGCGCCGGACGGCGAGCGAGGTCGGCAGGGCCAGCGGGGTGCGGCAGGGGCGGAAGGCGACCCGGCGGGCGTTGATCATGCGGGCGTTCGCGGCGTACACCACCGTCCACATCGGGGTTCCGGTGCCGATCGCGGCCAGGGTGTCCTGCAGGGTGCTGTGCGCCGGGCCGAGGACCGGCCGGAAGCCGGCCTGCCGGCAGGCGTCCGTGACCAGGTCCACCAGGGCGGGGTGGTTGCGGCGCTCGGTCAAGCGCAGCGGGAGGTCCGCGAGCTCCGCGAGATCGACCTCCGGCCGCTCGGCGAGCGGGTGCCGGGCGGGCAGGGCGAGCAACAACTCGTCCTGCCAGATGGGCAGGAAGCGCAGCTCCGGGCTGCTCTCGGCGATGGCGCCGCGGACGAAGGCGGCGTCGAGACGGCCGTCCGCGAGCCGGGCCAGCCGCTCCCGCACCGGGGCGGCGTGCAGTTCGACGTGCACGCCGGGGGCCCGGCGCTGGTAGGTGTCGAGGATCAGGTCGAGCCGTTCCCCGAGCCCGGTGATGGTGCCGAGCCGGAGCACGGCGGGGGCGGCCAGATCGGCGGCCAGGGCGCGGGCGGCGTCCTCGGCGGTGAGGACGTTCCTGGCGGCGGGCAGGAAGCGCTCCCCGGCCGGGGTCAGCCGGACGTACCGCGGCGACCGGTCGAACAGCTCGACCTTCAACTCCCGTTCCAGGGACTTGACCTGCTGACTGACGGCGGGCTGGCCGAGCAGCAGCCGCTCGGCCGCCCGGCCGAAGTGCAACTCCTCGGCGACGGCGACGAAGCAGCGCAACTGCCGTAGCTCCATGCGGTCCCCCTGCTCCTGTGCCGATGCCCCATGGTCTCGCAGGCCCGGGGGCCCGTCGTCCCAGGGGCCGCTTCCCTTCCGCCCCCCTCCGGCCTCCCTCCCGCCTCCCGATTTTCCTCTCGATTCACAAGCCTTGTCCCTCCCTTCCCGTCTTGGCGACGATCGGCTCGCCGGCAGCCGACCGCTGCGCACCTCGACGTGCTGCGACCACTCAGGAAGGACCGACCGGGCATGGTGACCGTTCTCCACAGTGACGACCAACTCCTGCGTGCCGAAGTCGACTTGGCCACGACCGTCGAACGGTCGCCCGCGGCCCCGCTGCCGGGCCTGCCGACCGACCTGCCGTCCGACCTGGTCGACGCGCTCGACGTCCGGCCCGGCGACCGGGTGTTGGAGATCGGCCCCGGCGACCTCACCGCCCTGCTCCGCGACGCCGCCGACCGCGAACCGACCGTCGTCGGGGCCGCCGCGGCCGAAGGTCACACGGCCGGAGCGCCGTACGACCGGATCATCGCCACCTGCGCCGTCCCCCGCCTCCCCCTGGCCTGGCTCGACCAGTGCGCCCCCGGCGGCCTCATCGTCGCCCCGGTCGGCGGCGCCGTCGCCCGGCTGACCAAGCGCCACGACGGCCGGGCCGCCGGCCGCTTCCTCCACCACCAGGCCGCCTTCCCGCCCCTGCACCGGGACCCGGCCCCCGCGCCCGCCGCCCCCGATCCGCAGGCCCGCCGCCGCACCACGGAACTCGACGCCCGCGCCCTGGACCACCCCGGCTTCGCCTTCTGGGCCGGCCTGCGCCTCGCCCCCACGATCACCCGCAGCGGTCACACCCTCCACGACCCCACGAGCGGCTCCACCGCCCGCCCCGACGGCCCCGCCGCCGTCGCCCTCAGCGGCCCGCGCGACGTCTGGTGTCTCGTCGAGGCCGCCCACCGCAACTGGCTCGCCCACAACCGCCCCCGCCCCGAGTGGTTCGCCGTCGAAGCCGGCCCCGAAGCCCAGTACGCCGCCTACACCGCCCCCAACGGCACCACCACCCGCTGGGTCCTCTGAAGACCCGTATGCGCAGGAAGTCGGGCCGGCCGACTTCCTGCGCGGGGAAAACCGGACGACCGGGTGGAGCTTGATCGCCTAGGGTGGGCGCTGTCCCCCGGGCGGCCGTTTACCGCTCGTCGTCGGCGCGACCAACGCGCCCGCAACCCAGGGAGTTGCCGCCATGACGCGCACCCTTGTCGCAGACCTCCACGCACGCGTCGGCGAGACGGTCACCGTCTACGGCTGGGTGGACACGCTCCGGCGGCAGCGTCGCCTCCAGTTCGTGCTGGTCCGGGACCACACCGGGATCGTGCAGGTCACCCACGTGCGCGGTGGAGAGCAGGACCCCATCGAGGCGGCGTTCGAGCGGGTGACGGTCGAGTCGGCCGTGAAGATCACCGGTGAGGTGGTCGCCAGCCCGCAGGTGAAGCTCGGCGGCCTGGAGATCGTCCCGTCCCGGGTCGAGATCGTCTCGCTCGCCGAGCCGAAGCTGCCGATCGACGAGAAGACCGGCATCGACCAGCGCCTGGACTGGCGGTTCCTCGACATCCGGCGCCCCTCCCAGCACCTGGTCTTCGACGTCCAGACGACCGTCGAGCGGGCGATGCGGGAGCTCGCCGCCGAGGAGCGGTTCACCGAGCTGCACACGCCCAAGCTGATGGGCACCGCCTCCGAGTCCGGGGCGGAGGTGTTCGAGGTCGGGTACTTCGGGCGCACCGCCTACCTCGCCCAGTCGCCGCAGTTCTACAAGCAGATGGCCATCGCGGGCGGCATCGACCGGGTCTTCGAGATCGGGCCGGTGTTCCGGGCCGAGCCGTCGTTCACCTCCCGGCACGCCACCGAGTTCACCGGCGTCGACGTCGAGATCGCCTGGATCGACGGCGTCGAGGACGTGATGGCCTTCGAGGAGCGGATGCTGCACCGCGTCCTCACCGCGGTCGCTGAGCAGCACGGGGAGGCGATCGCCGAGCACTTCGGCACCCGGGTCGTGGTCCCGGAACTGCCGTTCCCGCGGATCACCATGGCCGACGCGCTGGCCCGGCTCCGTGCCACCGGCTGGGACCGGGAGGGCGTCAAGGACGACCTGGACCCGGAGGGCGAGCGGACGCTGTGCGCGCTGATCGCCGCGGAGACCGGGCACGAGTTCGTGTTCGTCACCCGTTTCCCGGCCGCCGTGCGGCCGTTCTACCACCTGCGGCCGGAGGACGACCCGACCGTCACCGAGTCCTTCGACCTGCTGTGGAAGGGCGTGGAGATCACCACCGGCGCCCAGCGCGAGCACCGCCACGACCGGCTGGTCGCCCAGGCCCGGGAGAAGGGCATGGACACCGGGCCGCTCTCCGGCTACCTGGACTGCTTCCGCTACGGAACCCCGCCGCACGGCGGCCTCGGGCTCGGGCTCGGCCGGCTGCTGATGCTGGCGCTCGGCCTGCCGTCGATCCGGGAGGCGACGTTCCTGTTCCGGGGGCCGCACCGGCTGGAGCCGTAGGGTCTCGGTCCAGTCCACCGACATGCCCGAAACGTGGGCGTCCGAGAACGGCGGCTACGTCCAGATCAACTGGACCCCGCCCTTCAACGTCGGGGAGACGCAGCACCTGATCAAGCTCGGCCGGATGTGGTCCGCCCCCGGTGACAGCGGGGGCGCGGTCATCTACGGGACCAAGGCCGTCGGCACGCTGGTCTGCGGCAGCCTCACCTCGCCCTTCAGCTACGTCCAGCCGCTCTCCACGGTTGCCCAGGACTTGCACGGCGACATCTCCACGGTCTCCTGGGCCCAGTGGTGATCACTTCGAACCGCGGGTGAGTGACGCGTAGCACCAGCAAGGCGCAGGAAGTCGGCCCGGCCGACTTCCTGCGCCTTCGCATTCCCGGGCAGTGACGCACCTCATACCGGGCGCGGCGCAGGGCGGGCAAGGTCTCCAGGGGGCGCGTTGGGCGTGTTCACGCCCGTGCGCACACCACCGAGCGCCCGTCCAAGGGCTTGTCGCGGCAAAACCGACCGATAAGGTGTTAATCCAACATTCATCCATGCCGCATAGCCTCCGAGGGCTAGCCTCATGCTCAACGTCCCCGTCCGACCAGGAGGCGAAAGCCCCGTGCAAGGCACTGTCACCACACCAGGCGGCTCCACGGTGGCCGGGGGCCAGGGCGAGGCGTTCCTGCTCGTCGTGGACGACGAGCCCAACATCCGCGAACTGCTCGCGGCCTCGCTGCGCTTCTCCGGCTTCCGCGTCGCCTCCGCCGCCAGCGGCACCGAGGCGCTGGAACTGATCGCCGCCGAGCGCCCCGACCTGGTCGTGCTCGACGTGATGCTCCCCGACCTCGACGGCTTCACCGTGGTCGAGAAGCTGCGCGAGCGCACCAACCGCGGCCAGATAGCCGGGCCGGCCCACGGGCACCCCGGCGACCACCTGCCGGTGCTCTTCCTCACCGCCAAGGACGGCGTCGGCGACAAGGTGCAGGGCCTCGCCGCCGGCGCGGACGACTACGTCACCAAGCCGTTCAGCCTGGAAGAGCTCATCGCCCGGATCCGCGCCATCCTGCGCCGGGCCGGCGGCCCCGCCGAGGACGGCCGACTGGTCGTCGCCGACCTCAGCCTGGACCCGATCGCCCACGAGGTCACCCGCGCCGGCACCCCGGTCGCGCTCTCCCCGACCGAGTTCAAGCTGCTGCACTACCTGATGGCCAACGTCGGCCGGGTCGTCTCCAAGGCGCAGATCCTCGATCACGTCTGGGCCTACGACTTCGGCGGCGACCTCTCCATCGTCGAGTCGTACATCTCCTACCTGCGCCGCAAGCTCGACTCCGGCCCCGCGCACGGCCCCAAGCTGATCCACACCGTGCGCGGCATCGGCTACGCGCTGCGCCGCCCCCCGCAGGGCTGACCGGTCCCGCACGTGTTCGCCCGGTTCACCTCACGGCTGTCCCTGCGCGCCCGGCTGCTGGTGCTCGCGCTCGCGCTGGTCACCACCGGACTCGTGGTCAGCGACACCTTCGTGCTCGGCACCGTCCGCGCCCAGCTGGTCGAGCAGCTGGACGAACAGCTCCAGCGGTACGGGCTGCCGCTGTCCCGCAAGCCCCCGGTCCAGGTCGCCCCGCCGAGCGCCGGCAAGCCCGCCGTCAGCACCGGCCGGCGGGTCAGCCTGCCCAGCCAGTACCTGGTGCAGTACCTGTCCGCGGACGGCAAGGTGCAGACCGTCATGCGCCAGCCCGTCTCCGACAGCGACCCGGCCCCCCAGCTGGCCGGCCTCGACCCGACCCGCACCGCCCCCGACGTCCCCTTCGACCTGCCCGACCAGCGCGGCCACCACCGCTGGCGGGTGCTCGTCCTGCCGCTCCAGGCCCCCCGCGGACAGGCCACCGGCCCCAGCGCGTACGCCGCGCCCGCGGTCACCCCGGCCTACGTCATGGTCGCCGTGTCCCGCGAGGACATCGACGCCACCCTCGGCAAGCTGAACAACTCCTTCCTCGCCATCGGCGGCGCCGTCCTGGTGCTGAGCGCCGCCCTCGGCTTCTTCGCCGTACGGGCCGGGCTGCGGCCGCTGCGGCGGATCGAGGCGGGCGCCGCCCGGATCGCGGACGGTGAACTCTCCCACCGGATGCCGGAACTCTCCCGGGGCACCGAGGTCGGGCGGCTGTCCATCGCCCTCAACGGGATGCTCACCCAGATCGAGGCGGCCTTCGCGGCCCGCGCCGAGTCCGAGGCCCGGATGCGGCGCTTCGTCGCCGACGCCTCGCACGAACTGCGCACCCCGCTGGCCGGGATCCGCGGCTTCGCCGAGCTGTACCGGATGGGCGCGCTGCCCACCGAGGCGGACGTCAAGCGGACCATGACCCGGATCGAGAGCGAGGCCGACCGGATGGGCGCCCTGGTCGAGGACCTGCTGGTGCTCGCCCGGCTCGACGAGGAACGCCCGCTCGACCTCGCCCCCATGGACCTGCGCACCCTCGCCGCCGACGCCCTGCACGACCTCACCGCGCTCGACCCGAGCCGCCCCGTCGCGCTCACCGGCCCCTCCGGCACGGGCGCGCCCGGCGCGGCGCCCGTCCTCGGCGACGAGGCCCGGCTGCGGCAGGTGGTGACCAACCTGGTCGGCAACGCGGTCAAGCACACCCCGTCCGGCACCCCGGTGCGGATCGGGGTCGGCGCCGGGGCCGACGGCATCTGCCTGCTGGAGGTCGCCGACACCGGCCCGGGCCTCACCGAGGAACAGGCCCAGCAGGTCTTCGACCGCTTCTACCGCGTCGACGCCTCCCGCAGCCGTGACAACGGCGGTGGCGCCGGCCTCGGCCTCGCCATCGCCACCGCCCTCACCCGCGCCCACGGCGGCACCCTCACCCTGCACACCGCACCGGGCGAGGGCGCGACCTTCCGGGTCGAACTGCCCAACAACGGCGAACGAGCCTCCTGAGGGCCGGCGCTCGCAGGTTTTCCGGGGAATTGTCGACTCGTCAATTCTGCTGACCGACCCGGCAATTCCGGGGCCCGCACTTTGCCGGAATCCGGCATGGAGCGTCAAGAATGCGTGTGCCTATGATCGGCAGTGCCCGGACGTCAAGATCCTTACGAGCCGCGGCTTTTGCATTCTTCGGACCCGAAAGGGGTCATCGTGAAATTCCGCCGTTCGCTGGTCTCGGCCGCCGTCATCGCCGCCGTGATCTCGCCCGCAGCCGTACTCTCCGCGGCACCCGCCTTCGCGGAGTCGGCCCCGACGGCGCAGACCCGCAACGACAGCGGCTCGATCGCCGAACTGGAGCAGGCCGCCGCCGACGCCGCCAAGGCCTACGAAACCGCCAAGGCCCACGCGGCCGAGCTCAACACCGCGTTCAGCCACTACACCGACCCGCAGCCGCTGCGTGCCGCGTTCACCCAGGCCCAGGCCGCCGCCAAGAAGGCCGCCGAGACCAGGGCGGCCCTGGACAAGGCCGCCGGGGAGGCCGCCGAGGCGTACGGCCGGGCCAAGGACGAGGACCTGGAGAAGGCCAGGCAGCAGATGCTCAAGGCGTTCGACGCCGCCAACGCCTCCCACGACGCGGAGACCCAGGCCAAGGCCGCCGTCGAGGCAGCCGAACGCGCCCTGGACGACGCCCGGATCGCCGCGCTCCTCAAGGTCACCCAGGCCCACCAGGCCGCCGACGCCGCGGCCGCCAAGAAGGCCGCCGCGGACAAGGCGCTCGCCGACGCCCGGGCCGAGGCCGCGAAGCCGGTGGAGAAGCCGGTGGAGAAGCCGGCCGAGCAGTCGGTGGAGCAGCCCGCCGCCGTCACCCCGGCCACGGACACCACCAAGGCCACCGGCGCGACCACCGCGACGACTGCCACCACCGCGACGACCGCGGCGAAGAAGTCGACCACCTCGACCACCACGCAGGCCACCACCACGCAGGCCACCGCCGCGGGCTCGGCCACCACCGGCTCGGCCACCGAGCTCGCCGAGACCGGCTCCAACCCGGCCACCCCGTACCTCGCCCTCGGCTCCGGCCTCGCCCTCAGCCTCGGCGCCGCCGCCCTCTACGTCTCCCGCCGCAAGCCGGCCACCCGCTCCACTTCCTGACCCACCCCGGTTCGCGCCCGCTCGGGAGGAGGCCGCGAACCCCCACACCGCACCCGAACCGCAGGGCAGGCACTCCCGGCCGCCCTGCGGTTTCGGCATTTCCGGCCCCGAAACCCCCAGATCGAGTGAACCTACTGCCGATCACCCGGTCGGCCCCTCGGTCGTGTGCGACCGTGCAGCCATTGCTTGTGCGGACTCGCACTGGCTGATCACACTGGACGGGAAGAGGGGTGTCCCCATGAGCGCGGTCGTTGCTGAGGTGGCCGTCGTGAACCTGGACCAGTTGCCATGGCAGGCGTGGAAGTCCATGGATGTGCCCGAGGGCTTCCGCGCGGAGATCATCGAGGGGGCGATCACGTTGTCACCCACCGACGGAGTTCGTCACTTCACTGTCAACAGGCGGCTGGGGCAGGATCTGTACGACTATCTGAAGGGCACTGGCTATGCGCCGGGGCAGGACGGCAATGTCATCGCCGGTCTCAAGGTGCTCATTCCGGATGTCTTCGTGGCGCCGAACGATGTCGATGAGATCGAGCACCCCGAGGGCGTAGGGGTGCTGGCGATCCCCGAGGGCCCCGCCAAGGGCTTCGTGATCGGTCCGGAGATCACCGGGGAGCGTCGTGGCTGACCCCGCCGTGTCGTTCAAACGGGATCTGTCCGAATGGCGGATCGTCATGGTGGCGTGGCGGTTGTTGGCGCTGCAGGCGGCGGATCCGGTGGTGGGGGCCGGGATGGCGGAGCACTCCACGTACCGGGCGCATCCGTGGCGGAGGGTGGAGCACACGTTGGGGAGCGGGCGGCGGCTGTTCTACCAGGACGCGGAGACGCTGCGGCGGGAGGTCGCGCGGCTGGAGCGGGCGCACAAGCGGATCCGGGGCACGACGCCGGACGGGCGGCCGTACGACGCGCGGGATGCCGGGACCAGGGCGTGGGTGCTGCTGACGCTCTTCGAGTGCGTGGTGGCGATGCGCCGGCTGGGCGGCGACGGCTATGACGCTGTCCAACTAGAGGATGCCTACGCGGAGTTCAAAGAGGCGGTCGCCGCATTCGACCTACCGGAGGGCGAACTGCCGCCCACCGCCAAGGACTTGCCGGCCTACTTCGCCCGATATGCCCGCGAGCGGCTGGAGTTCACCGAGGCGGCGCGGTACCTGATGGGGGACCTGCTGCGGGAGGCGCCTCGGCCGAGGCGGCTGTGGTTCCTCGGGGACGCCGGGTGGCGGGTGGTGCGGGGCCTCGCGGCCCGGGTGGTCACCGAGCTGACGGTGGCGGACCTGCCGGCGGTGGTGCGGGAGCGGTTCGGGCTGGTCCGGACCCGGCGGGGCGCGCTGCTGTCCTTCCTGCTGCACCGCGGCGCGGGCGCGCTCGTCCGGCTGCTGCCGGACCGGCTGCGCTACCGCTCCCCGGAGGAGCGGCGCCCGACCGGCCGCTACCGTCCGCACCGACGCGACACCCGGGGTTCCCGGCTGGACCGCTTCTTCCGTGAGGTGCTGGACCAGACCGGCGACGGTTTCATCACCGTGCACGACCTGCGGGCGATGGCGCACAACGTGTGCTGGCAGCTGGAACTGGACGAGGCTGCCGAGGCCCGGGTGTACGCCGCCTTCGACGGCTGGTGGGAGCAGCTGCGCACGGTGATGGACGCCAACGGGGACGGGAAGGTCAGCCGGGAGGAATTCGTGGCGGCCACCGTGGCGGGGTGCGACCGGGACGGGGCGTACCTGGAGCAGGGGCTGCTGCCGGCGTTGGGCGCGGTGTTCACCGCGGCCGACGCCGACGGCAGCGGGTTCCTGGAGTTCGACGAGTACCGCACGGTGTTCGGCGGTCCGCGGGTGCACCCGGTCGAGCTCTCGCACGGTTTCCGCCAGTTGGACACCGACGGGGACGGGCGGATCACCCGGGAGGAGTTCCTGTGCGGCTTCACCGAGTTCTTCACCGCCCGCACCGACTCCGCCTCGGGCACCCAGCTCCTCGGTCGCGCGTAGGACGGCCGCGCGTAGCACAGCCGGGCACGGGACGCCCCCGAAGCACCCCTGCCCAGCACGTCCCGCTCGCCGGTGCGAGCGGGACGTCGGTCTGTCAAGCGCCGGTTCGGCCAAGAAGCGCGCCCCGTCCGCCCGGTCGTTCGTTGCCCCGGCCGGGGCGGTTCCGCAGACTGTGCGCACCGCACCGCACCGCACTGCACCTGCGCCGCACCGCACCCGCACCCCGTGACGCAGCGCTCCGCATCCTGTGACGCACCGCACAGGGCTGTCCATCCCACCCCACCTGCTGTTCCTCCGTAAGGATGGTGGATACTGGCCCTTGTGAACGTGTTCACGTTCACAAGCGGGCAAGCGTGCGCGGCTTGGCGGCGCTCCACGGCTAGAGAAGAAGTTTGTCCGGAAGGTGCCCGTCGTCACACGGGCAGGTTGGGAGAGAGGGCGACGTGGAACTGGCAATCGCTCACGAGACCATCGCGCGATGGCAATTCGGCATCACCACCGTCTATCACTTCCTCTTCGTTCCGCTCACGATCAGCCTGGCCGCCGTCGTGGCCGGCCTGGAGACCGCTTGGGTGCGGACGAACAAGGAGAAGTACTTCCACGCGACGAAGTTCTGGGGAAAGCTCTTCCTCATCAACATCGCGATGGGCGTCGTCACCGGAATCGTCCAGGAATTCCAGTTCGGCATGAACTGGTCCGACTACTCCCGCTTCGTCGGCGACGTCTTCGGCGCGCCGCTCGCGATGGAGGCGCTGATCGCCTTCTTCTTCGAGTCCACCTTCATCGGCCTGTGGATCTTCGGCTGGGACAAGCTGCCGAGGAAGATCCACTGCGCCTGCATCTGGATGGTCGCGCTGGGCACCGTGCTCTCCGCCTACTTCATCCTGGCCGCCAACTCCTGGATGCAGCACCCGGTCGGCTACTCGATCGACCCGGTCACCGGCAAGGCCCAGCTGACCGACATCGCCAAGGTGCTGTTCCAGAACACCACCCTCACCGTCGTCGCCCACACCCTGACCGCCGCCTTCCTCACCGGCGCCGCCTTCATGGTCGGCATCTCCTCCTTCCACCTCTGGAAGGCCAAGCGCAAGCCGGAGGGCGCCGACGCCAAGAAGACCGCCTCGATGCGGACCTCGCTGCGGCTCGGCCTGGTGCTCGCCGTCGTCTTCGGCGCCGGCACCGCGCTCAGCGGCGACGAGCTCGGCAAGGTCATGTTCGAGCAGCAGCCGATGAAGATGGCCGCCGCCGAGGCCCTGTGGGACACCCAGGCGCCCGCGCCGTTCTCGATCTTCGCGGTCGGCGACGTCAGCAAGGGCCACAACTCGGTCGAGCTGGAGGTCCCCGGGATACTCTCCTTCCTCGCCCACAGCGACTTCAGCTCCTCCGTCCCCGGCATCAACGACACCGCGGCCGCCGAGGCCGCCCAGCACGGCGGCAACCCCAAGGACTACATCCCGAGCATCTTCGTCACCTACTGGGGCTTCCGCCTCATGATCGGCTTCGGGATGACCTCCTTCGTGGCCGGCCTGATCGGGCTCTGGACCACCCGCAGGAAGCTCTTCCTGCGCCCCGAGTTCCGCACCGGCGACACCGAGGTGCCCCGGCTGATGCTCACCCCCAAGCGCGAACTCGGCCCGCTGCTGACCAAGTGGAGCTGGCGGATCGGCATCCTGACCATGGGCTTCCCGCTGATCGCCAACAGCTTCGGCTGGATCTTCACCGAGATGGGCCGCCAGCCCTGGGCCGTCTTCGGCCTGATGACCACGGCCAGTGCCGTCTCCCCCAACGTCGGCGTCGGCACCCAGATCGGGGCGCTGGCCACCTTCACCACGCTGTACGCGATCCTCGCGGTCGTCGAGGTCCGACTGCTGGTCAAGTACGCCAAGGCCGGCCCGGTGGTGACCGAGCAGCCGCCCGCCAAGGACCCCTCACTGCGCGGCCCGTCCTCGGACGAGGACGCCGACAAGCCGCTCGCCTTCGCGTACTGACCACCGCCGAACCGGGGATCACTGGGGAACTGAGGATCTGACATGCAACTCCACGACGTCTGGTTCGTGCTGATCGCGGTCCTGTGGATCGGCTACTTCTTCCTGGAGGGCTTCGACTTCGGGATCGGCATCCTGACCAAGCCGCTGGCCCGCGACACCGCCGAGCGGCGGGTGCTGATCAACACCATCGGCCCGGTCTGGGACGGCAACGAGGTCTGGCTGCTGACCGCCGGCGGCGCCACCTTCGCCGCCTTCCCGGACTGGTACGCGACGCTCTTCAGCGGCTTCTACGTCCCGCTGCTGGTGATCCTGGTCTGCCTGATCGTCCGCGGCGTGGCCTTCGAGTACCGGGCCAAGCGCGACGGCGCCCGCTGGCAGCGGAACTGGGAGGAGGCCATCTTCTGGACCTCCCTCCTCCCGGCCTTCCTCTGGGGCGTCGCCTTCGCCAACATCGTGCGCGGCGTGGACATCGACGCGCAGAAGAACTACGTCGGCACCCTCGGGGACCTGCTGAACCCGTACGCGCTGCTCGGCGGCCTGGTCACGCTCGCTCTGTTCACCTTCCACGGCGCGGTGTTCGCCGCGCTCAAGACGGTCGGCGAGATCCGCGAGCGGGCCCGCAGGGCCGCCCTGCGGGCCGGGCTGGCGGCCGCCGTGCTGGCCGCAGCCTTCCTGGTCTGGACCCAGGCCGACAGCGGCAACGGCCGCAGCCTGGCCGCGCTGGTGATCGCCGTCCTGGCCCTGCTCGGCGCCCTGGTCGCCAACCAACGCGGCCGCGAGGGCTGGGCGTTCGTGCTCTCCGGGGCGACCATCGTGGCCGCCGTCGCGATGCTCTTCCTGGCGCTCTTCCCGAACGTCATGCCGTCCACCCTGAACGACGGCTGGAGCCTGACCGTCAGCAACGCGGCCTCCTCGCCGTACACGCTGAAGCTGATGACCATCGTGGCGGCGGTGTTCACTCCGCTGGTGCTGCTCTACCAGGGCTGGACGTACTGGGTGTTCCGCAAGCGGATCGGCGTCCAGCACATCCCGGCGGCCGCCCACGGCTCCGCCGCCACCCCCGCCACCCCGCTCGACCAGGACTGACGCCGTGCAGCCCGTCGACCCCCGACTCCTCGGGTACGCCCGCGCCACCAGGGCCTTCCTCGCCGGATCCGTGCTGCTCGGCGCGGCGGGCGCGGCCCTGGTGGTCGCCCAGGCGAGTCTCATCGCCGAGATCGTCGTCCGCGCCTTCCAGCGCGGCGCGACCCTCGGCGAACTGACCACGCCACTGCTGCTGCTCGCCCTGACGGCCGTCGGGCGCGGGCTGGTCGGCTGGCTCACCGAACTCACCGCGCACCGCTCCGTCGCCCGGGTGAAGTCCACCCTGCGGCGCCGGCTGCTCGACCACGCCACCGCGCTCGGACCGTCCTACCTGGCGGGCCGGCGCACCGGCGAACTCACCACCCTCGCCACCCGCGGCATCGACGCGCTGGACGACTACTTCGCCCGCTACCTGCCGCAGTTGGCGCTGGCCGTGGTCGTCCCGGTCATCGTGCTGCTGCGGATCGTCGGCGCCGACTTCACCTCGGCCGCGATCATCGCCGGGACGCTGCCGCTGATCCCGCTGTTCATGGTGCTGATCGGGATGGCCACCCAGGCCCGGATGGACCGGCAGTGGGACACCCTGGCCCGGCTCTCGCACCACTTCCTCGACGTGGTCGCCGGGCTCCCCACCCTCAAGGTGTTCAACCGGGCCCGCACCCAGGCCGCCACCATCGCCCGGATCACCGCCGACTACCGCCGGGCCACCCTGCGCACCCTGCGGATCGCCTTCATCTCCTCCTTCACCCTGGAACTGCTCTCCACCCTCTCCGTCGCGCTGGTCGCCGTCACCGTCGGCTTCCGGCTGGTGGACGGAACCCTCGACCTGGAGACCGGGCTGCTGATCCTGGTCCTCGCCCCCGAGGTGTACGTCCCGATCCGCCAGGTCGGCGCGCTCTACCACTCCAGCGTCGAGGGGCTGACCGCCGCCGACGAGCTGTTCCGGGTGCTGGAGACCCCGCTGCCCGCCGCCGGGACGGTGCCGGCCCCGGCCCTGACCGGGGCCGGGATCCGCGCCGAGGGGTTGGTCGTCCGGCACCCGGGGCGGACCGAGCCGGCCCTGGACTGCACCACCGTGGAGGGCACCGCGCCGGACGGCGCCGCGCTGACCCTGAAGCCGGGCTCCACCACGGCCCTCACCGGCCCGAGCGGCGCCGGCAAGTCCACCCTGCTGGCCGTGCTGCTCGGCCTCACCGCCCCCGAGGCCGGCACCGTCCGGATCACCGCCGCCGACGGGCGGACGTACGACCTCGCCGAGCTCGAACCGGAGAGCTGGCGCCGGCAGATCGCCTGGCTGCCGCAGCACCCGCACCTGTTCGCCGGCACCATCGCCGAGAACCTGCGGCTCTACCGGCCCGAGGCCGACGACCGGCAGCTGTGGACGGCGCTGCGGGCCGCGCACGCACTCGACTTCGTCACCGACCTGGCCGCCGAGCTCGGCGAGGACGGCAGCGGGCTCTCCGCCGGGCAGCGCCAGCGCCTCGCCCTCGCCCGGGTGCTGCTCGCCGACGACCGGCCGCTGGTCCTGCTGGACGAGCCCACCGCCAACCTGGACGGCGCCTCCGAGGCGGCCGTCGTGGACGCCGTCCGGGCGCTCGCCGAGGACCCGGCGCGCACCGTCCTGGTCGTGGCGCACCGGCCCGCACTGCTGGCCGCCGCGGACGAGCGGGTACGGCTGGCGGGGCCCGTCGTCACGGAACCCGCACCGGCTGTCGCTCCGCTCGCCCACACGGGACGGCCGACGTCCGCGCCCGTGGTGCCCGAGGAGCCCGAGGCCGAGACCGGCGCCGCGCCCCGGCTGGCGCTGTCCGTCCTGCTCGGCGCCCTCGCCCTGGGCTGCGCCGTCGCGCTGATGGCCACCTCCGGCTACCTCATCTCCCGGGCCTCCGAGATGCCGCCGGTGCTCTACCTGATGATGGCCGTCACCTCGGTGCGGGCCTTCGGGATCGGCCGCAGCGTCTTCCGCTACGCCGAGCGGCTGGTCTCGCACGACGCGGTGCTGCGCGCCCTCGGCCCCCTGCGGGCCGCCGTCTACCGGCGGCTGAGCGCGCTCGCCCCCGCCGGACTGCCCGCCTTCCGGCGCGGCGACCTGCTCTCCCGGCTGGTCGCCGACGTGGACGCGGTCCAGGACCACTACCTGCGCTGGCGGCTGCCCGCCGCCGTGGCGGGCGTGGTCGCGCTGGCCTCCACGGCGGTGCTGGCCGCCTTCCTGCCCGCCGCCGGGGCGGTGCTCGGCCTCGGGCTGCTGCTCGCCGGCGTGCTGGTGCCCGCCCTGGCCGCCCGCTGGTCGGCCGGCGCCGAGCGGCGCCAGGCCCCGGCGCGCGGGCGGCTGGCCACCGCCGTGGTGGACAGCCTCACCGGCACCGCCGAACTCACCGTGGCCGGCGCGTTGCCCGGCCGGCTGGCCGCCGTCCGCGCCGCCGACACCGCGCTGACCCGGCTGGCCGCCCGCTCGGCCGCCACCACGGCGCTCGGAACCGGGCTGATCGCGCTGCTCACCGGGCTGACCGTGACCGCCGCGGCGGCCGTCGGCGTCCAGGGCGTGCGGGACGGCGCGCTGGCGCCGGTCTGCCTGGCCCTGGTGGTGCTGACCCCGCTGGCCGCCTTCGAGGCGGTCACCGGGATGCCGCTCGCCGTCCAGGCCCGCCAGCGCAGCCGCGCCGCCCGGGCCCGGCTGGACGAGGTCCTTGACGCACCTTCGCCGGTGACCGAACCGTCGGAGCCGGCGGCGCTCCCCGAGCAGCCGCTGCCGGTCGCGGTGCGCGGGCTGACCGTACGCCACCCCGGGCAGACGGTGGACGCGCTCGTCGGGGTCGACCTCGACCTCGCCGCGGGGCGTCGGATCGCCGTGGTCGGCCCGTCCGGCTCCGGCAAGACCAGCCTCGCCCGGGCGCTGCTGCGCTTCGTGGAGCCCACCTCCGGCGCCGTCACCTTCGCCGCCGGTCGTCCACAGGCTGTGGACAGCCGCGCGCTCGACGGCGAGTCCGTCCGCCGGGTGATCGGGCTCTGTGCGCAGGACGCGCACGTCTTCGACAGCTCGCTGCGGGAGAACCTGCGGCTGGCCCGGCCGGGCGCGACGGAGGAGGAGCTGCGTGCCGCGCTCGCCGCCGCCCGGCTGCTCGACTGGACCGAGGGCCTGCCGGACGGCCTGGACACCATGGTCGGCGAGCACGGCGCCCGGCTCTCCGGCGGCCAGCGGCAGCGCCTCGCGCTCGCCCGGGCGCTGCTCGCGGACTTCCCGGTGCTCGTCCTGGACGAGCCCGCCGAACACCTCGACCTGCCCACCGCCGACGCGCTCACCGCCGACCTGCTGGCCGCCACCGAGGGCCGCACCACCGTGCTGATCACCCACCGGCTGGCCGGGCTGGACGACGCGACCGTGGACGAGGTGCTGGTGCTGGAAGACGGCCGGGTGGCCGAGCAGGGCTGCTGGTCGGAGCTGGTCGCCGACCCGGACGGGCGGCTGCACGCGATGTGGCGGCGGGAGCGGGAGGCGGACGGGCTGCTGGGGGCCGTACCGGCATAGCCGCCGGCATGCGGCCGCCGCCGGTCGCGCCCTCCGAGCCGGTCGCGCCCGCCGAGCCGGTCGCGCCGCTCTTCGGCTGAAAAGCGTACAAACTAGGCTTTCTCCATGGACCCCACGCCGGACCTCCCCGAGACCACCCCCGAGCCGACGCCCCACCGGGTGCCCGAGATCGCCTCGCTCGGGCTGGACACCCTGGTCACCGAGGTCGCCGAGCGCCTGCAGTCCGCCGCCGCCGTCACCGACCGGATGCAGCGGCTGCTGGAGGCGGTGGTCTCCATCGGCGCCGGGCTGGACCTGCACGCCACCCTCCACCGGATCGCCACCGGCGCCGCCGAACTGGTCGACGCCCGGTACGCGGCGCTCGGCGTGATCGCCCCCGGCGGCACCGGCCTGGCCGACTTCATCCACGTCGGCGTGGACGACGAGACCGCCGCCGCGATCGGCGAACTCCCCGCCGGCCGCGGCATCCTCGGCGCGCTCATCGACCGCCCCGAGCCGCTGCGGCTGACCGACCTGGGCGCCGACCCGCGCTCCTCCGGGTTCCCGCCGCACCACCCGCAGATGAGGACCTTCCTGGGCGTGCCGATCCGGGTTCGCGAGGAGGTGTTCGGCAACCTCTACCTCACCGAGAAGAAGGGCGGCGGCGCCTTCACCCCCGAGGACGAGCAGGTGGTGCACGCCCTCGCCGCCGCGGCCGGCGTGGCGATCGAGAACTCCCGGCTGTACGAGGAGGGCCGCCGCCGCGAGCGCTGGATCGCCGGCGCCGCCGCCGTCACCACCGCGCTGCTCTCCGCCGAGCAGGCCGAGGCGGCCCTGACCGTCGCGGCCGAGCAGGTAAGGGAGTTGGCGGACGCCGCGCTCGGCATGATCCTGCTGCCGACCGGCCCGGAGGGGGAGGGCGACGGCCAGATGCGGGTCGCCCACGCCTCCGGTGAGGTGGCCGAGTTCGTCCGCGGCGAACTGCTGCCCAAGGACAGCTTCGCGGCCCGGCTGCTGGCGGGGGAGAGCGTCTACCTGGACGACATGTCCAGCGACCCGACCGTGGTGATGCGCCTGGCCCGCCGCTTCGGCCCGTCCATGGCCGTGCCGATGGTCGCCGCCGGGCGGGTGCTCGGCGGGCTCTGCGTCTGGCGCCCGTGCGGGGCACTGCCGTTCACCGACAGCGAGAAGCAGCTCGCCGAGACCTTCGCCTCGCAGGCCGCGCTCGCCCTGCGGCTGGCCGAGGGCCAGCGCGACCAGCAGCGCCTGGCCGTCTTCCAGGACCGCGACCGGATCGCCCGCGACCTCCACGACCTGGTGATCCAGCGGCTGTTCGCCACCGGGATGATGCTGGAGAGCGCGGCCCGGCGGGCGGTCGTCCCCGAGGTCAGGTCCGGCATCGGCAAGGCGGTGGACGAGCTGGACGCCACCATCCAGGAGGTCCGCACCACCATCTACGCCCTGCAGCACGACAACCACGGCGACGCGCCGGACACCCTGCGCACCCGGGTGCTGCGGGAGGCCAGCCAGGCCGCGGCCGCACTCGGCTTCAAGCCCTCGGTGAGCTTCGTCGGGCCGGTGGAGAGCCTGGTCGGCGACCAGACGGGACGCCAACTGCTCGCCGCACTGCGGGAGATGCTCTCCAACACGGCGCGGCACGCGCGGGCCTCCCGGGTCGGCGTGGAGATCGACGCGACCGTCCACCTGGGCGACGACGGCCGGCCGATGGGCGGCGACCCGGAGTCGCTGGACCGCGACGGCCGGCCGGGCGTGCTGCTGACCGTGACCGACGACGGGGTGGGCATCCCGGAGGGCGGGCGGCGCAGCGGACTGCTCAACCTGACCCGGCGCGCCGAGGTGCTCGGTGGGGACGCCTGGCACGAGCGGGGGCCGTACCGGAAGGGCGCGCTGGTGCGCTGGACGGCCCGGCTCTGAGTCCGGCTCTGAGCCCGTCTCTGAGCCCGGTTCCGGGCTCGGTTCCGGGCTCGTCGGAGGGGCCTTCGGCAAAGACATGTGAAAGTTAAACGAGAGAGAACTTCCCGACCAACAGCGCAAGTTGTGAACGTTCTGGGCTTTCGTCGGCTCTGTGTGCACACATAGCTTTGCTCCGCTCGGAGGGGAAACCGCAAGGTAACCGGACGGAGGGGCTGTGGACGCTTCCGGCCGCGGTCACACCGCAGCAGGGGCACGTCGAGGGGGGTTCCGCGCCGAACGGGCCGCGGACGGGCGCTACCGCTGGCAGCTCAAGGCGCCCAACGGCCGGGTGGTCGCGATCACCCCGGCCGCGTTCGAGACGGCCGGCGAGGCCGAGCGCGGCTTCGACGGGCTGCGCGCCGGAGCGGACGAGCTGACCGCGCGCATCACCCACTTCCGGGACGGAATCGGCTGGGTGTGGGTCATCCCCGGCTCGCGCAACCTCCCCGAGGTGCGCTCCAGCCGGGCGTACGAGCGCTACGCGACCTGCCAGAACGCCTTCCGGCGTTTCGTGGTGCTGCTGTCCAAGCAGCCGCCGCGCGAACTGCACGAACCCGCGGGGCCGTTGAGACGCACCGATGGCCGCTGAGCGGCGCGGTCCGCGACTGCTGATCGTGCCGGCGGGCGACCGCTGCGTCGGCTGGGCGCTGCGCGCCGCCAACGGCCGACCGCTCGGCGTCGGCGTACGGACGTACCGCAGCGAGGAAGAACTCGCCGAGGCCGTACGTGAGTTGCTGATCGAGCGGGCCGCGCTGCGGTGCTCGGTCGGGCAGTCCGAGGGGCGCCAGTGGGTCTGGGCCGCCCACCTGCCGGTGCGCAGCACCCGGCCGGGGGCGACCGCCGCCGTTCCGGTCGCCCGCAGCGCGCGCGGGTACCTGCGGCGGGACCAGTGCCAGGCCGGGATCGAGGGCTTCCTGGCCGGACTGCAGTGGGTGGGGCAGGAGTTGCGCCGGTCCGGGCGCGACGGTCACCGGCCGCTGTAGCCGTTTCCCGAGAGCCGTGCCAGGCCCTCCGTTCGTGCGTTTCCGGTGAAGCGCAGGTTTCCGGCAACACCCCGAGCAGCCTCCTGGAGAAGAACGTCGACGCCGCTCGTACACCCGCTCCCGCCCCTGCCGCGTCCACGCTGACCAGTGCCTAAACCTCGCTGAACCGATGAGTCGACATTCCGCTGCCCGGCTCGACCGCCCTTCCGGCGGAACCGGCCCGCCGGACAGGATCGGCACTGCCGGACGGGCCGCAGCGGACGCGGCCACCGGCCCCGAACTCCCGACCGGAGTAAGGGTTTCACGCGATGGACGTCTCTCCCACCGGAGGAAGAGAAACATGCGTAGGACCGCTGCCAACCTGATTGCCGCCGCCGCGCTGGCGACCTCGGTCGCCACCGTCTTCGCCGGCACCGCCGTCGCCGACCCGGCGAGCCTGCCGAACGCCCAGGACATCGTGGGCGTGGGCTCCGACACCACCCAGGCCGTGCTGAACAAGCTCGCCGCCGACTACAACGCGACCGTGACCAACCCGAGCGCCCCGCACCTGTACAGCTGGGACGCCATCCCCGCCGGCACCATCACCACCAAGTCGGGCGCCACCCCGATCACCCGCCCGAACGGCTCCGGCGCCGGCATCACCGCGCTGAACGCCAACACCAGCGCCACCGTGGACTTCGCCCGCTCCTCGCGCGCCCCGCAGCCGACCGACCCGACCACCGACGACTTCGTCGCGCTGGCCAAGGACGCCGTCGCCTGGGCCGCCCCGTCCACCGGCAACGCCCCGGCGAACCTGACCACGCAGAACCTGAAGGACATCTACACCTGCACGGTCACCAACTGGAACCAGATCAACGCGTCGCTCCCCAACGCCACGATCAAGCCCTTCCTGCCGCAGACCGGCTCCGGCACCCGCTCGTTCTTCCTGACCACCATCGGTGGCGGCACCGCCGTCAACCCGGGCGCCTGCGTGAACAGCACCGTCCAGGAGAACGAGGGCAGCGACACCCAGCTCTCCGACGTCAACGCGCTGGTCCCCTACTCCGTGGCCCACTACATCGGCCAGGTCTACTTCGGCAAGGGCAGCGGCGCCGACGTCCAGGGCCCGCTGACCATCCGCTCCGTCGACGGCGTCGCGCCGGTCGACACCGTGAACAAGACCATCAGCTCCGCCTTCGCCGCCACCCCGTACTCCCGTGTGGTCTACAACGTCTTCCGGGACGCCGAGTGGACCGCCACCGACACCCACGGCACCACCCTGCGCGCCATCTTCGGCCGCGGCGGCTGGATCTGCACCAACGGTGCCGCCGACCTGAAGAGCTTCGGCTTCCTGCCGCTGTCCTCCTTCGCCTGCGGCAGCGTCACCCACTCCTGAGCCCCACTCCTGAGCCCCACCTGCAC
Organism: Streptomyces sp. 1331.2; assembly: GCF_900199205.1. NCBI lineage: Bacteria > Bacillati > Actinomycetota > Actinomycetes > Kitasatosporales > Streptomycetaceae > Streptomyces > Streptomyces sp. 1331.2. Next base: position 3,544,577 of record NZ_OBMJ01000001.1, on the reverse strand, counting down.
CACACCGGCGGCCGCGGGGCCTCACCCCGCGGCCGCCGGGCCGGCTCCGGCGCCCGACCGGCCAACCCCCGTCCCTCTCCCAACCCTCCACCTCTCCCAAGGAGTTCGGCATGTCCAGAATGCGCGCCCGGCTGGCCTCGTCCGGTGCCGCCGTCGTCCTCGCCGTGACCGCCGCGGGCGGTGCGGCCGTCGCCGACACCACCCCCGTCACGCCGGCGGCCGGCCAGGCCGTGATCACCACCGACGTGAACTTCCTGTCGAACGCCGCGCTCAACGGCATCGTGGTCATTCCGCTCCAGCCCGCCAGCCCGTCGTACGACCAGACCGCCGGGCTCACCGTGACCTTCCCGGTGAGCGGTGGCGCCGCGAACATCCCGGCCTTCTACGGCGACGTGCAGTTCGGTGGCGGCCTGCTCTTCCTGGACCTCACCACCGGCAGGAGCGTGACCTTCAAGCAGCTCGACTTCTCCGTCGCCGACGGCTGGTTCACCGCCGTGCCGAACGGCTCCGGCACGCCCGTGCCGCTGCTGGACCCGGCCGGCGACAACGTGGTCAACCGCAACGGCCTGACCCAGAACCTGACCTCCTCCAGCTTCCAGCTGGACGCGGAGGGCGCGAAGTACCTCGACGCCAAGCTCGGCACCGGCTACTTCACCACCGGCCAGCAGATCGGCTCGCTCGCGCTGTCCTACACCCCGGCGCACTGAGCCCGGGCGTGCTCACCGCAGGCGGCGGGTCCGCCCCGCCGCCTGCGGAGTTCCCAACTCCGGTACGGAGTCGCCGCGTTGTGGTCTCGTACACCTGGCCGACCGGATCCCGCCATGTCCGGCTGGCCGAATGGTACGCACGGAATCGTCCGTCCCCCGCGCGCCCGACGCCCTCGCGCCGCCTCCCTCGGCGGCCCGCACCTCCCGGAGGCCAGGCCATGAGAAACCGCGTACCCGACCCGAGAGAGCGAGGGCGGTGGCGCCGTCGACTACCGGCCCTGGCACTCGTCAAGGCCGTGGTGGCGGCGCTCGCCGTGGTTCCGATCGGGCTGGGTGCGGCGCCCCAGGCGCAGGCCGACTCGGCCGTGACGGTGCCGGGCCCGAAGGTCTGGATTCCGGCCACCAAGTCGTACGGCCCGGCGGGCAGCGTGACCGTCTCCCAGACGGCTGACCTCACCAACCAGGTCCTGCAGGTCTCCTGGAGCGGCTTCACCCCGACCGTCGCGCTGGGCTCCAAGGCCCCGGTCGCGGTGGCGGTCAAGGAGTCGAACTTCATCCTCTACGCGGTGCGGGTCTACCAGTGCCGAGGCACCGACCCCGCGGTCACGGACTGCTACGGCAGCACGCTCTACGGCGGCGAGCGGTCGAAGGGCTTCGAGCAGCCGCCCCGCCCCACGCACTTGGAGACGCCCGAGTGGCCCACCAACCAGGTGATCGCCGCGACCGGGCCGGACGGCTCCGGCAGCGCCTCGATCGAGGTGTGGAGCGCCAAGGAGAGCGCCACGCTCGGCTGCGACGCGACCCACCCCTGCTCCCTGGTGGTCGAGCCGAACTACGGCGGTGACCCGCTGGACCTCTTCCAGGCCCACGACGGCGGGGCCGACTGCGAGTTCCACGACCTGGACGACGACCCGGACGGCTACACCGCCGCCGACGGCATCATGAAGCCCGGCACCGCCTTCCAGAACTGGAAGACCGGCAACCGCACCAGCGAACAGTGCGCCTGGCAGCACCGGACCGTGGTGCCGCTCAGCTTCGCCCCCACGGCGGATGCCTGTGCGGCGGCCGACCAGGCCTTCGGCGCGGCCGGGCTGGAGATGGCCAACCGGGCCGTGCAGCAGTGGCGGGCCGGACTCTGCCTGGGCAGCTCGCCGATGACCGTCGGCTACGTCCCGGCCGGCGGCGAGCCGCAGGCCCGGGCGGCGTTCCTCGGCGGCAGCAGCACCACTGAGGTCGCGCTGACGGCGCTCCCGGACCGCTCACCGCCGCCACGCCCGTACGTCTACGCCCCCTTCGCCACCACCGGCATCTCGGTCACCTACCTGGTCGACGACCCGAAGACCGGCCGGCAGATCCGCGACATGAAGCTGAACGCCCGGCTGATGGCGAAACTGCTGACCCAGTCCTACGCGTCGCCGGGCGCGGCGATCCCCTCCGTGGCCGGCAACCCGGTCTGCCTCTTCACCGACCCGGAGTTCAGGCAGCTCAACCCGGAGACCGACGCCAACGGCATCCACTGGCCGACGAGTTGCGGCGGGATCCTGACCGTCTACCCCGGCGTTCCCGGCGGCACCACCGACCTCACCTACCTGCTGACCTCGTGGGTGGCCGCGGACCCGGACGCGTACCGCTTCCTCGACGGCGAGCCGGACCCGTGGGGCATGCACATCGACAGCCTCTACCTGAAGCCGAAGTTCGCCGGCTACCCGACGGACGCCTTCCAGACCCAGGACTTCACCGGCATCGACCAGGACAGCACCACCGTCGACCTGCGGCACTGGAAGCAGTACGAGTGGAACCCGTCCCTCGACGGCATCGGCCGGGTGCTGCGCAACATGATGCAGAGCCAGCCCAACTGCCAGGACCCGAACATCGACCCGGTCAGCAACGGCCACAAGCCCTGCGCCGTGCAGGCCGTCGGCCAGCGCGCGATGCTCGCCGTCATGGACACCGCCCAGGCGAAGGCGTTCTCGCTGCCCGAGGCGGCACTGCTCAACCCGGCCGGCTCCTACGTGTCGCCCTCCACGGCCGGCTTCCAGGCCGCCGTCGCCGACATGCCCACCGACCCGGCCACCGGCGTCCAGCAACTGCCGTACGGCACACCCGACACCGCGTTCTCGCGCGACCCGCGCGCCTACCCGCTGAGCGTCGTCCAGTACGCGATGGTCCCCACCGGCGGGCTGCCCGCCGCCAAGGCGGCCGCGATCGCGCAGTTCCTCAAGACGGTGACCACCGACGGCCAGACCTACGGCATCGCGCCCGGCCGGCTCGCCCAGGGCTATCTCGCCCTCACCGGCGCCCAGCGGCAGCAGGCCCAGGAGGCCGTGCAGCACGTCGCCGCGCAGGACGGCAAGCTGCCCGGCAACCAGACCGCGCCGACGAACCCGGGCACCGACCCGGGCAGCACGGCGGGCGGGACGGACGGCGGCGCCTCGGGCTCGGGCGGTACGGGCGGCAGTGTCGGCGGTAGCGGCGTGGACGGCAACGCCGCCGGCAGCGGCCTCGGTTCGGCCGACGGGCTGTCCGGCGGCGGGCTCTCCGGGAGCGGGCTCTCCGGCGCCGGTTCCACCGGTTCCACCGGTTCCACCGGAACGGGTACGGCCGGCGGTGCGGCCTCCGGCGGTGCGGCGACGGCCGGGGGCGCCAAGCCCGGCGCGACCGCCGGCCCCTCCGGCCCCCCGCTCGCCGCGGCCCCCGTCGGCACCCCGGTGCCCGACCGGCCCGGCACCGCCCGGCTGCTGCTGCCCGTCGCGCTGATCGCCGGCCTGGTGCTGCTGGTCGGCGGCCCGGCCGCGCTGTTCCTCGGCGGCACCCCGGCCGGGGCGAAGGTGCTGGCCGGTGCCCGCACCCGGTGGTCGCGGCTGCGCCGCAGGTAGCAGGCCGTGCTCGGTGGGGCCGTTCCCTCCCGGCCCCGCCGAGCACGGCCCGGCCGCGCCCGCTCCTTCCCGAGGCCCCGCTCCTTCCCGAGGACCCGTTCCCGAACACGCCCGTTCCGAGCACGGAGAGCACACCATGACATCCGCCGCCCAGCCCGCGGCACCGTACGCGGGGGCGCCACGCCCACCCGACCACGGGCCCGACCAGGACGTCCCGCGCACCATCACCGCCCCCGCGACCCCCGGCGACCGGGTCTTCCGCGGCGTGCTCAGGATGGCCGGCCTCTCGGTCTTCGCGATCATGGGACTGATCGCCTTCTTCCTGATCCTGCGCGGCACCGACGCGCTGCGCGCCGTCGGCTGGTCCTTCCTGACCGAGCAGAAGTGGCAGACCGCCGCGCACAACTTCGGCATCGCCGCCGTCCTGCCCAACGGCCTGCTGATCGCCGTGATCGCGCTGGTCATCGCCGTTCCGGTGGCGCTCGGCACCGCGATCTTCATCTCCGAGTACGCGCCGGTGCGGCTGCGCGCCGCGCTGATCTCGCTCGTCGACCTGATGGCGGCGATCCCCAGCATCGTGTACGGCCTCTGGGGCCTGTTCTTCCTCCAGCCACGGATCATCGGCTTCGTCCGCTGGCTGGCCAACCACCTGGGCGACACCGTCCCCTTCCTCAAGGTGCGGATCGGCGACATCGGCACCTCGTACACCTCGTCGACCTTCATCGCGGGCGTGGTGGTCTCCCTGATGATCATCCCGATCATCACCTCGCTCAGCCGGGAGGTCTTCTCCCAGGCCCCGCAGGGCGAGCGGGAGGGTGCGTACGCGCTGGGCTCGACCCGCTGGGGGATGGTCCGCACGGTGGTGCTGCCGTTCGGCAAGGGCGGGGTGATCGGCGCGGTGATGCTGGGCTTCGGCCGGGCGATGGGCGAGACCATCGCGGTCGCGCTGATCATCTCGCCGAATTTCAAGGCCATCACGCACATCCTGGAGAACGGCGCCAACTCGATCTCCGCGCTGATCGCGCTGCGCTTCGGCGAGTCCGACGCGCTGTCGCTCTCCGCGCTGATGGCCGCCGGCCTGGTGCTGTTCGCGCTCACCCTGCTGGTCAACGTGCTGGCCGGGATCGTCATCAGCCGCTCGCGCTCCGGCGCCGCCACGGCGGACTGAACCATGACCATCCGTCAATCGCCGCGTCAGGCGGTCCGATTCACGAATCGCGAAAGGGTCGCCCGATGACCACGCTCGACCTGCCGCCGGTCGCGGAGTCCGGGGCCGCCGACCAGCCCGCATCCGGCGCCACTGCCGCGTCCGTTGCTGCCGCCGCCGGTGCCCCGCGCCCCGAGCAGAAGCTCCGGATCGGCGGCATCACCCGCGACGACGTCCTCACCGTGGCGGGCTCCCTGGCCGGCTCGCTCGCACTGGACTGGGTGCTGTACGAGCGGGTGCTCCCGTTCAGCGGCGCCCTCGGCTTCCTGCTCTGCTGGTACCCGCTCTTCCTGGGCGGCTACTACGCGCTCGGCCGGCTCCAGTGGACCCCGATGATGGTGCGGGACCGGCTGATCGCCGTGGTCGCCTGGAGCGCCGGGCTGCTGGTGGTCGCACTGACCGTCGACCAGATCGGCTACGTCGCCGGTCGGGGCTGGGAAGCGGCCCAGCACCTCAATTTCTTCACCGAGGCGATGGAGCACACCGGCCCGCTCGACCCGCTCACCTCCGGCGGCGCGCTCAACGCCGCCGTCGGCTCGCTCGAACAGCTGGGCCTGGCCACGCTGTTCGCCGTCCCGCTGGGCATCGCGGCGGCCGTCTTCATGTCCGAGGTCGGCGGCCGGATGGCCCGCCCGGTGCGCACCCTGGTCGAGGCGATGACGGCGCTGCCGTCCATCGTGGCCGGCCTGTTCGTCTTCGGCATCGTGATCATCACCTTCGGCTTCGAGAAGAGCGGCTTCGCGGCCTCGCTCGCGCTCACCGTGATGATGATGCCGATCGTCACCCGGGCCGCCGAGGTGGTCATCCGGCTGGTGCCCGGCACCCTGCGGGAGGCCTCGTACGCCCTGGGCGGCAGCCAGTGGCGCACGGTGTGGAACGTGGTGCTGCCGACCGCCCGGCCCGGCCTGATGACCGCGGTGGTGCTCGGCATGGCGCGCGGCGTCGGCGAGACCTCGCCGGTGCTGCTCACCGCCGGCTTCACCCCGCAGTTCAACGGCAACCCCTTCGACGGGCACCAGGTGTCGCTGCCGCTGTACATCTGGAACTACGTCAAGCAGCCGTACGAGGGCATGATCGCGCGCGGCTTCGCGGCCGGCCTGACCCTGATGGGCGTCGTGCTGGTCCTCTTCGTCACCGCCCGGCTGCTCGGCGGCCGCCGGCCCGGGCAGCTGACCCGGGCGCAGAAGCGCCGGATCGACCGGGACGCCCGCCGCCTGGAGGCGGCCGCCGTCGACGCGGCCACCCGCCCGTACGTCCTCCGACCGCGGGCCCAGCACTGATGTCCCGCTCAACCACCCTCCGTACCAGAGGAGTTCCCATGTTCCGGGAGGCCGCAAGGCGCTCCATGGCCCGGCTGCTGGCAGGGGCGCTGTCCCTCTCGCTCGCCACGGCCTCCCTGCTGCTCGGGCAGGCCCCGGCCCAGGCGGCCTCCGTGTCGCTGAGCGCGGACGGCTCCAGCTGGGCCGGCCCGGCCATCGACCAGTGGCGGCAGGACGTGTCCCCGCAGGGCATCCAGATCAGCTTCAACCCGGTCGGCTCGGCGGCCGGCCGCACCCAGTGGTCCAACGGGCAGGACGACTTCACCGCCTCCGACGTGCCGTTCCGGTCCACGCCGGACACCGGCCTCGGCCAGAACGGCCACGCGAGCGGCGGTGGCGACCGGGAGAACCCGGTCTACGGCTTCTCCTACGTCCCGATCACCGCGGGCGGCACCACCTTCATGTACAACCTGGTCGTCGGCGGCAAGCAGGTCCGCGACCTGCGGCTCTCCCCGCAGACCATCGTGGACATCTTCACCGGCAAGATCACCAACTGGAACGACCCGAAGGTCACCGCCGACTACGGCAGGGCCCTGCCCAATCTGCAGATCACCCCGGTCGTCCGCTCCGACGGCTCCGGCGCCACCGCGCAGTTCACCCGCTGGATGGAGCACACCCACAAGGACCAGTGGGACGCCTACTGCACCTCGGTCAACGGCGTGAGCTGCGGCGACTACACCGAGTTCTTCCCGCCGTCCGGCCGGATGGTCGCCCAGAACGGCTCCGACGTCGTCGCCGGGTACATCAAGTCCCCGGGCAACCTGGGCACCATCGGCTACGACGAGTACGCCTTCGCCAAGCGCAGCAACTGGCCGGTCGTGAAGGTGCTCAACCAGGCCGGCTACTACGCGCTGCCGACCGCCTCCAACGTCGCCGTCGCGCTCACCGCCGCCCGGATCCGCGGCGTGGACGACAGCACCCCGCCCGACGACCCCAACTACCTGCAGCAGAACCTCGACGGCGTCTACACCATGAACGACCCGCGCGCCTACCCGATCTCCAGCTACAGCTACCTGATCGTGCCGCGCGCCGGCGCCGCCCAGCCCCCGCCGCCGCGCTTCAACAACGACAAGGGCTCCGCACTCAGCCGCTTCCTCTCCTACGTGCTGTGCGAGGGCCAGGGCAAGGCCGACGACCTCGGGTACTCGCCGATCCCGCGCGGCCTGGTCAAGGGCGGCCTGCTGCAGACCAGGAACATCCCCGGCAACGCCAGCCCGGTCAACCCGGACACCCTCTCCAACTGCGCCAACCCGACCTTCAACCCGGCCGGCGAACTGACCGTCCTCAAGAACGCCCCGATGCCCAGCGAGTGCGACAAGCAGGGCGCGCCGCTCAACTGCGTCGTCCAGGGCGGCAAGGCCACCCAGGCCGGTTCGGGCGGCTCTGGCACCGGCAATGGCGCCGGCTCCGGCGGCGCGGGCGGTGGCGGAGGTACGGCGGGCAGCAGCGGCAGCGCCGGGGGCAGTGGCTCCGGCGGCAACGGATCCTCGACCGGCGGCGCCGGTACGGGCGGCGCCGCGGGCGCAGCGGGCGGCGACCCGAACGCCACCGGCGGTGCGGCCGCCGGCGACCCGAACGCGCCCGGCGGCGCCGGGGACGGCACCGAGGAGGTCATCGACCCGCAGACCGGCCAGGTCGTCGCCCGCGGCCGCGGCGGCGCCACCGAGGTCGCGGCCACCGTGGTCGAGGTCAGCGGCAAACCCGAGGACTGGACGCTGGCCACCCTCACCGCGGTGGAACTGCTCGCCGTGGTGCTCGTCCCCCCGCTGCTCGGCCGGCGCCTGCTGCGCCGCCGCAACGGCTCGGGCGGCGCCTCGTGAGCGCCCCGGTGCTGGCGAAGCCGACGCCACAGTCGGCCGTGCAGCTTCCGCAGGCCGCTGCACAGCAGGTCGCTGCCGTCGAGGGCGCTGCCGAGGCCCCGGCCCGTGCCGCCGTTCCGGCCGGGCGGCGGCGGTTCCTCCAGGGCGCCTGGGCGGCCAGCCTGGCCGCCGCCCTCGTCCTGGGCTTCGTCGGCTACCTGTTCACGCTCTCGCACGTCCAGCAGCGGCACTACCAGTCGGCCGCGTACAAGACCTTCCGCGACCAGCTGGCCCGGGCCGTCGCCCCGACCGGCGCGGCCGCCGACGGCGACCCGGTCGCCCTGCTGGACATCCCGGCCATCGGCCTGCACCAGGCCGTGGTCGTCGAGGGCACCACCGGCCGGGACCTGATGCGCGGCCCCGGCCACCGCCGGGACACCGCGCTGCCCGGCCAGGGCGGCGTCGCCGTGGTCTTCGGCCGCGGCGCCACCTTCGGCGCCCCGTTCGCCGAGCTCTCCCGGCTGCGGGTCGGCGACCGGATCGAAGCCACCACCGGGCAGGGCAGGTTCACCTACACCGTCAACGCGTACGGCGACGGCGACCACCCGATCAGCGACCCGGCCCGCAACCGGCTGGTCCTGGTCACCGGCGACTCCGACTGGATCCCCGGCAGCACCGTGCTGATCGGCGCCCGGCTGGAGGGCGACCCCCAGCAGAACCCCGGCGGCCGGCCCGCGACCGTCCCGTACGACAAGGCGCTGGCCGCCGACAAGGGCGCGCTGGCCACGCTGCAGCTGTGGTCGCTCGCCCTGCTCGGCGCGGTGCTCGGCGCGCTGCTGCTGTCCCGCCACTGGCGGCGCTCGGCCGCGTACCTGAGCCTCGCGCCGGTGGTCGGCGCGCTGCTCTGGGCGGTCTACGAGAACGCCGCCGCCCTGCTGCCCAACCTCTACTGACGCGCGCCCGGAGGACCGTACCGATGACCGACGCACCACAGACCGACCTGGCCGACCCGGCCGCCGACACCCTCACCCTGCCCCCGGTCGCCCCGACCGCCTCCGAGCCCGGTGGACCCCAGCCGGGTGGGCCGCAGCCCGACGCGCACCCCGACGGCGGGCCGCTGGCCGGGCTGGAGACCCGCGACGTCTCCGCCTGGTTCGGCAGCCGCAAGGTGCTGGAACGGGTCTCGCTGGCGATGCCGGCCGGCGAGGTCACCGCACTGATCGGCCCGTCCGGCTGCGGCAAGTCCACCTACCTGCGGGTCCTCAACCGGATGCACGAGATGGTGCGCGGCGCCGCCCTCGCCGGCGAGGTGCTGCTGGACGGGGACGACGTCTACCGGCCCGGGCGGCGCCCCGCCGAGGTGCGGCGCCGGATCGGCATGGTGTTCCAGCGGCCCAACCCCTTCCCGACGATGTCCATCCAGGACAACGTCTCCAGCGGGCTCAAGCTGGCCGGGATCAAGGTCTCCAAGGAGGAGCGCCGGCACCTGGTGGAGACCAGCCTGCGCCGGGCCGGCCTCTGGGACGAGGTGTCCACCCGGCTGCACACCCCGGGCGGCGCGCTCTCCGGCGGCCAGCAGCAACGCCTGTGCATCGCACGGTCGTTGGCCGTCTCGCCGGACATCCTGCTGATGGACGAACCCTGCTCCGCGCTCGACCCGACCTCCACCCGGCGGGTCGAGGAGACCATCGCCGAACTGCGCGGGCGGCTCACCATCGTGATCGTCACCCACAACATGCAGCAGGCCCAGCGGGTCTCGCAGAGCTGCGCGTTCTTCCTGGCCACCCACGACACCCCGGGCCGGATCGTCGAGGCCGGGCCGACCGGGCAGATCTTCGGCAGCCCGCACGACCAGCGGACCTCCGACTACGTCAACGGCCGCTTCGGCTAGGGAGCTTGGGTCTCCCCGGTCACGCCAGGCCGAGCAGGTCCTCCACCACCGCCGCGACGCCGTCCTGCTCGTTGCTCACCGTGTGCAGCGACACCGCCGCCAGCACCTGCGGGTGCGCGTTGGCGACGGCGTACGCGGTGCCGGCCCAGGCCAGCATCTCCAGGTCGTTCGGCATGTCGCCGAAGGCCACCACCTCGCTGCGGTCGATCCCGTGCCCGGCGCACCAGCGGGCCAGCGTGCTGGCCTTGGTGACGCCGGGCGCGCTGATCTCCAGCAGCGGGATCGGCGCCGAGCGGGTGATCTCGGCCAGGTGCCCGGCCGCCTCCCGGGCCTCGACGAGGAACTTGTCCGGGTCCAGGTCCGGGTGCTTGGCCAGCAGCTTGAACAGGCCCCGCACCGGCCCGCCGGCCCCCAGCAGCTCCTCCGCCGAGCCGACCGCGTGCTCCAGGTCGTCGCCCCACATCGGCACCGCGTAGCCGGTCTCGCGGGCCCAGCCGTCCGGGTACTCGAAGGCGAACGCGGTGCCGGGCAGCTTGGCCCGCAGCGCCTCGACCACCGCCAGGGTGGTCTCCGCCGGCAGCGGGAAGGACTCCAGCAGCTCGCCGCGCCGCACGTCCACCACCGCGCCGCCGTTCGAGCAGATCGCCACCCCGTGACCGCCGATGTGCGGGCTCACCTGCTGCATCCACCGCGGCGGCCGCCCGGTCACGAACACCACCTGCACCCCGGCCGCCTCGGCCGCCGCCAGGGCCGCGGCGGTGCGGTCGGTCACGGTGCCGCCGGAGCAGAGCAGGGTGCCGTCCAGGTCGGTGGCGATCAGGCGGGGAGCGGTACGGGGTTCGGTCACCGGTCCATCTTCGCCCATCGCCGCCCCCGGGTCACCGGTCGGTCGTCCGGGGCTCGATCCGGCCCTTCCTGCACCCATTCCGGCCGATCGACCCCCGCCCCGGGTGTCCGGCCCCACCCCGCCGGGCAGGAATTCCCACGGCAACCCCGTCGGCAGGAAGAGCCATGCCCACACGCCAGCTCCGCGACCAGCCGCCCGCGACCACCCACCCCGACCCCCAGGCCCCGGCCGCCCCCGACACCTCCCGCGACCCGGTGCTGCTCGGCGACGTCCTCTTCCACACCCTCGCCGACCTCGCCCGCCGCACCGACCCCCCGACCCTCCCCGCCCTCCCCACCCAACGCACCCGCCCCCACCCGTGACGCCCCTACGCCGGCCTGTGGCCGGAAGCGGTGGTGGGCGGAGTGGGGCGGTAGCCCAGTTGGGCGGCGAGGACGGCGAGTTGGGTGCGGTTGGCGGTGCCGGTCTTGGTGCGCAGGTGCCGCAGGTAGGTGTCGACGGTGTGCTGGCTTATGCCCAGTCGGCGGGCGATGCCCCGGTAGGTCTCACCTCCCGACAGGAGGACCAGTACCTGCTGTTCCCTCGGGGTGAAGGCGTGTGGCGCCTCGGTGGTGCGGGCCATGAGCGGACTCCTGGGGTCGGGTAGGACCGGGTCGGGTCGTGCGGACGTGGCGGGCGGGGCCGGGCCGGGTCAGCCGCCCCAGGAAGTGTCCTTGCGGTGAGGGCGCTCGGGGCGGTGCCGGCCGTCCTGGCCGTCGGGAGCGGGCTCGGCGGCGACGGTGGTGGCGGTCCCTGCCGCGGCCGCCCGGTTGACGGTGGATCCCGCGTCCGGAGCCGGCGCGGCCGCGGCAGCGGGGGCGGCCGGGCAGAGGAGGAGCAGCCCGGCGGCCACTGCGAGTCGGACGGGAAGGGACGGTCGCGCCATGGTGGTTCTCCTGTTCTCTCCCGGACCTGTCGTCCGGGGGTCGCCGGCTGTGGACGAACAACAGCCTGCCCCCGGCCCGGCCCCGTACGGCGCCACGCTCCCCGTCAGCAAACCCCCTGACAGCAAGAAGCCAGGCCGCATAAGGGGCGCTTCGTGACAGAGGAGGCACCGCCGCGCGCGGCCTGCCCCACGGGCACCGCCCGGCGCGCCTCCGTGCCGCGCGCCCCCCGGTGCCGCAGGCTGATCGACTGAACCGGACGGCTCTCCAAGGGGCCTGACAGATCGGTGGGGGGCAAGGCCATTGGGACCGAACGAGACGCTGGACGACGTCCAGGAACTGCAGGACTCCGACATAGCCGTCTACGGCTGGGTCCTGGAGCACGAGACCGCCGACACGGCCGCCATCGCCGCGGCCACCGGGGTCAGCCGGGAGGCCGTCGTCGCCGGCATCGGCCGCCTGCTGCGCGTCCGGCTGCTCCAGGGCAGCCCGGACGGCCCGTACGGGATCACCGCGGTGCCGCCCGACACCGCCGCGGCCCAGCTCAGCGCCCCCGTGGAGGCGCGGATCCGCGACTGCCGACGGCAATTGGACGTCATCGAACGGGAGTTGAACCGCTTCACACCGTCCTACGACCGGCACCGCTCCCGGTTCGGGGCGGTGGAAGTCCTGGCCAACGTCCACCTCGTGCGCAGCGCCCTCAACCGGGCGTCGGAGCGCTGCCGCCAGGAGGTCCTGACCAGCCAGCCGGGCGGCGGCTCCCGGGCCCCCGAGGCGATGGAGGAGGCCCTGGGCCGCGACCGGGCGATGCTGGAACGCGGCATCCGGCTCCGCACCCTCTACCACCACACCGCCCGCTTCAACGGGCCCAGCCAGGCGTACGTCGCCGCGGCCTCCGCCCTGGGCGGGGAGTACCGCACGGCGCACGAGCTGTTCGGCCGGCTGATCGTCTTCGACCGCGAGATCGCGTTCATCCCGGCCCAGGACGACAGTTGGGGGGCGGTGGTGATCCGCGAGCCGTCCACCGTGGCCTACTTGTGCGAGATCTTCGAGCAGACCTGGGACCGGGCCACGCCGTTCACCACCGCGGCCGGCCGCCAACTCGAAGAGGTCTCGCGGGAGATCGACGAGACGATCGTCCGGCTGCTCGCCGCCGGCCTGAAGGACGAGGCGGTGGCCCGCCGCCTGGGCATGTCGCTGCGCACCGCCCGTCGGCACATCGCCGACATCATGGACGAACTGGGCGCCGGGAGCCGGTTCCAGGCCGGTTTCCGGGCCGCCGCCCGGGGGCCGCTGGACAGGGAGCCGCCGGACGGGGCTCCGTTGGGCGGGACGTCGACCGAGCTGGCCGCCGCTCCCTGAAGACCCCCACCCGACCAGGTCCGGGAACGGATAATCGTGACTGCCCCCGGCCGGCCGGAACAGGAATGCTCGGGGCGGACGCGACGCAGCCCCGGACGGTCCGGGCCGCGCCGACACCACACGCACCGGGGGGCCCATGAACACCGCGCCATCGGCGACCGGCGACATCCCGCCCCACGTGCGGGAACTCGCCGGGTTCCTCGACGTACTGGGCCGCGGTGACGGCCCCGGCATCCTGTGGCCCGAGGAGGAACGCCCGGCCGACGGCCGCCCGGACGCCGTCGCCGCCCTCACGGCGGAGGCCCGCGCGCTCGAACGGCTGACCGGCACACCGGTCACCATCGAGACCCACCGCGCGGACGAGGGGGGAAACCGGCCGATGTCGGCCGGGTCCGCGGGCCGTCTCCTGGTGCGCCACACCGCCGGGGCCGGGTCCTGGACGCTGCTCACCGGAACCGGCAGGGCCGCACAGGACAGCTTCCGCTGCCGCCTGCGGTCCGACGAGGTGCTGTACGTGCCGCCCGGCTGGCGGTGGCACGCCCACCTCACCCCGCATGCACGGCTGACGCTGACCAGGCTCGGTCCGCCCGCAGCCCACCGGTGAGCCGGCGGCCGTCGTCCCGGGCGGCGAACAGCTCCTGACGGTCGAACCGGGCCTGGGTGAGGACGCCGCGCAGCCGGGCGTCCTGGGGCGCCTCGGTGGCGACCAGCAGCTCGACGCCGATGCCGAACGCCCAGCGCGCCAGCAGTTCGACGCCCCGCGTCGCGAGCGCCGCAGCCGGCCCGCCCGGGGCGAGGACGGCCCGCAGCTCGGCGCGACCGGCCCCGGGGGCCCGGTACTCCAGGGTCAGTTCGGCCGCCACCTGGCCCGCGGCGCCCACCACGAGCACGTCGGCGCGCTCGCCGGCCAGCCAGCGGGCCGGTGCCCGGGCGCAGTGCCGGGCGAGGTCGTCCCGGTCCTGCGGCGCGCCCGGTGCGCCGACCGGGGTGTGTCCGTGCAGCGCGGCGAGGGCGGCGACGTCGTCCGGGCCGACCGGGCGCAGGGTGACCATCGTGTCGGTCAGTTCGCCGTTCGGCAGGTCCGGCAGCCGCCGGGGGGTGGGGGCGTCGTCGGTCGGCAGCCGGGACCAGAGTGCGGCGGCGTGCCGCTCGGTGCCGGCTCCCGGCAGGACGGCGCGGAGCTCCCCCTCCCGGCGGAAGCCGGCGGCCAGCGCCACCCGCTGGCTGCGGACGTTCTCGTCCCGGATGAACAGCTCGACCCGGTGGAGGCCCCGGGCGAAGCACAGCTCGGTCAGGGCCCGGGCGAGCGTCGTCGCCACGCCGCGGCCCCGGGCGGCCGGGGCGACCCAGAAGCCCAGTTCGGCGCTGGAGCGGCGGCGGGTGAGGTGGACGACGGCACCGGCCAGCAACTCGTCGCCGTCCGGGTCGGCGACGGCGTAACCGAGCCGGTCGGGGTTCTGCCGGGCCCGGGACGCAGCCGAGGCCAGCAGGGCCCGCATGGTCTCGGCGGTGGCGGCGCCCGGGGTGCCGGACATGAAGCGCACGGTGTCGGGGTCGTTGCCGTTGGCCACGAGGACCGGCACGTCCGAGTCCCGGTAGGGACGCAGACGCAGCCCGCGGGCGTCGAAGGTGCTGGGGAAGTCCACGGTTGCTCCGATTCGTCTTCGTCTTCGGGTTCGGCTTTGGGTTCGGCTAGGAGAGGGGGTGCCGGGCCAGGCACTCGGGGGTGCCGTCGGTGACGCGCCAGAGCGCGATCCGTTGCCCGCCGCACCGGGGCCCAGGGAAGGTGCAGCGGTCGGCCGCGTCGCCCACCCGGCCGAGGGGGGTGGCCAGTTGCCACTGCCGGGCGGCCTCGCGGGCGCTGCGCAGTCGGCTGGTGAGCGCCGCCAGGGAGGTGCGCCAGTCGTCCGCGAGCAGCTGGGCCAGGTGTCGTTCGAGCGGGGCGGCGAGGTCGGCGGCGCGCCACACGACCATGTCGACGCGCTCGGCCCGGCCTTCGACGGTGGTGCGGCCGAGCGGCCGCAGGCCGTCGCCGGCCAGGTGGCCCACGATCGGACCCCGGCCGTCCAGCAGCGCGTCGAGGGCGAGCGACGGGGTGCCGCGCGGGCGCAGCAGGGTCACCGCCACCAGGCCGTCCAGTCCGTGCAGGCCGTCCAGGTCGCCGTGCTCGCGGAGCCCGTCGGGCACGGCGACGGCACCGCCGGAGGCCCGGGACGGCCCGCCGGCCGGCCGGTGGCGGTCGAGGGCCGCCCGCACGCCGTCGGCCGCGTCGGGCGGACCGGCGAGGAAGAGCCGGGCGTTGGCGCCCGAGTACCCCCGCTCGACCACCCCGTGCACGTCCGTCGGGGTGATCCGGCCGACGGACCGCGTGGTGGTGCGGCCGATGGCGTCCAGCCCCGGTTCGTCGGCCGCGGCGGCGGCGAGCACGGGCCCGAGCCGCAGGACGGGCCGGTGGTCCATGCGGCGGGTCTCCAGGAGCACCGCGTTCCGTTCGCCCTCGAAGACGTCCGGGGTGGTGCGGGGGCGGTGCCCGGACGCGATGCCGAGGAGGCGGCGCACCAGCCGTCCCGGGTCGTCCGGGTCGCCCGTGCCACGGAAGGTGGTCCGGTCGATGCCGGTCACCGCGTCCAGGGGGATGCCGCCGAGGTCGTCGGAGCCGTCGGGGCCGTCGGGGCCGTCGGGGCCGTCGGCCGAAGGGTCGGCGAGCACCTGGAGGTGCTCGGCCAGGTGGGCGGTGCCCTCCCGGCCCGCCGGGTCGTCGCGGGAGCCGCAGCCCACCACGAGGGCGGCGCCGATCGAGCGGGCCCACGGCAGGGCCTCCCACTCGACGCGGAGCCCGCCGGCGTCGAAGGACTCGACGGAGTCCGACGCGGGCCCCGGTACCGCCGGGGCCGCTTCCGTACCGTTCACCGGATCTCCTCGTAGGCTGCGGCGAGTTGCCGGCGGTGGTGCTCCTCGAAGGGGCCGACCGCCGCGACCGCTGGGGGCAGCGGGGTGAAGGACAGGCCCGGCAGGACGTCGAGGTCCGCCACCGCCGCCAGCCGCTCCCGGATGCCGCGCTGTCCGAGCGCGTGTCGGCGGAGTTCGTCGGCGGGGCCGTACGGGCCGTCGAGTTCGGCGAGCAGCCCGGCCCGGCACCGCCACCGCGCCGAGCGGGTCTCCTCGGAGCCGGCGCCGTCCGCCAGCCGGCGGAGGGCCGCCGTCAGTACGCGCAGCGCCGCCGCGGCGTGCTGCGGCGCCACCGTGGCGGTGGCGCTGATCGAGGTCAGGCCGTGCTGCCGGGCGCAGGCGGCGGTGAATCCGTAGGCCAGGTGGTGGCGGTGGCGCAGCTCGCGGTGGAGCCGCCCGTCGGTGCCGTTGCCCAGCACCTCCACCAGGAGGTCGAGGACCCCGGGCGGCGGGGCCTGCACGGGCAGGCGGACCGCGACCCGGGCATCGCTGTCGGCACGGACGGCGAGGTCGAGCCCGCCGTGCCACCGGGGTGCGTCGCCGTCGGCGAGCCGCACCGGCCCGGGCGACGGCCGGTGGCCGCCGTCCGGGGCCGTGGTGGCGTCGTACACCTGCGCCCGGGACACCAGCAGGTCGACCGACCGGGCCAGGTCGGCGGGCGTCACGCCGGCCGCGGTGCCACGGGTGGTGGCGCCCCCGGCGCCCCCGGCCCGCTCGTCCCCGACGGACCCCCAGGAAGCCCGTTCCAACTGACGCCTGACCAGGGCCAGCAGGGGCGCACCGTGTCCCGCGTCGGCCGCCGCCAGCCGGGCCCGCAGGCGGGCGAGCAGGTCCTCCCCGGCCGGACCGGCGGGCAGCCGGGTACCGCGCAGGTCGTGGACGACCGAGGCCAGGTCGGCGGGCCGGGGTGACCAGTACGCGAAGGACGAGCTGTGGTCGTCCAGGTGGTGCCGGGTGCGCCAGCCTTCGGCGGCGGCGCGCGCCGCGGCACCGCCGCACCGCGGTTCGTTCAGCACGGCGGCCAGCAGTGCGGCCAGGCCCGCCCGGCCCGGCGGGTCGTCGAGATGCCCCGCCGGAAGGTCCACGATGACCGCACCACCGGGACGGACGGCGGCCGCGGCACGAGCCCGGGCCGTACTCACCGGGCACCTCCCCCGGTCGGCAGCGCCACCCGGCCGGGGGAGCCCGCCGTCCGGGACGGCCCGTCGGCCCGCAGTGCCCGCCAGGCCCACGGGATCGCGGCCGCGGTCGCCAGCACACCGCCACCGGCGACCACCGCGAGCACCGGCAGCCACTGGGTCAGCAGGGCCGCGGCCCCGATGCCGGCGAGCTGCCACGTCGCCTTCCAGGCACGGCGGACGGCGGTGACGCGCCCGCGCAAGTGCCGCGCGGGGCGCTGCTGGCAGTGCAGGGTCGGGCCGATGACGATCAGGTACGCGTGCACGCCCAGCAGCAGTCCGGCGAGGACCACGCACCACACGGCGCCGTCGGCCGCGAGCCAGGCCACCGCCAGGGCCACCGGCGCGGTGCCGAGGACCGCGACCACGAACAGGGTTGCGGCCGGCACCTCGCGGCGGATCCGGGCGAGCACCAGGGTCACCGAGAGGCTGCCCAGGCCGGCGCCGAGCCCGAACAGCCCGGGGGCCTGCTTGAGCGCGGTCGCGCCGAAGTGCATCAGGACGAGTTCGCTCGCTGCGCCGAAGCACAGGTTCCAGGGCGCCTCGGCGGCCACGGTTGCCCGCAGCACCGGGTCGGTGCGGACCGCGGTCAGCCCCTGCCACAGCTGGGTGCGGACCTGCCCGAGCCCGGGTGCGTCCGCGTGGGCGGCGCTGCCGGGGGCCTTGGGCAGCATGCACGCGGCCGCCACCAGGTAGGAGAGCGCGTTGATCCACACGACCACGGTGATCGAGGAGTGCGTCAGCAGCGTGGTGCCGAGCAGCGGTCCGATGGTCACGGACGCTCCGGCCGAGACGTTGAGCAGGGAATTCGCGGCGAGCAGCCGGCCGGCGGGCACCACGTCGGGGAGCATGCCCAGGAATGCGGGGACGCTCAGTGCGGAGAGCACCTGGAGCAGGACGAGGTGCGGGTAGACCCAGCCCAGCCGGTGCGGGTCGATGCCCAGCGCCAGCGACGCGGCCACCGCGAAGGCGGCGAGGTCGACGGCGATCACCAGGCGGCGGCGGTCGAAGCGGTCGGCGAGCACCCCCGCGAAGGGGGCGCAGACGATTTGCGGCACGAAGTTCATTCCGAGGGCGAGGAGCCCGGCGACGGTCGAGCCGGAGACCTGCCGGATCCACAGCGGGAGCGCCAGGTACTGGACGTAGCCGCCCAGCAGGGACAGCGACCGCCCGGTCCAGATCAGCGCGAAGGCGCCGCCCAGCCGCGCGGGGACGGCGGCGCTACCCATCGGCCCGGCCGTCCCGGTCGGCCCGGTCGGCCTCGCGGCCGTCCCGGTCGGCTTCCCGAGCGAGCTGGGACTTGCTGCTGCGGTCCCGGGGCACGCCGAGCCGTACGTCCAACTCCCGTGCCAGCCGGTCGAGTCCGGCCAGCACGGCCGGGAGCGAAGAGTTGACCTCGATCTCGACGCAGTCATAGCGGCGGCGTTCGGCGCGGGGGGTGGTCGGGGCGCCGAACTCGACGTGGTCCAGGCTGCAGCAGACCTCGGTGCCGTCGGTGGTCCGCCCGTACCACTTGTACCTGCGCTGGACGGCTACACCGGCCGGTTGCAGCGCCCCGGTGACCAGGCCGAGCCTCCGCACGTGGGCGACGGGCAGCAGCGAGCCGTCGTGGAGGCGGGCGCCGACCTGCCGGTGCGGTACCCGCTGGCGCAGTTCGAGGCCGTCGCGCCAACCCCGGCGGTGGATCGTCTGCTTGCACACGACGACGCAAGTATCGGACGGGGCGCCACTGTTGACGACGATGCTCAGCGAGTGGCCGGCGCGGGCGAGGCTGCCGGAGGCGTCGTCCAGGTACAGCACCGACTGCAGGTAGTCCTGCGGCTCGGCGGCCGCGGCGACGAGCCCGGCGAACACCGCCGTCCGGGCGAAGGCAGCCGGGTCCGCGGCGGCGGCCGGCGGGAGCTGCCACTTGCACTCGTGCTCCACACCGATGTGGATGTCGTCGCTGTGGATGCCGCCGATGCGGATGTCGTCGTCGCAGGGGGCGGTGGCCGCGGCTGCCGTCTCCATCGGGTGACTCACCTTTCAACAGGTCGGGGGTGCCGTCGGTGGCGGCATGGTGAACACGTCGACGTCGGCGGGGCTGGGCAGCTCCAGGGCGCTCACCACCGCCCGGCGGGCCTCCACCGCGCAGGCGCGCGGCGGCCGGAAGTGCCCGGACTTCAGGTTGGCGGTGACGAAGACCTGCTCCGGCGAGCCCGTCACCACCAGTTCCCCGGCCGCCCTGACCCTGAGCCGGTCGGGGACGAGCATGGGGTGCACGACGCGGGGCTCCCCGACCGGGCGGCCCGGCGCCCAGCCGAACATCACGTCCGCCAGCCGGTGGGGCTGCGGCCACACCCACAGGGCACCCTCGTCGTCGACCGCATAGAGGTAGGAGGCCCCGGTGGTGAGCAGCGCGAGCGCCTGGTCCCGGTCGCGGAGCCGAACGGCGCGCCGGCCCAGGGCCTGCAGGGCGGGCCGGTACCGCGCCTCGAAGAAGCGGCGGTCGAACTCGATCACCGTGGGGTCCACGGACACCGTCCGGTGGCACTGCTGCGGCGGTGCGGGGGCCGCGGCCGCGTCGAAGCGGCGCTGGATGGCGGGCAGCAGCTCGGCTATCCGGCTCCGCACGGGGGCGCAGCCGAGGTCCCGGGCGAGCAGGGTCCGCATCGAGACCAGTTCCTCGTACAGCAGGAAGGTGATGGCCTGCGAGTCGGGCCCGTAGCGGGCCGAGGCGGTCTCGCGCACCCGGGCGAAGCGCTCCACCACCGGATGGGGGTCCGACCGGACCGGCATCGTTCGCACCTCTCTCTGATCGCCTGTCACCTGACGCCCGGTGCCGATCACTTGGCGCCGTTCACTTGGTGCCGATCGCTTGGCTCCGGTCGCCCGGCCTTCGTGGCTCGGCCGGGAGCCCGGAGGCGGCGCGACACGGGCCGCGCCGCCCCCGGAGCCGCGATCACATGTAGTCGGAGAAGGTGGCCTGGGTCATCGACAGGGCCTCGGTCCCGTACTCGGTGGCGTCGAGCTCCACCAGGTCCTGCACGATCGCGTCGACGCGCAGCAGCTCGTTGTTGGTGATCTCGCTCATGGCGTTCTCCCTCGGTCTCGGTTCGTTCGCCGGCAGCGTTCCTGCCGACACCAGGAACTCTGCCGAACGGCCGGACCGCGGCCCAGTCACGTCTTCGCGGGGGCGCGCTCCGGGTCACGGACCCGCGTGACCGCTGCCACGGGATGCCGGGAAGCCCGGGAAGCCCGGGGTACCACGGCAGTCCCGGGCAGCACAGCACTGCGGGGCCGCAGGCAGGAGTGCCTGCGGCCCCGCACAGGAGTCCGGATCAGGAAGGGTCGCCGTACTGCAGACCGCGCCCGTTGGTGCCGATGTAGACCCGGCCGTAGGTGTCGGGATCGCCGGTGACGATGCCCGCACCGGCGAAGTTGCCCCACTGGTGGGCGTCGTCGTTGATGCGCAGCCAGGTGGCGCCCGCGTCGGTGGAGCGGAAGACGCCGGCGACGCCCTTGACGGTGCCGATCAGGTACAGGGCCTGGTAGGAGGCGCCCGGCGCGGCCTTGCCGAAGCCGACGGCGGAGGCGGACTGCACCGACCCGAGGGTGGTGAAGCTGCGGCCGCCGTCGGTGGAGTGGAGCAGCCCCTTGCCGCCGCCGGCGATCCACAGGTCACCCGCGACACCGGGGACGGCGCTGAGCTTGCCGGCGGGCAGGTTGCCGGCGCGGGCTGCGAAGTTCGCGCCGCCGTCGGTGCTGGCGTAGAGCGTGCCGCCGACCAGCGAGTAGAAGGTGCCGGCGGAGGACCGGTCGGCGACGACCACGGCGTCGGTGCCCAGGCCGTTGACCCTCGACCAGCTCGCCCCCCGGTCGGTGGAGCGGTACGGGGCCTGGCCGGCCTCGGTCCAGACGATGCCGGAGCCGTCCGCCGCGATGGCGATGTGGCCGCTGTCGGCGCTGGGGACCGGCTCCGTCTTGAAGCCGTTCCAGGTGTGGCCGCCGTCGGTGGAGAGGGCGCCGTCCTGCTCGCCGCCCCTGCCGACCCGGACCACCAGCGAGGGGTTGGCCTGGGCGAAGTCGACGGAAGTGCTGTTGTAGATCGTCGGGTTGACCAGCCGCCCGGACGGCTCCTTCTTCAGGTCGTCGTACACGAATCCGCCCTGGTCGCCCATCGAGGTGATGAGGGCCGTGGCGCCGGGCGGGGAGACCGCGTCGTACAGCGCGGTCTCCTCCAGTCCGCGGGCTCCGATGGTCCAGTGACTGGTGCCGCCGTTGTCGGTGGCGTTGGCGTCCTTGCTGGCCCAGATGCCGTTGCCGGTGCCGTACAGCACGTGCCCGGAGTCGAACGGGTCGATGCTCAGGGCGGTCATCCAGTGCCCGATGCCGGTACCGAGGTACGGGGCGATGGAGGCGTCCCGCACCGACTTGTCGGCCTGGGTCTTCCAGGTCGCTCCGCCGTCGGTGGAGCGGTAGACCTCGTCCGCGGGCCACCAGCGGTCGAGGGTGGTGACCATCACCGTGGACGGCTTCTGCGGGTCGACGGCCAGACCGGCGAACCCGTAGTTGCCCTGGGACGGGGAGACGTTCTTCCACGTCCCGCCGTTCGTCGCGTACTTCCAGACCGCTCCCGCCGTCACGCCGTTGGGCCCGGGGTTGTTGGTGTACGTCACGTACAGCGAGCCGTCTGCGGAGAGCACGCCGTGCTGCGGCACGTAGCCGGTGGGCTGCCCGGAGACGGCCTGCCAGGTGGCGCCGCCGTCGGTGGAGCGGTAGAGGTTGGTGGACTTGTCGGCGACGCCGACGTAGACCGTGTTGCTGCCGGCCGGGCCGTAGGTCACGAAGGAGATGCCGGTGCCGAAGCTCGCCCCGTCCTTGACGGGGAACGAGGAGACCTGGTTCCAGGTCTTACCGGCGTCGGTGCTGCGCCACAGACCGTTCTTGCGGGTGCCCAGCAGCAGGGTGTCGTGGTTCGCGGGGTCGATCACCAGGCGTTCGCCCGCCCCGCGGCCGTCCTCGTTGCCGCCCAGCTTGAACGGCAGGTCGGTGCGCTGGAAGGTGCGGCCGCGGTCGGTGGAGCGCAGGATCGAGCCGTTCCCGGCCCAGTCGTTGGTGTAGGTGCCCGCCGCGAGGTAAAGCCGGTCGGGGTCGACGGGGTCGGTGGCCAGCGACTCGATGCCCAGCAGGTTCCAGTCCTTCCCGCCGACCCAGTCGGTCAGCGGGATCCACTGCTCGGCGCCGGTGTCCCAGCGGTAGGCGCCACCCATGTCGGTGCGCGCGTACAGCAGGCCCTTCTCCTTCTGGTTGAAGACCAGCCCGGTGACGTAACCACCGCCCGCCACCGGGGCGTTCTGCCACACGTACGAGCCGTTCCCGGAGGTCTGGGCCCCGCCCGACTTCACCAGCTTCCACTGCTGGTTGGCGCTGCCCTTGCCGGGCCACTGGATGACCTGCGTGCCCCGGTCCGCGGAGTACCCGAAGACGTCCAGCACCTGTCCGCTCCGGCGGGAGGTGAGGGTGACGGCGTCGGAACCGCTCACGGTGTCGATCCGCCACTGCTGGGAGCCCGAGGAGCGGTCCGTCTGCTGCTCGGCGGGAGCGCCCTGGCCGGTCGAGTCGCCGGTGATGCCCAGCACCTTGCCGCTGTTGCGGTTCACCAGCTCGTAGTAGCCGTCCCCGGTGGCCTTGAGCTTCCACTGCTGGTTGGCGGTGTCCTGGTCGGGCCACTGCTGGATGCGGGTGCCGTCGGCGGTGGCGCCGGCGTTGACGTCCAGCACCTGGCCGCTGCGTACGGAGACCAGCCGGTAGTAGGCGCCGTCGTCGATCGTCGCGGCCTGCGACTCCTCGTGCACGAAGAAGTACGACACGGCGGCGAGGGGCACACCGAGCAGCAGAGCGGTGGCGCCCGCACGACGGCGGTGACGCCCGCGTCGGCTGCCCTTCGGAGGAGTGCTCATGGGTAGACGTTCTCCTTGCGAACCGTTCACGGAAGAGGTGCGGGTCCGGCCGGCGGCACCGGCCGGATCCACCCCCTTGTGGTCACCGGATCCGCAAAGGTTGCCGCGAGCCGGGATTTCGTTTCCGGGTCGGCTCGACGAAACGTTCTTCCAGACCGCGGCAACCTTCCTGCGCGCGGCGGCAACTGACGGGCAACGAGGCCGATGTCGAGGCCCACCATGTCGGAGGGACAAGCCGTTGTCAGACCGGAACCGTGTTCATCGCCGCCGTCCGCCCACCCGCCGCGTCATCGCCGTCGCCGTGGCCCTCGCCGCGGTGGGCGCGGCCGTACCGCTGATCGCCCAGGCCGCGTTCACGTCGAACGCCGGCACGCCGACCACGCTGGGCGCGGCGGCGGCCGGCAGCGGCCGCTACTTCGGCACCGCGGTGGCCGCGGGCAGGCTCGGAGACTCGACCTACTCCACCATCCTCGACCGGGAGTTCAACACGATCACCCCGGAGAACGAGATGAAGTGGGACAGCACCGAACCGTCCCGGGGGTCGTTCAACTTCGGCCCCGGCGACACGATCGTCAACCACGCCGCCGCGCACAACCAGAAGATGCGCGGCCACACCCTGGTCTGGCACTCCCAACTGCCCGGCTGGGTCAAGTCCATCAACGACGCCGGCACCCTGCGCGGCGTGATGAACAACCACATCACCCAGGAAGCCACCCACTACAAGGGGAAGATCTACGCCTGGGACGTGGTCAACGAGGCCTTCGCCGACGACGGCAGCGGCCGCCACCGCAGCTCCGTCTTCCAGGACGTCCTGGGCGACGGCTTCATCGAGGAGGCGTTCCGCACCGCGCGCGCCGCCGACCCCGGTGCCAAGCTCTGCTACAACGACTACAACATCGAGAACTGGTCCGACGCCAAGACCCAGGGCGTCTACCGCATGGTCAAGGACTTCAAGTCCCGCGGCGTGCCCATCGACTGCGTCGGCTTCCAGAGCCACTTCGGCGCCGGCGGCGCCCCGGGGAGCTTCCGCACCACCCTGGCCGAGTTCGCCGCGCTCGGCGTGGACGTCCAGCTCACCGAACTCGACATCGCCCAGGCGTCCGCCGACGCGTACGCCAACGCCGTCCGGGCCTGCCTCGACACCCCGCGTTGCACCGGCATCACCGTGTGGGGCATCCGCGACAGCGACTCCTGGCGCACCGGCGAGAACCCGCTGCTGTTCGACAACAACGGCAACCGGAAGCCCGCCCACAACGCGGTGCTCACCACCCTGAACGCGAGCAGCGGCGGCACCCCGAACGGGGACATCACCTCCGGCGCGGTCTACACGCTCACCGGCACCGCCACCGGCCGCGTCCTCGACGAACCCGCCGGCCAGAACGGCAACGGCACCCCGCTCCAGGTCTGGGACGCCAACGGTGACGCCGCCAACCAGCAGTGGCGGGCGGCCCGCAACGGTGACGGCACCTACACGCTGACCAACGTCGCCAGCGGCCGGGTCCTGGACGAGCCGGGCAACCGGACCGGCAACGGGACGAAGATGCAGGTCTGGGACTCCAACGGCGGCGCCAACCAGCACTGGAAGGCCGCCCGCAACAGCGACGGCACCTACACCCTGACCAACGTCGCCAGCGGCCGGGTCCTGGAGACCCCCGGCGACCGGACCGCCAACGGCACGGCCGTCCAGATCTGGGACTCCTGGGGCGCCGCCAACCAGCACTGGAGCTTCAAGCCGTCCACGCCGACGGGCGGCAGCACCTGCGCCCTGCCGTCGACGTACCACTGGTCCTCGTCCGGCGCGCTGGCCCAGCCGGCCAACGGGTGGGCGTCGGTGAAGGACTTCACCGACGTGGTGTACAACGGCAAGCACCTGGTCTACGCCTCGAACGTGAACGGCTCCTCGTACGGCTCGATGATGTTCAGCCCGTTCACCAACTGGTCGGACATGGCCTCCGCCCCCCAGACCGGGATGAACCAGGCCGCGGTGGCGCCCACGCTGTTCTACTTCGCGCCCAAGAACATCTGGGTGCTCGCCTACCAGTGGGGCCAGTCGCCCTTCGTCTACCGCACCTCCAGCGACCCGACGAACCCCAACGGCTGGTCCGCGCCGCAGTCGCTGTTCACCGGCTCCATCCCCAACTCCGGTACCGGCCCGATCGACCAGACCCTGATCGGCGACGACCAGAACATGTACCTGTTCTTCGCCGGTGACAACGGCAGCATCTACCGGGCGAGCATGCCGATCGGGAACTTCCCGGGCAACTTCGGCTCCTCGTACACCACCGTCATGACCGACACCGTGAAGAACCTCTTCGAGGCACCGCAGGTCTACAAGGTCAAGGACCGGAACCAGTACCTGATGATCGTCGAGGCCCGCGGCGCCAACGAGCAGCGCTACTTCCGCTCCTTCACCGCCACCAGCCTGGGCGGCACCTGGACCCCGCAGGCCGCGAGCGAGAACACCCCCTTCGCCGGCAAGGCCAACAGCGGCGCCACCTGGACCGACGACATCAGCCACGGCGACCTCGTCCGCGACAACCCCGACCAGACCATGACCATCGACCCCTGCAACCTGCGCCTCCTCTACCAGGGCAAGTCCCCCGCTGCCACCGGCCCCTACGACCGACTCCCCTGGCGCCCGGGCCTGCTCACCCTCCAGCGCTGAGCAGTCCCCGATCCACCACCGGGAGCCGCGGCCGCCTCGGCGGCGTTCGGCCCCGTTCAGCCCCGCTCCGCCCGGTGCCGCCGGGCGGAGCGGGGCTGCCCGTTCAGGAGGAGAGGCGGTTCAGCGCTGCGGTGGCGATGCCTTCGACGTAGGTCGGGGCGTCGGTGGGCTGGCCGCTGAGCTCGACGATGGCGACCTTGGTGCCGCTGCGCAGGACCGCGACCCCGCCGGTGGCGGTGCCGTCGCCGTTGTAGGCCGGGTACCAGCGGGCATTGCCGCCGGTGACGGTCAGGGTGTGGGCCGCGCCGTAGTGCCAGTGGCCGGCGGGCTCGTCCTGGCAGTCCTGGACGAGCTCGACGAGCTGCTTCTCCCAGGTGTCGGCCGCGGTCCCGGTGGGGGCGCTCGCGGCCGACTCCATCAGCATGCCCTTGGTGTCGAAGGTCCAGTTCACGGACGCGTACGCGGTGGCCTGGCCCTTGGTCAGGTCGCGCATCGTCTCCTCGCCGGAGCACGCGGACAGCGCCTGGCCTCCGGTCAGCGCGACGGTCGCGCCGACCGGGTTCAGGCCCTGCCGGAAGTCCTCGCTCTGGACGAGGCGGGCGGAGCCGAGTGCGGGCGCGGCGGCCGCGGCCGGGTGGGCGGCGGTGGTCGACTGGGCGGCGGCCGCGGGGCGGTGTGCGGCGGTGTGCGCGGCCCCGTCGGCGGTGGCCGACTGGGCGCCGACGACGCTGACCGTGATCAGCGAGGCGGCGAAGCAGGCCGCGGCGGCGAGCCGGTTGCGGCGAACGGACTTCTGCTGGACGGTCTGGTTCTCGTTCATCTGGTCCCCCTGCTGGTCGGGACGCCTGTTGCGTCCTCGTACAACCGGGGAGATGCCGCCCACGGAGGGAAAGTTGGAGCCCCGACCCGCTGTTTCACAGCTGTGACAGAGCGGTCCTGACGACGCGGTCCATCGCGGCCGTGCCCAGGCAGGCGTGGACCTCCAGCACTCCGTAGTGGTTGCCGCTGCGCAGCACGGCGATGCCGCCGCAGGTCTCCTTGCCCTCGGGCGCTCTGCCGGTGGTGTTGAGCGATCCCTGGTAGTAGCCCATCCAGCTCGCGGTGACGTCCGGGGCGAGCTGCAGCGTCATGGTCCTTCCGTAGACCCAGTGCCCTGGAGGTTCCTCCTGGCAGGACACCGCCTCCAGCAGCAGGCGCTCGGCGAAGTTCTGCGCCAGGGACGGGCTCTGGGCCTCGGCGGCGACCTCGCGGGCGACCTGGTCGACGCTGTCGGCGGCCAGCGTGCGGTCGTCCGGGTCGGCGCGGGTGCTGGTCATCAGCCCGCGGAAGCGGGCACCGGGCCCGCCCAGGGTCTGAGTGAGGGTCTTCTCGCCGGTGCAGGCCGCGTTGGCGTAAGCCCCGTCGCCGTACCGGTCGATGACGTGGATCCGCTCGGTGCCGACGTCCGGGCTGAACGCCGCGGGTTCCAGAAGGTTCGCGATCGTCACCGGCCCGGTCGCACCGGTCGCACCGGCCGGCGCGGTCGGCGCGGCGGAGCCGGAGGCCGAGGACGCGCCCTGGGACGCCCCGCCGGCCGCGGCACCCGACTGCGCTGCCGCCTGCCCGGTGGCGCCGGTGGGCGCCGGCAGGACGAACCGGCCGGCCACCAGCCCGAGTGCGGCGGCCGCGACCAGGGCGGCGACGGCGGACCGGAGCCGGACGACGGTGTGGCCGCCGCCCGCCGCGGGACCGCGGTTCACAGGCCGGTGACCAGGCGCCCGCGCATGAATCGGCGGGCCTGGTGGATACGGTCCTTGACCGTGCCCAGCGGGGCGTCCAGCTGCTCGGCCACCTGGACGTAGGTCAGGTCCCCCAGGTCGCGCAGCACGAAGGACTCCACCAGGGCGGGGTGCTGCTGCTCCAGCGCGGCCAGCGCCTCCATCAGGTCGAGCCTGGTCCCGGCGATGACGCTGGTGGTGCGCGGGTCGACGGACTCGGGGAGGTCGGCGTGGCTGTCCTCGGCGCGCCGGCGCATCGAGCGGTAGGTGGACCGGGCGGCGTTCGAGGCGATCACCGTCACCCAGCCCAGGAAGGAGCCGTGACCGCCGTACCCGCCCAGGTGCGTGCTGATGGACAGCAGCGCGTCCTGCGCGGCCTCCTCCGCATCGGCGTGGTGGGGCAGGAAACGGGAGCAGCGGCGCAGCACCACCGGCCGCAGCTTGGCCAGCAGGTGCTCCAGCGCCCCCGGGTCGCCCGCCT
The DNA here is from genome assembly GCF_900199205.1 of Streptomyces sp. 1331.2. Taxonomy (NCBI): domain Bacteria; kingdom Bacillati; phylum Actinomycetota; class Actinomycetes; order Kitasatosporales; family Streptomycetaceae; genus Streptomyces; species Streptomyces sp. 1331.2. The sequence goes on along the minus strand of NZ_OBMJ01000001.1, from coordinate 3,516,674 downwards.
GAGCAGCCGCCACGAGCCGTTCCAGCTCGGCTTCCTCGAACACCCGGATTCCCCCGTTTCGTCCCGCCTGGTACCCCACCCGCCGAACGGGAGTTCCACACTCCCGCCGACTCCGGCAGAATGCTGCCACATGCGCAAGCTCGGCCGTTACCTCCTCCTGGAGCGGCTCGGAGCCGGCTCCTTCGCGACGGTCTGGAAGGCCTACGATCCGGAGCTCGACACCGAGGTCGCGGTGAAGGTGCTGGCCGAGAACTGGGCCGCCAACGCCGATGTGCGCGAGCGGTTCCTGGCGGAGGCGAGGCTGCTGCGCCGGATCGCCAGCCCGCGGGTGGTCCGGGTGCACGACGTCGGCGTGCAGGAGGACCGGCCGTACTTCGTCATGGACTACGTCCGCGGCGGCACCCTGGCCGACCGGGTCGGGCAGTGCGACCGGCAGGAGGCGCTGCGGCTGGCGGCGGAGGCGGGCTACGCGGTCCAGGTCCTGCACGAGGCGGGCGTGGTGCACCGCGACGTCAAGCCGTCCAACCTGCTGCTCTCCACCGGCTCCGCGCCCGCCGCGGTGCTGGTGGCGGACCTGGGCAGCGCCAAGCAACTGGCCGACGCATCCGGGCTGACGGTGACCACGGGCACACCCGCGTACATGGCACCGGAACAGGCCTTCCAGACCGGCGGGTTCGACGGGAGGGCCGACGTGTACGCGCTGGCCGTCGTGGCCTACGAGCTGCTGACCGGGCAGAAGCCGTTCGGCTCGGGCGGACGCGCCACAGCCCTGATGACCGGCCAGCCGACCGCCACGACGCTGCCGGCGCTCCCGGCCGGAGCGGAGCTCCCACCGAACCTCGCCCTGCTGCTCCGGACCGCGATGTCCGTCGAGCCGGCGGACCGACCGCCCACCGCCCAGGCCTTCGCAGACGCGCTGCTGGCCCCGGTCCCGCAGTCCCAGCCCCCGGGGCCGGTCCGGGAAGGGCCCGGGTGGCTGACCCCGCGCGCGGTCTGGCTGGCGGCGGGCACGGTGTTCACGGCGACGACCCTGCTGAGCTGGCTGCAGCGCTGAATCCGACAGCGAGCCGCCTCCCGTAGGGTCGGTGGTATGCGTCTGAGCACGGTGATCCTCCCCATCCACCGGTGGAGCGAGGGACAGAAGATCTGGCGGCGGGCCGAGGACCTCGGGTTCCACGCCGCGTACACCTACGACCACCTGTCGTGGCGGTCGTTCCGGGACGAGCCCTGGTTCGGGGCGGTGCCCACGCTGACCGCCGCCGCGACGGCCACCGAGCGGCTGCGGCTGGGGACGCTCGTCACCTCGGTCAAGCCTCGTTCACCTATCGCGTGCTGATCTGATCGACTCGATCGGTCACCGCAGTGCGTCAGAAAGGGCTCATCTCGTCCAGGACGCGCTGAGCAAGCTCGGTGATCGCCTTCACCTTCGGGACATCGTTGGCCACGTCCTGGGCTTCGATCTCGGGTGCGTCCAGATCCGCGTACTCCGCCTGGTTCCGACGTCGGCGCATGCGGTCGAAGGGCCTGAGCGTCGCCCCAAGAGGTGGATCGAGCTGTGCACTGACCGCTTCCAGGACCGCGATGTGCCCCCCTCGGCTGGTCGGTCGCAACCCCTGGTTCTCCAAGACCGCGACCAGCGCCTTGCGCGCTGCGTCGTACAGCAGTTGGTAGGCGCCGATCGCATCGAAGGAAGCGACCGCCTCTGCTGCCTTGAGGTGGTTCGACGCTTGGGCCAGCAGGTTGTCCGCCTGCTCCCGGCTCGCGGGTACGCGCTCCAGCTCCTTGCGCGCCAACATGCTTTCGACTGCGGCGCGGCCCTGCTGCCACTTCATCCCTTGTGCTTCCTTTCGAACGCTTCGAGCTGAACTGTCGGCCGGCTTCTGACGCCCGTGAGGAACGGGTCCGTGCCCGGCTCGTGCCAGCGGGCCGACGAGATCCGGTGAACGTTGACGTCTCGGTCGAGCAGACGTTCCGCCTTGCGTGCAGCCTCGTACAGCTCGTCCTCGTCGGGGGTACCCACCACAAGGACATCGACGTCGTTGGGTACCCCGCCGCCCTCCCCGGTGTAACGGGCGGCCCAGGAGCCGTAGATGTGGGCTTCCTCTACGCCGGCGAGCGGTAGCAGCAGATCTCCGAGCACGGCGATCGGACCGTAGGTGAGGGCGAACAGCTCGGTCAGTGGGCCTGCCAGCCGCCCGGTGGCGTTGGCCCGCAGCAGCCGGAGGTTTCCGAGCCGTCGCTCTGTGATCAGTTCGGCCTCAACCAGCCGGTCCGCCTCGCGGCTGGCGGTTGCGGTCGAGACCCCGAAGCGTGCGGCAATGTCGGCAAGTGAGGTCTCTTCCTGCGGATGCAGATACAGCCAGGCCAGCATCTCCCCCTGGAACGGGGTGCGCAGGAGCGGCAGCAGTGCCGGCGGAGGAGTTTGCATAAGCCGCACAGTACCTTGCACCTTATGCAAATAGCCCCTGATGGGTCACTAATTCATCCCTACGAGTGATCGGAGGCCACGCGCCGTGCTCTGGTGAACTTCTGCCGTCCGGTGCCGGCGGCGAGCTCGCTGAGGCGCTCGCCGATCACGGAAACTCCCGGGCGGGGCTCCCGTGCGTAGTACCAGGACTTGCGCCGGAGCAGCAGCTCCTCGCCGTGCTCGTCCCAGGTGAATCCGGGCTTCCGCAGCAGTTTCCGGAACACCTCGTCGACGGTCTCCGGGTGGGCGGCGGCCAGGCGGCGGAGCGGCAGCGGTGCAATCGACTCCTCGCGCAGGTACACGCGCAGCAGGTCCTGGTGCTGCCTGCGGCCAGGGAGGGCCGGATCGGCGAAGAGGTCCCGCAGCATCCCGTAGTCCGGGTAGAAGTAGAGTCCGTCGACTTCGTCATAAATGGCACCGACCATTTCCGATTCCGCGAGTCCTCGCGGAAGTTCGAAGACCGGGAAATCAAGGCCGGGCAGCCGACTGCCCCGGGCCCGGACAGGCTGCCCGGCGACAGCCTGCCGGTGCCGGTAGTAGGCGTTGAGCCGGTCCTCGGCTTCGGCAGGGGGAAGGACCAGTTCGTCGCTGCCGAAGAACTCGATGAACGCGGCCCGGTCCTGGCGCATCGACTCCCATCCCTGCTCGATCTTCTCGGGGTTGCGGAAGACCAGTTCGGGTCGGCTGGTGGCCAGTTGGAGTGCGGCGCGGGCGATCTCGGTGGAACTGGACCTCGGGTACGACGACATCGCCCCGGAGACCAGCCACACCCCGTCCGCCGAGTGGACGGGAACCAGGCAGGCGAGGAGAAAGCCTCCCTTGGACACTCCGCGGAAGGCCGCCCGCCCGACGTTCGAGTACGTGCGGTACTCCAGGTCGTCGATCAGGTTCAGCAGGACGACGGCGTCCCCGTCCTTGCGCCGGACCTCGAAGATGCCCTCGACGGGGTCACGCCAGCCGAGCAGCATCTCCCGATCGGCGTCGTTCAAGTCCCGCCGTCCGGCGACGAACCGGTCCACCACGGTCGAACCGTCCGGCAGGCGGTGCCGCAGGATGAAGTTGTCGATGATCCGGATCGCATCGCCCTCCTCCAGCTGCCGCTCCGGGCCGGCGGCCTCCATCAGCAGCGGGGTCAGCCATCGGTCGAAGCGCGAGCTCTGAGCGAAGGCGACGAGTTCGTCCTTCAGCTCGGAGCATCGCTCGATCAGGCCCCGCAACGACGCCTCGTTCTCGGTCCGTACCACGACACCCATGCGGGTCCCTCTCGATCGTGAAGGTTCCGACGCTCAGTGCGCCCAGTAGTAGTGGTACGCCTCGACCCACTCCGCTCCGTCCGGAGCCGGATCCGGCAACGGAAGGTCCAGCAGCCCGATCGTCTGCCGGAACTCACCGTGGGTGCACAGGGCGACGATCCTTCCGTCCCGTGAGAGGTCGACGCCGCGCACGGTCACCTCGACGCCCAGCACCGACGTGCTGAACGGCATCGTCAGGTTCTCCTCGACGGCGGCGAACAGCGCCGACACCTCCTCGTGCTCGTCGTAGGTGTCGACCGTCGCCTCATCGACCAGCGCGGCCAGTTCTCGCTTGCTGAGCGTGCCCATGGCGCCACGCTAGCGGACCTGTTCACCGCTGGGTTGCGAGCGGTCCGAAGCCCCGCCGACTTGCGCGCGTATCGTCACAGCATGCGCTTGAGTACCGTTATCCTCCCCATCCACCGGTGGAGCGAGGGGCAGAAGATCTGGCGGCGGGCCGAGGACCTCGGTTTCCACGCCGCGTACACCTACGACCACCTGTCGTGGCGGTCGTTCCGGGACGAGCCCTGGTTCGGGGCGGTGCCCACGCTGACCGCCGCCGCGACGGCCACCGAGCGGCTGCGGCTGGGGACGCTCGTCACCTCGCCGAACTTCCGCCACCCGGTGACGCTGGCGAAGGAGCTGATCACGCTGGACGACGTGTCCGGCGGCCGGCTCACCCTGGGGATCGGGGCCGGCGGGATCGGCTTCGACGCGACGGCGATGGGGCAGCAGGCGTGGTCGCCCAAGGAGCGGGCGGACCGGTTCGGGGAGTTCCTGCCGCTGCTGGACGAGCTGCTGCGCCAGGACGCCACGACGCACGAGGGCACGTACTACTCGGCGGTCGAGGCCCGGAACATCCCCGGCTGCGTGCAGACCCCGCGGGTGCCGTTCTACGTCGCCGCCGCGGGCCCGCGCGGGATGCGGCTGGCCGCCGAGTACGGCCAGGGCTGGGTCACGTACGGAGACCCGAAGGGTCCGGCGGACGTGCCGGCCGAGCAGGCGCCCGGGGTGATCGCCGCGCAGATCGAGAAGCTGACGGCGGCCTGCGAGGTCAAGGGCCGGGACGTGGCCACACTGGAGAAGATGCTGCTCCAGGGCTCGACCGCGGAGAAGCCGCTGGCGTCGCTGGACGCCTTCGTGGACTGGGCGGGCACCTACCGGGAGCTGGGCATCACCGAGTTGGTGATCCACTGGCCGGTCCCCGACTCGATCTTCGCGAACGACCTCGCGGTCTTCGAGCGGATCGCCACCGAGGGCCTGGCCCAGCTGGGTTGATCGCCTCCCGCCGGGGTGCCCGGGGTCCGGGCGCTCCGGCGGCGTCGGGGCGAGGCGCTAGTCTGTCCGCCGCACCGCCAATCTGATCATGCGTTACAACGGGGGTTCCTTCGTCATGCCTGTTTCCAGGAGACTGCTCGCCACCGCCCTGGTCGCCGCCGCCGCGTTCGGTCTCGCGGCCTGCGGCCCGGACGACTCGTCGGACCAGGGTGCGGGAAGCGGGTCGAGCACCGCCACCGCCGCGCCGACCGCCGCCCCGACGGACGCCGCGCCCACCGCCGCCCCGGCCGGCACCGGCAAGCCCGTGCAGCCCGGCAGGACCGCGCCCAGCGCCACCCCGGCCGCCTCCGGCGAGCCCGAGGGCTTCTGCACCCACGGGCCGCTGCCCGCCGGGCAGAAGTGGATCTACCCGGTGAAGGGCACCAGCGCGACGACCCTGGTGTACAAGGACACCAAGGACGTCTGCGGCGTCGACGACGTCGGCTTCGACCCGGTGGGCGCCGACAAGACCGCCCCCATCGCGCCCACCGCCAAGGGCCACCTGAGCTCGGTGCTGGCCGCGCCGAAGGACGTCAACGTGACCGACCTGGTGAAGCACATCAACGAGTGCATCGCCACGCCGCACAACGAGAAGGGCTCGTACCCGTGCTCGCTCGGTGACTACAAGGTGGCGATCGACGCCTCCGGCAAGGTCACCGAGCTGTGGGAGCGCGCGCACAGCTGATCCGCCGCGCGGTTCACCACGTCCGGGCGCTGCCGACCCCTAGGGGCCGCAGCCCCGGACGTCATACCGCAGCAGCACGGGCCCTCGTCGTCCCGGCTCATGCCCCGTGCGGCGCAAGGCCGTTACGTTGAGGGCGTGTCCACAGCTGTCATCAAGACGGACGGCCTCACCAAGAGGTTCCCCCGGGTCACCGCCCTCGACCAGCTCACCGTCGAGGTGCGGCCCGGGGTGGTCGGGCTGGTCGGGTCCAACGGCGCGGGCAAGTCCACCCTGATCAAGATCCTGCTCGGGCTCGCCCCGGCGACCTCCGGCCGCGGCGAGGTGCTCGGCCTGGACGTCGCCACCCGGGGCTCCGAGATCCGCGAGCGGGTCGGCTACATGCCCGAGCACGACTGCCTGCCGCCGGACGTCTCCGCCACCGAGTTCGTGGTGCACATGGCCCGGATGGCGGGCCTGCCCGCCACCGCGGCCCGCGAGCGCACCGCGGACACCCTGCGGCACGTCGGCCTCTACGAGGAGCGGTACCGGCCGATGGGCGGGTACTCGACCGGCATGAAGCAGCGCGTCAAGCTCGCCCAAGCACTGGTCCACGACCCGAAGTTGGTGCTGCTGGACGAGCCGACCAACGGCCTCGACCCGGCCGGCCGGGACGAGATGCTGGCGCTGATCCGCCGGGTCCACTCCGACTTCGGCATCTCGGTGCTGGTCACCACCCACCTGCTCGGTGAGCTGGAGCGCACCTGCGACCACCTGGTCGTCATCGACGGCGGCAAGCTGCTGCGCTCCTCCTCCACCGCCTCCTTCACCGAGGCGACGGCCGTCCTCGCGGTCGAGGTCACCGACTTCCCGGAGGACCACGGCCGCGAGCAGCCCGGCGCGATCGGCCGCGAGCCCGGTGCGGCGGTCCGGGAGCGCCTTGCCGCGGCCGGCGTCGAGGCCCAGCCCGAGGGCTCCCACCTGCTGCTGGTCCGGCTCGCGGACGAGTCGACGTACGACACCGTCCGCGACACCGTCGCCGAACTGGGCCTCGGCCTGGTCCGGTTGGAACAGCGCCGGCACCGGGTCGCCGAACTCTTCACCGACGACAGCGACGACACCCACGACACCGACGACAGCCGCGACACCCAGCACAGCAGGGGAGGGACGGACGATGTCGCTGCCTCCTGAGACCGGGCCCGCCGACACCGGCGTCATCCACGACATCGGCTACCGCGGCTACGCCGGCCCCCGGCTCGGCCGCGCCTACGCGACCCGCTCGCTCTTCACCCAGAGCCTGCGCGCCGCCTACGGCCTCGGCCGCTCCGGCAAGTCCAAGGTGCTGCCGTTCCTGGTGCTGGGCGCGGTCACCGTGCCCGCCGTGCTCTTCGTGGCGATCGCGATCGCGATGAAGCGCGACGAACTGCCGGTCGAGTTCCCGGGCTACCTCTCCAGCCTCAGCCTGGTGGTCTCGGTGTTCCTCGCCTCCCAGGCGCCGGTGCTGCTCTCCCGGGACCTGCGGTACCAGACCGTGCCGCTCTACTTCTCCCGCCCGATCACCCGCACCGACTACGTCCGGGCCAAGTTCGCCGCCATGGTCTGCGCCCAACTGTTGCTGATGGCAGCCCCGTTGCTGGTGCTGTACGCGGGCGCGCTGCTCGGCGGGATGGATTTCGCGCACAACACCGGGCAGTTCCTGTACGGCCTGGCGGCGGCCGCACTGTACGCCGTGGTGCCCACCTCGGTGGCCCTGGTGATTGCGGCCGCCACCCCGCGCCGGGGCTTCGGGGTGGCCGCCATCATGGGCTACCTGGCGGTCAGCGCCGCGGTGGCCACCGTCGCGGTCGGCATCGGCAACCCGGGCACGACCGGCTCCGACAGCGCGCAGTGGACCTCGCTGATCTCGCCCACCGACCTGGTGGAGTCCCTGGTCAACGAGCTGTTCGGCCTCGGCGGCGGACTCGACCGCCGGCACGCGCCGGGCGGCCTCGGCCTGGCGGTGTTCGCGCTGGTCGCGGTCGCCATGGTGGTCGGCTCGTACCGGCTGCTGCTGAGCCGCTACAAGAAGGTTTGAGAGAGGGCGGCATGGCCACCATCAGCATCGACAAGGTCTCCCGCTGGTTCGGGAACGTGGTCGCGGTCAACGACGTCACCATGGCCATCGGCCCCGGCGTCACCGGTCTGCTCGGGCCCAACGGCGCGGGCAAGTCCACCCTCATCCACATGATGAGCGGCTTCCTTGCCCCGTCCGGCGGCGCGGTCACCCTGGACGGCACGCCGATCTGGCGCAACCAGCAGGTGTACCGGCAGATCGGCCTGGTCCCCGAACGGGAGTCGATGTACGACCACCTGACGGGCTGGGAGTTCGTGCTCGCCAACGCCGAACTGCACGGCCTGCCCCAGCCGGGCGCCGCCGCCCGCCGGGCCCTGGACCTGGTGGAGATGGCGCACGCCAAGGACCGCCGCACCGGGACGTACTCCAAGGGCATGAAGCAGCGGGTCAAGATGGCCTCCGCGCTGGTCCACGACCCGGCCGTGCTGCTGCTGGACGAGCCCTTCAACGGCATGGACCCGCGCCAGCGGCTCCAGTTGATGGAGCTGCTGCGCCGCTTCGGCGCGGACGGCCGCACCGTGCTGTTCTCCTCGCACATCCTGGAGGAGGTCGAGCAACTGGCCCGGCACATCGAGGTCGTGGTGGCCGGCCGGCACGCGGCCTCCGGCGACTTCCGCCGGATCCGTCGGCTGATGACCGACCGCCCGCACCGCTACCTGGTCCGCTCCAGCGACGACCGCCGGCTCGCCGCCGCACTGATCGCCGACGGTTCCACCACCGGCATCGAGGTGGACGAGCGGGAGCGGGCGCTGCGGATCGAGGCGGTGAACTTCCAGGGCTTCACCACCCTGCTGCCCAGGGTCGCCCGGGAGGCCGGGATCCGGCTGTACACCGTCTCCCCGGCCGACGAGTCGCTGGAGAGCGTCTTCTCGTACCTGGTCTCCGCGTGATGCCACCGATCATCCGGACCCAGGCCAACCGTGCCCAGGCCGACCGTGCCCAGGAAGGGGCCGACCGTCCATGAACCCCACCGTCGCCCGGCTGACCCTGCGCGGGCTGCTCGGCCGCCGCCGCGGCCTGCTGCTGCTGCTGGTGGTCCCCGCCCTGCTGCTGCTCGTCTCCGCCATCGCGAGCGGGTCGAGCGCCGACGCGCACGGCCTGACCGTCAAGATCCTCGGCCAGCTCGGCCTCGGCACCCTGGTCCCGCTGCTCGGCCTGGTGGTCGGCACCGGGGTCATCGCCACCGAGATCGACGACGGCTCGATCGTCTACCTGCTCGCCAAGCCGCTGCCGCGGTGGCAGATCGTCACCACCAAGCTGGCCGTCGCGATCGGTGTCACCTGGCTGTTCTCGGTCGTCCCGACGCTGCTGTCCGGGCTGCTGCTGTACGGCACCCGGGACGGCGTGGCGCTCGGCTACACCGTGGCGGTGCTGGTCGCCGGGGCCGCGTACAGCGCGCTGTTCCTGCTGCTCGGCGTGGTCACCCGGCACGCCGTGGTGGCCGGGCTGGCCTACGCCCTGATCTGGGAGTCGGTGGTCGGCAACTTCGTCGAGGGCGCCCGGACGCTGAGCGTCCAGCAGTGGGGCAAGGCGGTGGCCGAGGCGGTCGCCGGGGACACCGCGATCGGCGCCGACGTCTCGTTCGGGGCGGCCGTCCCGCTGCTGCTGGTGGTCACCGTCGGGGCGACGGTGCTCGCCTCGGTGAAGCTGGCCGGGCTGACCCTGGCCGGCGAGGAGTGAGCCGTGAACCCTCGGCGGGGGCTCAGAGCGTACGGTTGCGCCCCGCGCCCCAGCCGGCCGCGCCGACCACCAGGACCAGCACCAGCATCAGCGCCAGGGTGGCTTCCCACCCGCCGGTGAGCTGGTGCAGCGCGCCGGCGCCGACCGGGCCGGCCGCCGCGACCAGATAGCCGATCGCCTGCGACATCCCGCCCAGCTGGGCGGCGCCGGCCGCGCTGCCGGTGCGCAGCACGATGAACGCCAGGCCCAGGCCCAGCGAACCGCCCTGGGCCAGGCCGAGGACGGCCGCCGACGCCCACGCGGCGGAGACCGGCGCGACCAGCAGCATCGCGATGCCGAGCCCGTTCAGGACGGCCATGGTCACGGCCAGGGCGCGCTGGCTGGTCATCCGGCCCGCCATCAGCGGCACCAGGAAGGCACCGGCGACCTGCAGCAGGTTGGAGAAGGCGAAGACCAGTCCGGCCTGGCCGCGGTCCATGCCGTGGTCCGCCAGGATGGTCGGCATCCAGGCGACCAGGATGTAGACCAGCAGCGAGGAGATCCCCATGAAGAGGCTGATCTGCCAGGCCAGCGGGGACTTCCAGATGCCCTCGATCGGCTTGCCCGGCACGGCCGTCGCTGCTGCCGAGCCCGTCACCGCGCCCGCCGAGCCCGTCACCGCGCCCCGCTCCTGACGCGCCCGCAGCACCTGCGGCAGCCAGGCCACCGCCGCGACCACGGCGAGCAGCGACCAGGCGCCGAGCGAGGCCCGCCAGCCGCCGCCGAGCGCGTGCTCCAGCGGGACGGAGGTGCCGGCCGCGAGGGTGGCCCCGACCAGCATGGTGGTCGAGTAGACGCCGGTCATGGTGGCCGCGCGGTCCGGGAACTCCCGCTTGACCAGGCCCGGCATCGACACGTTCAGCACCGCGATGGCCACGCCGATCACCACGCAGCCCGCGTACAGCGCCGCCGCCGAGGGCAGCACCCGCAGCAGCACGCCCGCGCCGAGCACCAGCACCGCGCCCAGGACGACCCGCTCGGCGCCGAACCGGCGGGTCAGCCGGGGGGTGAGCGGGGCGCCGACGCCCTGGAACAGCACCGGCACGGTGGTGATCAGGCCGCTCGCGGTGGCGGAGAGGCCGAAGGTCCGCTGGATGTCGCCGACCATCGGGGAGACCGCGGCCAGGCAGGCGCGCATGTTCAGCGCGACCAGCACGATGCCGGTCAGCAGCAGGAGCGGATGGGCCAGCCGGGCGGCGGCGGGGAGCGGGGCGGGCGTGGTGACAACCGGCTGCTGGGCACGGGTGACGGCCATGGGTGTGCTGTTCTTTCCTGGATGTGCGTGGATGCGGGCGGGAAGGCGGAGGCTCGCGCCGTCCTACTTCCGGGCCGCGATGGCCGCGAGCAGCTGCTCGACGGCCGCGGTCGGGCCGGCGAGCAGCGCACGACACGCCGCCTCCGCCCGCTCCGGGTCACCGCTCTCGATCGCGTCGACCAGCGCCTCGTGGGTGGCGACGACCGCCTCGGGCATCTCGTGGTCGCCGAACGCGGACGTCATCGACTCGCGGACGGAGGCGCCGAAGTAGCGGTACACCTCGGCCAGTGCGGGGTTGTGCGCGGCCTCGACGACGGCGGTGTGGAACTCCAGGTCGTGCTCGACGGTGGCCTCGCGGCTCGCCCGCTCGGGGTGCGCAGCGAACACCTCGGCCTCACGGGCCAGCGCGGCCCGCATCCGCCGGATGTCCTCGGGGGTGTGCCGCAGCGCGGCCAGCCGGGCACCCTCGGTCTCCAGCGCCGCGCGGACCTCCAGGACGTCCCGGATCCCCGAGCGCTGGACGCCGCGCAGTACGGCCGCCGGGTCGCTGGTGGAGCGGACGAAGGTCCCCTCGCCCTGCCGGGAGACCAGCATCCCGGCGTGCACCAGCACCCGGATCGCCTCGCGGACGGTGTTCCGCCCGACCTGCAGCCGTTCGGCCAGCTCGTGTTCGGTCGGGATCTGCGATCCCACCGGCCAGGCCCCGTCGGCCAACTGCTCGCGCAGCTGGTCGATCGCGGTGTCCACCAGGGACCGCCGCCCGGCCGCCTGCAGGCTGCTGCCGTCACCGCTCATTCCGGGCCTCCCTCCGCACACCGCTTCACCGACCGGTCATCGGTCATCGGTCATCCTACAACCGCTTGCCCGGTCATCCTACAACCCTGGATGCGAACCGATCGTGAACATCCGGTACGGCGCGTCGCCCAGGGCCGTCGGGCCCGGTCAGCGGGCGGGGTAGAGGCGTTCCAGGACGGCTGCGACGCCGTCCTCGTCGTTGCTGGCGGTGACGGCGTCGGCGACGGCGAGGAGTTCCTCGTGGGCGTTGGCCATGGCGACGCCGTGGGCGGCCCAGCCGAACATCGGGACGTCGTTGGGCATGTCGCCGAAGGCGATGGTGTCGGCGGCGCGCAGCCCGAGGCGGCGGGCGGCGACGGCCAGGCCGGTGGCCTTGGACAGGCCCAGCGGCAGCAGCTCGACCACGCCGGCGCCGGCCATCACGACGCCGACCAGGTCGCCGGCGGCGCGGCGGGCCGCTTCGGCGAGGGCGTCGTCGGTCAGCGCGTGGTGCTGGATGTAGAGCTTGCCGAGCGGGGAGGCGAACAGCTCGCCGCGGTCGACCCGGACGACCGGCAGGTCGGAGCCGATCAGCAGTTCGTAGCCGGGGCCGGCCAGCACCTGGCCGTCGAGGCCGTCCTGGTTGGCGGCGACGGCGAGCGGGCCGGTCTCGGCCTCGATCTTCTCGATGGCGAGCGCCGCGAGCCGGCGGTCCAGGGTGAGGGAGGTGAGCAGCTTGTGCGCGCCGGCGTCGTAGACCTGGGCGCCCTGGCCGCAGACGGCTATCCCGGTGTAGCCGATCTCGTCGAAGACCGGGCGGGCCCAGACGGCCGAGCGGCCGGTGACGATGATGTGCAGCGCGCCCGCGCCGGTGGCTGCGGCCAGGGCGGCGCGGGTGCGCTCGGAGACGGTCTCCTCGCTGGTCAGCAGGGTGCCGTCGAGGTCGGTGGCGACCAGCCGGTAGGGCAGGCCGCCACCGCTTCGGGTGTCGTCCGGGGAGACGGGGCTGGGGCTGGTGGTGCTCATGGGCCGGTCGTCTCCCGGGAGTTGCGGGTGGAGCGGGTGGTGCGGTGGAACAGGTGGCGCGGCCGTACGGGTCGTACGGCCGCAACCGGTGTTACTTGACCGGTTCCAGGACGGTCCGTCCGCCGAGGAACGGCCGCAGCGCCTCGGGCACGACGACCGAGCCGTCGGCCTGCTGGTGGTTCTCCAGGATCGCCACGATGGTGCGCGGGATCGCGACCAGGGTGCCGTTCAGGGTGGCGAGCGGGCGGGTCTTGCCCTCCTCGCGCATCCGGATCGACAGCCGGCGGGCCTGGTACTCGGTGGTGTTGGAGGTCGAGGTGACCTCGCGGTACTTGCCCTGGGTGGGGATCCAGGCCTCGATGTCGAACTTGCGCGCGGCCGAGGCGCCGAGGTCGCCGGAGGCGACGTCGATCACCCGGTACGGCAGCTCCAGCGCGTTGAGGAAGTCCTTCTCCCACTGGAGCAGGCGGCGGTGCTCGTTCTCGGCGTCCTCGGGAGTGGTGTAGACGAACATCTCCACCTTCTCGAACTGGTGGACGCGGATGATGCCGCGGGTGTCCTTGCCGTAGGTGCCGGCCTCGCGGCGGAAGCAGGACGAGTAGCCGGCGTAGCGCAGCGGGAGCTTCTCGGCGTCGATGATCTCGTCCATGTGGTACGCCGCGAGCGGGACCTCGCTGGTGCCGACGAGGTAACGGTCGTCCTCGGCGAGGTGGTACACGTTCTCGGCGGCCTGGCCGAGGAACCCGGTGCCGTCCATGGCGGCCGGGCGGACCAGGGTCGGGGTGATCATCGGGGTGAAGCCGGCCGCGGTGGCCTGGGCGATCGCCATGTTGACCAGGGCGAGCTCCAGCAGCGCGCCGACGCCGGTCAGGTAGTAGGACCGGGCACCGGCGACCTTGGCGCCGCGCTCGGTGTCGATCGCGCCCAGGATCTGGCCCAGCTCGACGTGGTCGCGCGGCTCGAAGCCCTCGGCGGCGAAGTCGCGCGGGGTGCCGATCTCCTCCAGGGTGACGAAGTCCTCCTCGCCGCCGACCGGGGCGGCCGGGTCGATGAGGTTCGCCAGCGAGCGGAGCAGGCGGTCGGCCTCCTCCTTGGCGGCGCCCTGCTCGGCGTCCGCGGCCTTGACCTCGGCGGCCAGGTCCTTGGTGCGCTGCAGCAGGGCGGCCTTCTCGTCGCCCTTGGCCTGGGCGACCTGCTTGCCGAGCACCCGCTGCTCGCTGCGCAGTTCGTCGAAGCGGCTGCCCGAGGACCGGCGCCGCTCGTCGGCGGAGAGGAGGGCGTCGACCAGGTCGACGTCCTCGCCACGGACGCGCTGCGAGGCGCGCACTCGGTCAGGGTCCTCACGGAGCAGGCGAAGGTCAATCACAGGCCCAAGCGTACCGGGCGGGAGTTCCTCCACCGGTACCGGTTTTTCCCTGGGGATAACTCCCGTCGCCCTGTGGATAACTCCTGTGGGGAATCCGCCGGGGGCTGGTTATCCACAGGGTCGGGGCCAGGGCTGTGGATCGAAGGGGATGATCACCCTCCGCGTGACCGAACCAGGGAATTGAGGTTTCAAACCTCATTCGACCTTCCCGAGTGAGGGAATTGAAGCACTCGCACGGGTGGTTTGCTGGCAACCGGGTGACTCTGGTCCGATTAGTCATCTCTGCGACGCAAACCGATGATCCGACCAGTTCTGGGTAATGGCTATACCGGTTTGTCGACTCGTCCCCAGGCCTGTGGATAACTTCCGGCTGTGGACAGCGGGGAGGCCTGTGGACAGCGGCCCCCGGCGCCGGGCGGCCCTGTGGACGACGGGTGCGGTCACCCGACCCGGCATCCCATCCGTCTGATCAGCCCGGTCCGAAACGGTCGGAAAAGGTCAGAAAGACAACAGGTGTCGTCAGGTTGTCCCGCAGGGGAGGCGCGTACGGCTCAGATCTCCCCGCGACCGTCGAGCGCCCGCGAGAGCCAGTCCGCCGCCGAGGAGAAATCCTCGTCCGAGGTCCCCGGCCGCCGGTGGGTGGACACCTGGCGGTCGGCGCGCGGATAGGAGCCGAGGAAGCGCACCTGCGGACAGATCCGCTTCAGGCCCATCATCGCCTCGCCCACCCGGCGCTCGGACAGGTGGCCCTCGCAGTCGATCAGGAAGCAGTAGCTCCCCAGGCCCTCGCCGGTCGGGCGGGACTCGATCCGCATCAGGTTGATCCCGCGCACCGCGAACTCCTGCAGCAGCTCCAGCAGCGCACCCGGGTGGTCGTCCGGCAGCCAGACCACCATCGAGGTCTTGTCCGCGCCGGTCGGCGAGGAGACCCGGCCCGGGCGGCCCACCAGGACGAACCGGGTGGCCGCGCTCTTGGCGTCCGCGATGTCCTTGACCAGCGGGTCCAGCCCGTAGATCGGCGCCGCGAACTCGCCCGCGAACGCCCCGTCGTAGCGGCCCTCGGCGACCAGCCGGGCACCGTCGGCGTTGGAGGCGGCCGACTCCCAGGTCGCGTCCGGCAGGTTGGCCGCCAGCCAGCGGCGCACCTGCGGCTGGGCCACCGGGTGGCTGGTCACCGTCTTGATCCCGGAAAGCTCGGTGCCGGGGCGCACCAGCAGCGCGAAGGAGATCGGCAGCAGCACCTCGCGGTAGATCATCAGCGGCGTGCCGGCGGCCAGTTCGTCGTTGGTCGCGGTGACCGCGCCCTCCACCGAGTTCTCGATCGGCACGAACGCCCCGGCGGCCTCCCCGCCGCGCACCGCGTCCAGCGCCAGCGCCACCGAGGACAGCGGCACCAGCTCCCGGGTCGCCGCCTCGGGCAGGGTGTGCAGCGCCGCCTCGGTGAAGGTGCCGGCCGGGCCGAGATAGGTGTAGCGGGTGGCCGACATGACGCCTCCGGGTACTCGGTGCCGCACGAACAGGGTGCCGCTCGGACGGGTTCCGCGCGAACGGGTGGTGCCGAAACAGCCACCCTAACGATTCCGCGGCCCCGGCAGGAAAGCGTCCCAGTGGCCGGGACCGTGTGTGCTAGGGCGTGTCTTCAAACGCCGCAAACGCCCCGCACGCCGGAGGCGCCGGGGAACTACCCCTCCAGCAGCTGCTGCCCGAGGTAGCCGCCGGCCGGCGCGGACGGGGGTAGCGCGTACACCCCGCTCGCCTCGTGCCGCAGGAAGCGGGAGAGGCCGTCGCCCCGGGAGAGCTTGCGCTGCACCGGGGTGAAGCCCCGGCGCGGGTCGGCCTGGAAGGCGAGGAAGAGCAGCCCGGCGTCCGGCGAGCCGTCCGGCAGCAGCCCGTCGTGGTACGAGAAGCCGCGCCGCAGCATCGCCGCCCCGCCGTTGGCCGCCGGGGCGGCGACCCGGATGTGCGCGTCGGCGGGGACCGCCAGCGCACCGTCCGGGCCCTGCGCGGAGAGGTCGACGGGGGCGTGCTCGCCGGCCCCGGCGGGCGAGCCGAGCGGGGCGCCGTCCGACTTGCGCCGCCCGATCACCCGCTCCTGCCGGTCCACCGGCAGCGCCTCCCAGTGGTCCAGCAGCATCCGGATCCGCCGGAACACCAGGTAGGAACCGCCGGCCAGCCAGCCCGGCTGGTCCCCGCCGGCCGCGCAGAACACCTTGGCGGCGAAGCCGTCCTCGCCGGGCTTGGGGTTGTTGGTGCCGTCGACCTGGCCCATCAGATTGCGGCCGGTCACCGGCTGCGCGGCGGCGCCGGGGGTGCGGGCGAAGCCGGCCGACTGCCAGCGCAGCGCCGCCGTACCGGCCGCCAGCCGCTGCAGCACCCGCAGGGCGTGCACCGCCACCAGCGCGTCGTCGGCGCCGATCTGGACGAACAGGTCGCCGTCGCCGCGGGCGGGGTCGAGCGCGTCACCGGGGAAGGCGGGCAGCGGTTCGAGCCCGGGCGGGCGGCGGTCGGCCAGGGCGGCCTTGTCGAAGAGCGCGGCGCCGAAGCCGAGGGTGAGGGTGAGCGAGCAGGGCCCGGCGTCCAGGGCGATCTGGTTGTCGAACTCCTCGGCCGGCTCCCCGGCGGTCAGCCGCTCGGCCGCCTTCGTCCAGCGCTGCAGCAGGCCGCGCAGGCCGTCCCGGCCGGCGCCCTCGGCCAGGTCGAAGGCGGCCAGCTGGACCCTGGCCTGCTGCGGTTCGAGGATCCCGGCCTGGTGCTCGCCGCGGAACGGCACCCGGGCCGCGCCGAGCGCGCCGGCCGCGCCCGCCGCCCCGGCGGAGCGGTCGGAGCCGCCCAGGGCGACCGCCCCGGCGCCGACCAGCAGCCCGGCACCGGCGGTGCCGAGCAGCGCCCGCCGGGTGAAGCCCGTGCGGTCCGCCGACCCCTGCTCCACCGTCGTAACCTCGGTCGTCACGTCGTCCACCGCCGTCAGCCGATCTTGAACTGCTGGGTCGGCGTGGTCTGGTCGATGTCCGAGGAGCGGACCTGCACCGACACCACCCAGTTGCCCGCCAGCGGCAGCTGCGCGGTGCCGCTCCAGCGGCCGGTGCCCTCCGGGGTGAGCGCGACCGGCAGCGGGCCGAGGTCGCGGTCCGGCAGGGTGAAGGCGAGCTGCACCTCGGGGACGTCCACCGGCTGCCCGTCCGTGCCGTTCAGCGCGAGCTTCACCTCGTTCGGGCCGGTCCTGGCCGGGTTGAGAGTGACGGTCGCGGTGCCCCTGGCGTTCGGCGTCCGGCCCTTGGTGTCGTACGGGAGCTTGAGCTCGACGGTACGGCCCGGCTCGGTCTGCGGGGCCGCCGCGGCCGCGCCGGGGGCGGCAGCCGCCGCACCGGCCGAGACCTCGCTCGCCACCCGCCCGGGCGGGGAGTTGGTGAGCATCGTGGTGACCACCAGCACCGCCACCGCGACCAGTGCCTCCACCAGCACCGAGCGGCGCAGCCCGGCCCGGGTCGGGGTCAGCCCGCGCTCGCGCCCGGCGCTCTCCCGGGCGGCCTTCTGCCGGGCCAGCTGCGCCCGGCGGACCGGGTCCTCGCTGTGCGCCGCGACGGCGACCGGCTCCGGCACCTCGGTCCGCTCGACCTCCGCCGCCTCGGCCGGGGCCGAGCGCAGCCGGGCCAGCCAGGCCCGGGACATCCAGGCGACGCCGAGCATCACGACCACGCAGCCGCTCTTCACCAGCAGCAGCCGCCCGTACTCGGTGCCGGTCAGCGCGCCCCAGCTGCCCAGGCCCCGCCAGGACTGGTAGATCCCGGTGCCGGCCAGCACGGCCACCGAGCCGAAGGCGATCCTGGAGAAGCGGTCCACCACCTCGGCGCCGACGCCCTCGCGCAGCGCGACCAGCAGCGCGGCCAGGCCGCCCAGCCAGAGCGCCATCGCGATCAGGTGCAGGATGCCGAACGGCAGCGCCAGCCAGACCTGGATGCCCACCGAGGCGTGGTCGGCGCCGACCCAGGTCGCGGCGAGGGCGACCGCCAGGACCAGCCCGGCCACACCGAGCCCCAGCCTCGTCTCCCGCTGTGGCCGCTCGGCGGCCCGCCGCTCCAGCTCGCGCAGCTCGGCGGCCTCGGCGTCCTCGCTCTCGTCCTTGCCCTCGTCCGCGCCGGAACCCGCGGTGCCGCCCGCGGCCGCCAGGGGCTTCGCCGGAACCGGCCGCGGCGGCTGCCCCAACTGGCCGACCAGCAGCGACAGGAACACCCCGCCCGCCGCGAGCAGCAGCAGCCGGGCCGCCAGCGCGGTGCCGATCCGCTCGTCCAGCGTGGCGCGCACCAGCGTCAGGTCGAAGGCCTGCCCGACCCCGGAGCCGCGCTCGTACGGGCCGCGCAGCAGCAGCACCGCGACGGTGGAGACCAGCAGCGCCGTCCAGCCGGTCATCAGCAGTCGCTGCACCGGGCGCCGGGCGGTCCCGGCCGGCCAGCAGACCAGCACGAAGGCGGCGACGCCGGCCAGCAGCGCGAACGCGGCGTAGGCGACGGTGCGCCCGGTGCCGTACAGGGCGGCGACCAGGCCGTCGGCCTTGGCGCCCTGCAGGGCGGTGGCCGACACCGAGGTGTCCGAGGGCGCGCCGACGGAGAAGGTGAACGCGCCGCCGACCGGGTGCGAGTCCTCCGAGACGGCCCGCCAGGCCACCGTGTAGGTGCCGTTGGCGAGCCCGCTCCGCAGGCCGACCCGGGCGGTGTTGCCCCGGCCGTCGGCGTGCGCCGGGTTGCCGGTGTCCACGGCCTGGCCGGCCGGGTCGAGCACCCGGACGGAGTCGGAGGAGAGCGAGACGGCCTCGCTGAAGGTCAGCGTGACGGCCTGCGGGGCGGTGGCGACCACCGCGTTCTGCCGGGGATCGGTGGAGTCCAGGGTGGCGTGCGCGGAGGCCGGTCCGGCGCCCGCGAGCATCAGCGCGAGCAGCGCGCCGAGCATTCCGAGCACCCCGGCGATCCGGCGGTGGGAGGCCTTCTCCAGGCCGGCCGACTGCATGCTGGCGGTCCCCTTAACTCTGGCCGGGGCGGTAGGTGAGCTCCTTGACCGGCACCTTGACCGAGATGGTGCCGGACTTGGCGAAGGTGAGGTCGAGCTCCAGCTCGTCGCCGACCGCCGGGGTCTTCTCCCAGCCCATGATCATCAAGTGGGCGCCGCCGCGGGCGAACTGCAGCGACCCGTGTGCGGGAACGTCCAGGCTGGCGACCTGCTCCATGCTGGACGCGGTCGAGCGGTGCATGGTGACCGACTCGGCGCCCGGGCTGGTCACCTTGACCAGCTGGTCCTGCCCGCCGTCGTTGCGGACGGTCAGGTAGCCGGCCGCCATCCCGCCCGCCGGGGGCAGCGGGATGTAGGAGTCGGCGACGCTGAGCCTGGCCGGGCCGGCGGCGGCTGCGCCCTGGCCGCCCGTCCCGCAGGCGGCCAGTATCGCGCCGCCGCCCAGGGCGGTCGCGACCACGGCGCCCAGCAGCGCGCTGCGGCGGAACCGGCGCGTCCCGGTCGGCACCGCGACGCTCCCGTCGCTGACCTCGCTCCGCTCGCTCATGCCGCGACACCCTTGGCGAGCAGCGGCAGGTCGTGCTCGTAGGTCTTCTCCTCGGTGCCGCTCATGTAGAGCACGTGCGCCTTGTCGTCCGAGGGGAGGAAGGCCAGCACCTGCGCGCCGTGGGTGGAGGTGACCGTCCCGTCCGCGTTGACCACCGGGTCCTCGATCATGATGCCGAGCGACTTGGCCGCGGTCTTCACCTTGGCCAGGTCGCCGGTGAGGCCTATGAAGTCACTGCCCATCGAGTCCAGCCAGGTGCGCAGCACCTTCGGGGTGTCGCGCTGCGGGTCGGTGGAGACGAAGACGACGTTGATCTTCTGCCGCTCCTCCGCCGGGAGCGCCTTCATCGCGACGCCGATGTCGCCCATGGTGGTCGGGCAGACGTCCGGGCAGCTGGTGTAGCCGAAGAACAGCAGGGTGGCCTTGCCGTTGGTCTGCTGCCGCAGGTCGAAGGGCTGGCCGGAGGTGTCGGTCAGCTGGAGGTCCGGCTTCTCGAAGTTCTTGGCCAGCTTGGTGCCCTGGTACGGGGTGTCCTCCTTCTGCTGGGTGACCTTCGCGGCGGTGGACCCGCCGCCGGAGGAGCCGCAGGCGGACAGCGTCAGGGCGGCGGCCAGCGCGAGGGCGGCGGCGCCGGCCAGCCGGGTGGTGCGGGTGGTGCGGGGCATGGGGAGTTCCGATCGTGCGCGGTGGGACCGCCGGCGGGGCCGCACCGTCGGCTTCGGTGCGGCCCCGCCGGCGCGGGGGTCAGGAGGCGGAGCCGCCGTTCTTGCGGCGCAGGCCGAGCACGCCGACGGCGGTGCCGAGCACGCCGACCACGATGCCGATCACGCCGAGGGTGCGGGCGGTGGAGTCACTGCTCTTGCCGTCGGCGTCGGAGCCGGCGGCGTGGTCCGAGCTGTCCCCGTGGGCGCCCGCGGCGGGGGAGGCGGTGACGCCGTGGCTGTCGCCGTCGCCGTCGCCGTGGCCGTCGCCGCCCTCGGCCTTGGTGAGCTTCAGGACGGGCGCGGGCTTGGCCGGCTCGGGCTGGCCGTCCTTGGACTCGTCGATCCAGCGGACGACGTCACCGTTGTCGTAGGTCTGCAGGGCCTTGAAGACCAGGCTGTCCGAGTCGGTCGGCAGCGGGCCGAGCGAGACCCGGAACTCCTGGAACTGGCCGGGGGCGATCTTGGTGCCCGCGTCGGCGGTCCAGGTGATCTTGGAGACGGCCTCGTTGACGTCGCTGCCGTGCACCTTGATCGGCTTGTCCAGCTTCGACTTCTCGATCGCGGCGGTCCAGCCCGGCATCGGCAGGGTGCGGACGGAGGCCAGCGGGTGGTCCAGCGGGAGGTTGACCTCCAGCTTCACGGTGCTCGCGGTGTCGCTCTCGTTCGGCACCCGGAAGTCGACGGCCGTGTAGCCGCCCTGCGGGGCCGCACCCGGGTTCACGGTGACGTGCGCGAAGGCGGGGCCGGCCAGCGCCACCACGGAGGCGGCGGCGGTCAGGGCGACGGCGGCGAGACGGCGGGTGGGAAGGGAACGCATGATGCGGGTCTCCGATCGGAGCTCGGCGGCAGGCAGGGACCGGGCGACGGACGGTGCCGCGCCTCGGCGGTGCCCCGGTGGTGCCGCGCGTGGGGATGTGTGGGGGCAGAGCCTCGGGAACGCCCCCGGTGTGGTCGGGGAACGGCCCGGACGGTGCGCACACCCGCGCCCGGGTACGGCCCGCAGGCCGCCGGGAACGCGGATCAGTGCGCGAAGGCCCCGCACGGCGGCCCGCGCCGCACCACGCTGTGCCGCAGCACGGCACCCGCCGGGAACGGGCTCTCCCCGCCCCCGCGCCGAACCGGCGGGCCGGACCGGCCACGCCGAACAGACCGCGCAGCAGCGCGGCCACCAGTGCGAACGCCGACCGCAGCGGCGCCGCCCAGTGCTCCCGGGCCGCCGACGCGGCCACCCGCAGCAGCCGCCACAACGCCGCCTCGCCGCGCCGCAGCCACCAGCCCGCCACCAGCGCGGCGGCCAGGTGCCCGGCCAGCATCGACGGCGTCATGCCCAACACGCCGCCCTGCCACCAGGGCGCGGCGGCGTACGCGTGCGGATCCAGACCCGCGGAGGAGACCAGCTGCTCCGCGGACGGACTGCCGGGCAGGCCGACCAGCGTCCCCGGGTGGGCCTCGTTGCAGATCAGCCGGCCGGCCACCTGCGGCAGGGTCAGCGGACCGGAGCCGCCGTGCATGCCGGCCATGCCGGTCATGCCGGTCATGGAGCCGCCGAGGCCGTGGCCGTTGAAGCCGTGGAAGAGGCAGTGCAGCGCGAGCTGCCCCGCGCCCAGCGCCCCGGCGATGCCCGCCAGCGAACGCTCCCGTCCACCGCAGGCCGCCGCGAGGCCCAGCACCGCGACGAAACCCACCGCCAGCGCGGTCGGCGGCACGTCGCCGCCTCCGGCCAGGGCGTGCCCGGCCGCCGCGATCAGGGTGCAGACCAGCGCGAACGGGACCGCCCGGGCAAGCCGCAGGTCCCAGGCGGCGGCCCCCACCGGCTGGGCCGGTCCGGGGGCGCCCGGGAGCGGGGCGGCAGCGAGGGCAATCATGGCCGGGCCATCCTCTCATTGCGTACGCCGCGGACACGGGCAGGGTGGGAAATCCCTACGAATGCCCCTTTCGGCAGCGGCGTGCGGGTCCGGGTGCGCGCTGCCCGGCACAGACCCCGTCCCCCAGTCCATCCGCCGAACGGGCGGTACCGGCCCCCGCGCACGGTTCACCACCGAATCGCCCGGAGATACCTAGTTGTATGTGGAGCCGCAGCCAGGAGGGACCTCCCGTGGACATCTGGTGGACTCTGCACCTCAAGCGCGACCCGGCCAGCGTTCCGCTGGCCCGGCGCATCCTGCTCGGTGCCATGGCGACGGCGGGCGTCGACCCGCAGATCGCCGACGACCTCGGCGTCGCCCTCAGTGAGGCCTGCGCCAACGCCGTCGAGCACGGCGCCACCGGGCGGCCCGACGACGGCTTCCAGGTCACCGCCTCGATCAGCGGCGACCGGCTGCGGATCGAGGTCACCGACTCCGGCCCGGGCCTGCCCGCCGCCGCACCGGTCCGGCGCCCGGCCGCCGCGGCCCCCACCCGCCCCGCCGCGAGCGGCCACGGGCCCGGCCGCTCCCGCCGCGGCCGCGCCACCGTCCCGGCCCGCGTCCTCACCGCCCACCGGGCCCGCCGCGACGGCCACCCGTACGACACCCACGTCCTCCCCTGTCGCCCCACTGCCCCCACCCTGCGCCCGGTCGACCTCGACACCCTCCCCGACCTCACCGCCGAATCCGGCCGCGGCCTCTTCCTGATCCACGCCCTCACCGACCACGTCCAGCTCCGCAACCACCCCCTGCGGGGGGCGATCGTCAGCTTCGACAAGATCCTCAAGTGGCAGGACGGGGCGCTGCTGCAGGCGGCTTCGTAGGGCTTGCAGCTCTCTGACCTGTACGAATGGCCTCTTCCTGGGCCCAGGTCGCGGAGAACGCGAGGCCGGAATCAGGCCGCCAGGGCACACGTGGGGCACATGCCCTCGGATTTCGGCGCGCTGTGCCCCGCCTTCGCACCAGGAAGCACCCGGTCGATCGCCGAGCGGGTCCGCGACTCGCTCGTCGGCATCAGGTGGGTGTAGGTCCGGAGCGTGAAGCCAGGGTCGCTGTGGCCGAGGTAGGCCGCGAGCGCCTTGATCGGCTCGCCGGCATCCAACAGCACCGAGGCGTAGGCATGCCGCAGGGCGTGCATGCCGTCGTCCGGGGCCGCTTGGGAGTACTTCGCCCCCTTCTCGCGCGGCGGGATCACCCCGGACGCGACGAGCGCCAGCTTCCAGTCGCCCGCGTTGAAGACGCTGCGGTGGTACGGCTTGGAACTGTCGTCGGTGAAGAGCAGGTTCGTCTTGTGGTCGTCGCCATCGGCGAGACGCCAGGGGAGCGTGACCCGAGTCGGCGGGAACTTCTTCATGTGGGCCTTCAAGGCCCTCGCCAGCCCATCGGGCAGCGGGACCTGCCGGACCTTGCCGCCCTTCGGCAGCGCGAACACCATCGTCTTGGCCACGAAGCGCACCTGTCGACGTACCGTCACCATGTGGCGGCGGAAGTCGGTGCCGTCGACGGAGAGTGCGAAGACGTCATGCCGGTGAGCGACCGCGCTGCCGACACGTGGGAACCGCTGGCGATCGTCGCCGACCTGGCCGGCGGACACTGGCCTGCCACCGCACGCGCCGCGTGCGCGGCGATGTGCGCCCACGAGGCCGGTCTGGACGACGACGGGGACGGCGCCAAGATCCGGATCCTGCAGGACATCCGGACCGTGTTCGGCACCCTCGGCGATCCGCCCGCGCTCGCCACCGCCACACTCCTCGCCCAGCTGAGGGCGCTGGAGGAGGCGCCATGGGCGGAGTTCGGCGTCAGTGGTCTGACCGCCCGCGGACTGCAGCTCCTGCTCAAGGACTTCGGCGTCTCCTCGTCCAACATCCGCTTCCCCGACTCCCGGCAGGCCAAGGGCTTCGTCCGGAACGACTTCCTCGACCCGTGGCGTCGCTACTGCCCCGAGCCCGCACCGCCGCAGGCCGAAGGCGACAGCGCGGCCTGACCCAGCCCCGCTGAGCCCGTCCCACTCGTCCCACCCTCTGCGCTCTCGCGCCCGTCCGGCCTGCCCGGGGACGAGTGCGACGAGTGCAACCGGTCCGCCGTACCGCCGCCCTGGCCTCCGAGCAGGCCCGGGGCGGCACCCCGACCACCTCCCCACTGCACCGCCAGTACCTGAAGATTCGCCGCCGTAACCGCTGCCATCCGGTCTTCAGCGACGAGGAATGGGCCGACGTCCAGGCCGCCGCCTCCGCGAGCGACCTCAAGCCCGGCGGCTACGCCGCCGCCGTCACCGTGGCCGCAGCCCGCAGCGACAACCCCGAGGCCGCCGTCGCCGACATCCGCCGCCTGTTGGAGGAACTGATGGAGGCCGACCGGCAGGGCCGCCGCCATCGGCAACAACCTCAACCAGATCGCCCACAACCTGTGGGTCGGCTGCACACCTCCGCCCCACCTGCAGCATGTCTTCGACCGCCCACGCGCCGACGCTGACTCCAACGATGACCGTAGAGACCCCCCACCGGACGGGCGCCGAGCGCAGGTTCGACGGGGGACGGGGAGCCGTAGGGGCATGTCTTTCCTTTGAGACAGAGGTGCAGGCTCCGCTTCGGGGGAAGGTTCGTGTGGCCCTGTGGCCGGCCGGGTGCCCCGTGCCGGAATATCCCGTTATTGGGTCCGGTACGAAACCTCTTTTGAGGGGCGATGGCGGAATTATTCGAGCATGCGCGATCATGTGGAATCAAAGAGTCCCCCAAGAAAATCTGGACAATCGGAGCATGGTCGACCGGTTATTAACGTCCTGCAGATCAAAAAGTTCGTGCCAATCACTCCTCTGGCGTGTACGTTCGAATCATTCGCCGCACTTGAGGCAGGGGGCCTCAGATTTTTCGCGGCCAAGAGGGGGTTACAGCTCAATGCGTACACGCCGTTCCGTGGCTGCTGTCAGCGCCACGGCACTCGCACTCACGCTCGCCGGCCTGGTGGGCGCCACCGGCGCCCAGGCCGCTCCGCAGACGGGGTCGGCCGGCCAGGCGTCCCGGGGCGGCCGATGTCGTCCAGCGGGCCACTGGGACCGCGGACGTCGCCCGTAGCACCGCCGGCGCGGGGGGCGCCAAGGCTCAGGTCTCGAAGTCCGGTGGCACCGTCGTGGTGACGGCGCCGACCACGGCCTCCGGGAACGTCGCGGTCACCGCCGCGAACGGCAGCACGGTGACGGTCGCGCTGCCGGCCACGACCGGCGCGGCCGGTGTCACCACGGCCGAGGGCACCACCGTCTACCCGGGCGCGGCCCGGGGTACCGACCTGGCGGTCCAGGCCACCACCGACGGCGGCGCCCGTGCTCTCGTCACCCTGAAGGATTCCAGCGCCTCCACCGAGCAGCGCTTCGACCTCGGGCTGCCTGACAACACCCGCCTCGTCCCGGCCGAGGGCGGCTACGACATCGTGCAGACGGGTGCCTCCGGAGGCGCCTTTGCAATGGGCCACATCGACGCGCCGTGGGCCAAGGACGCCACCGGCAAGTCCCTGCACACCAGCTACCGTCTGGACGGCAACACCCTCGTCCAGTCCGTTGAGACCGACAAGAACACGGCATACCCCGTCGTCGCGGACCCCAAGTGGACCTGGGGCTGGGTCACCGGGACCGTGTACTTCGACAAGAACGAGACCGGCCACACGGCAGCGGATTCCGCGTTCGTGGCGGCTGTCTTCGCTTTCGCCCCGCCGCCGTTCGACGTTTACGGTGTCCTGAACGCCGCGAACATTTCGCGCGTAGCCTGGAACGCCCAGAACGACAACCAGTGCGTGGAAATCAAGATTCCGACCTTCCAGGCCTACGAGTACAGTGGCGGGTACTGCAACTAGCAGTCCAGAAGGGCGAAGGCTATGGGGATATCCGCGCACGTGATTGCACCGCCGCTCGTTGTGGTGGCGGTAGTTTTGCTTGCTGTGAAGTGGGCCCGGCGGCGACGGAACGGTAAGCCCGTTCCGCTGCTGCCGCGATCGCCGCAGGCCTGGGCGGTCGCGGCAGTCGTGATTGCCCTGGCGGTGGTCTCCGGGGCGATGGCCGGCCAGCTCTGGGCGGCGGTCGTACCCGCCGTCGCGCTCGGCGGGCTGGCGGGTGCCTTCGTGGACCTCCGCTACGGTTCCCCTCGCTGACGCTCATCCAAGGGTGTGGCCCAGACGCTTCGACCGTCCGGGCCACACCCTTGGCGCTTCACCAAGAGCCAGTGCCAGCCCTGCCCGGTCCGGGCCAAGTGCACCAGCTCCGCGACGCCCACCGAGGTCGCGGCCCAGCTCGCAGATCTCCTGCGCCCCTCCGCGGCTGCGGCGCAGGACGCGGAGGTCGAACCCGAGCGCACGGAAGCAGCCGCACAGGAGCAGGTCTCATTCGACGATCTCCCGAGTGGGTGCGCCGACGACGTGTCCGGCCTGATCCCGGAGCCCTTCGCCTGGGAGAACCACGTCAGCACTCTCCGCAAGGCCGCCGTGGTGAAGACCGTCTCGATCTCCTGCCACCCCGAGACGTGGGACTTCCTGGCCGCGCAGGTCGAAGGCACCGACCACTTCTCGAAGCCGGTCAACGACAGCAATGAGGACACGGTCTTGTCCGGCCGGAGCACCCTCGCCCTTCTCAACGCGCTCCGGGAAACCGTGTGCAGCGGCCTTGGCAAGGACACCGGCATCGAGACTTGGACCCTCGCCGTCACCAGCTACGAGCGCATCGCCGCCGTCATCAACAGCACCCGACCCGCCGACGGCGAGGTCGGCAACGACCGCCTGCAGCAGCCGCACATCGTCCTCGACGACCGCAGCAGTAGCGGTTCGCCCTCCGCCGGCTGACCTGCTGATTAGCAGCCCCCAGCCTCCCTGCAAGGCGCCGAAGCGGTGCGAAACGAGGGCACACCTGGGGCACATGAGGGTCAAAAGTGCCGCTGACCAGTGCGAACCACTGAAGGTAGTTTCGCCTGGTCAGCGGCACTTTTCTGGTTGAACCCGCAGGTCACGGGCTTGCGGGGGTCAAAAGATCCTCAAGTGGCAGGACGGGGCGCTGCTGCAGGCGTCGTGAGGGTCGGTGCGTCTTGAGCGGGGGCGGGCCGGGGTCCGGTTGCCGGGGGACGAGGGGGTCGGACGATGGGGGGATGATGCACCAGATGCGAGCCGAGTACGGCGCCGGCGGTGCGGCCGAGGGGGTGCGGCTGTGGCACGTGGTCCGGGGCGAGGAGAGCGCCGCGATGTGCGGGCGGGAGCTCGACCCGCAGGCGCAGCTGCGGTCCGCGGTGGACTGGGGCAAGACCCCGGAGCTGTGCTGCCACACCTGCGGGGCGTACTTCCTGCGCGAGGCGCCGTACCTGGCGGCCGAGCACCAGTGAGTCCGGTCCGCCGTGATCCGGTCTACCGTGATCGGCATGGAGGAACCTCTCGTCCGACCGACGTCGTTGACCCGTGAGGCCGCCGGGCTGCGGGCCGGGACGCCCGGGCTGCCCGAGTACGTCGACCGCCTCTGCGCGCTGGTCGAGCGGGTGGACCCGCTGATCCACGCGTTCGTTCCGGAGCCCGGGCGGCACGGCCGACTGCGGGCGCAGGCACGGGAGTTGGCCGCACGGTACCCGGCGCCGGCCGGGCGGCCGCCGCTGTACGGGGTGGCGGTGGGCGTCAAGGACATCGTGCACGTGGACGAGCTGCCCACGCACGGCGGTTCGGCGCTGCCGCCCGGCGTGCTGGCCGGGCCGCAGGCCGCGGTGGTGGACCGGCTGCGGGCGGCGGGGGCGCTGGTCGCGGGCAAGACGGTGACCGCCGAGTTCGCGGCGACCGCCCCCGGCCCGACTCGCAATCCGCACCACCCGGGGCACACCCCGGGCGGCTCCAGCAGCGGTTCCGCGGCGGCGGTCGCCGCGGGGCTGGTGCCGCTGGCCGTCGGCACCCAGACCGTCGGCTCGGTGATCCGCCCGGCCGCGTACTGCGGAGTGGTGGGCTTCCGGCCGACGTACGGGCGGATCCCGGTGGACGGGGTGATCCCGAACGCGCCGAGCCTCGACACCCTGGGGGTGTTCACCGCCGACCTGGCCGGCGCGGCCCTGGCGGCCTCGGTGCTGTGCGACGACTGGCGCCCGGTGGCGGAGGGCCCGGAGCCGGTGCTGGGGGTGCCGGACGGGCCGTACCTGGAGCGGGCGGAGCCGGCCGCACTGCGCGCCTTCGAGGAGCAGCTGGAGCGGCTGGCGGCGGCCGGGCTGGCGGTGCGCCGGGTCGGGCTGTTCCCCGACTTCGCCGAGCTCGTACGGCAGTTGCAGTTCGTCAACCGTTTCGAGCTGGCCCGCAGCCACGCCGACTGGTTCGCCCGCTTCGGCGGCCTCTACCGGCCGGAGACGGTGGCGAGCATCAGGGTCGGTCAGGCCGTCGCGGCCGAGGACCGGGCGGCGGCGCTGCGGTTCCGGGAGCGGCTGCGCGACCGCGTCGCGGCGGCGGGCGCGGCGGCCGGGGTGGACCTCTGGCTCGCGCCCTCGGCGACCGGTGGGGCGCCGGAGGGCCTGCACAGCACCGGGGACGGGGCGATGTCGCTGCCGTGGAGCTTCCTCGGGCGGCCGGCGTTGAGCCTGCCGGCCGGGCGTACCCGGGAGGGGCTGCCGTTGGGGCTCCAGGTGGTCGGTGCGGCGGGCGACGACGAGCGCCTGCTGGCCCAGGCCGCTGTGCTGGAGCGGGTATTGACCGGACGTTAGGGGGGCGCTCGTCGGCCGAGAGTGGATGATCGAGTTTCTCGGCGCGGGCCCGCGAGGCGCGGCCGGGCGAGTACTGTCGGTCGGATGGACCTCATCGAACTGCACGCACGCTCACTGAAGTTGGCGGGCGAGGTGGTGGACACCGTCCGGCCGGAGCAGCTGGACCTGGCGACCCCGTGCGCGGACTGGACGCTGCGGCAGCTGCTGGAGCACGAACTCGGGCAGCGTCACGGCTTCGCGGCGGCCGCCCGCGGGGCCGGACCGGACCTCGCGCTGTTCGCGCCTGCCCCGCTCGGCACGGACCCGGTCGGCGCCCTCGGCCGGGCCGGCGCCGAACTCACCGACGCGTTCCGGGAGGCGGCCGGGGCGGGTCGGGCGCTGTGGCTGCCGGAGATCCGCGACGGCGGCCCCTTCCCGCTCGACCGCGCGGTCGGCTTCCACCTGCTCGACACCCTGGTGCACGGCTGGGACGTCGCCACCGCGCTCGGCGACCCGGCGGGCATCGGCGCGGCCGTGGAGCGCGACGAGGCACTGATCGCCACGCTGGTGGCGGTGGCCGAGGCCGTCCCGGACACGCCGGAGGCCCGGGCTCCCGGCAGGGCCTTCCGCCCGGGCGTGCGGTCGGACGCCGTCGCGGGCCGGTTCGCGCGCGTCCTGGCGCTGCTCGGCCGCGACCCGGCCTGGACGTAGGTCAGGTCCGGTCGCGCTGCTCGTCGGGGAAGCGCGGGCCGCCGATCAGGAAGAGCAGGGCGGCGGTCGGAAAGCCGAGTGAGGCGGCCAGTACCACGATGAACTGCCAGAACATCTTCTGCTCCTCGTCAGTCGCGGGCCGCTGGGCCACCCGAAGGTGCTGCCAAACCTGACCCGCCCCGATTGGCCGAATTGTCCGGTCACCTTCCGACGGTATGGCCGAATCGGCCCGGCTGCCACCGGGCGCCGCGGAGCGGGCCCGCGCCACACCGGCGCACGGGGCTGGGCGCGGGCCTGGGACGGCGGCCACACTGTCGGGATGCAGCTACAGCTCGCAGGGGAAGCACGGCGGCCCGACCGCGAGAGCGAGGACTTCGCGGTGGCCTCGCCGGAGGCGCTGGTCCTGCTGGACGGCGCGAGTTCGCCGGCCGGCCTGGAGTCCGGGTGCCGGCACGGAACGGCTTGGTACGTACGGCGGTTGGGCGTGCACCTGCTCGCCCGGCTCACCGACCGGTCGGATCGCTCGATCGCCGAGTGCCTGGCCGACGCCATCGTGGAGACGGCCGCGCTGCACGGCGGCCGCTGCGACCTGGCCCACGCCAACACGCCCGCCGCGATGGTGGTCGCGGCCCGGCGGCACGGCGAGTCGCTGGAGTACCTGGTGCTCGGCGACTCGCTGCTGGTGCTGGAGTTCAAGGACGGCCCGCCGAAGGTCATCGGGGACAACCAGCGCTTCCCCGGCGGGGAGGAGCTGCGCCGCCAGGTGTGGGCGACCGTGCCCGGCTCGGCCGAGCGGGCGGCGCTGCACCTGGAGTACGCGCTGGCCGTCCGCGCCGCCCGCAACCGGGGCGCCGGGCCGTGGATCGCCGCCGCCAGCCCGCGCGCCGCCGAGCACGCCGAGACCGGCTTCGTCCGGCTGAACCGGCTGCACGCGCTGGCCGCCCTCACCGACGGCGCCTCGCGCTACACCGAGCGCTTCGGGCTGGGCAGTTGGGGCGACGTGCTGCGGCTGCTGGCGGAGTCGGGCCCGGCCGAACTGATCGCCCAGGTGCGGGCCGTGGAGCGGGCGGACGCCACCTGCGAGCGCTGGCCGCGGGGCAAGACGCACGACGACGCCTCGGCCCTCTACGCGCTGGTCTGAAGCCTGCCGCGGGGATGGGAAACGGCGGGGCAGCCGCAGGTGGGAACCTGCGGCCGCCCCGCCGGGTGGGGGACGGTTCTCAGTGGGCGTCGGTCGGGACGGTGCCGAGGCGGCCGGCCTGGAAGTCCTCCATGGCCTGCTGGAGTTCGCGGTGGCTGTTCATCACGAACGGTCCGTACCAGGCGACCGGCTCGCGGATCGGCTGTCCGCCGAGCAGGACGACCTCGAAGTTGGCGCTGCGGGAGTCCTGGTTCTCGTCGGCGCGGATGGTGATCGAGTCGCCGTCGCCGAACAGGACCGCCTGGCCCATGCCGAACGGGCGGCGCTCGGGGCCGGCCGAGCCCTTGCCCGCGAGACCGTAGGCGAGGGCGTTGAAGTCGGAGCGCCAGGGCAGGGTGACCTGGGCGCCGGGGCTGACCGAAGCGTGGATCATGGTGATCGGGGTGTGGGTGGCCCCGGGCCCCTGGTGGCCGTCGAGTTCGCCGGCGATCACCCGGAGCAGGGCGCCGCCGTCCTCGGTGCTGAGGAGCTTGACGCTGCCGCCGCGGATGTCCTGGTACTTCGGGGCGATCATCTTGTCCGAGGCGGGCAGGTTCACCCAGAGCTGGAGGCCGTGGAAGAGGCCGCCGGACATCACCAGCGACTCCGGCGGGGTCTCGATGTGCAGCAGGCCGGAGCCGGCCGTCATCCACTGGGTGTCGCCGTCGGTGATGACGCCGCCGCCGCCGTGCGAGTCCTGGTGCACGAAGGTGCCGTCGATGATGTAGGTGACGGTCTCGAAGCCGCGGTGCGGGTGCCAGGGGGTGCCCTTGGGCTCGCCGGCCGCGTAGTCCACCTCGCCCATCTGGTCCATCATGATGAACGGGTCGAGGTGCTTGGTGTTGATCTTGGCGAAGGCGCGGCGGACGGGGAAGCCCTCGCCCTCGTAGCCCTCGGGGGCGGTGACCACGGTGAGGACCGGCCGGGCGTTCGTGACGGCGGCGTCCGGGGTGGTGACGCGGGGGAGGGTCAGCGGGTTGTCGACGGTCACGGCGGGCATGTCGGCCTCCTTCGAGGGGGGTTCTGCGGCCTACGTCCCTCAGGTTAGTTCAATCCTCAACAACAAGCAAGTTGAAAATTGAACTATGTGTGGACGGAGGAGCGCGGGGCTCCTCGTCCAGGATGGGTCAGCCGTCGGTGGGCCGCTCGTCAGCCATCTGCGAAGCAATGGCCGACGGCCGCGCAACGGTCGTCAGCCATACATCCGGCGCATGGTGAAGTCGACCATCTGCTCGACGGCCTTGGCGTCGAACACCATCCGGTGCTCGCCCTCCATGTCCAGCGCGAAGCCGTAGCCGGTCGGCAGCAGGTCCAGGACCTCGGCGCCGGTGACGGTGAAGTGCTTGGAGTCCTTGCCGGCGTAGCGGCGCAGCTCCTTCAGGGAGCTGAACATCGGGATCACCGGCGTCGGGGTGTTGTGCAGCGCGAGGAAGCCGGGGCGGTCGCCGCGCGGGCAGTGCACCTTCGAGGTGATGAAGATCGCCTGGAAGTCCTCGACCGCCATCGAGCCGGTGGTGAAGGCGCGAACGGCGTCCGCCAGCGAGGGCGGGGACGGCTCCGGGTAGAGCGACTGCTGGTCGCCCTGCGGCTGCGCGCCGTAGGCGTCGGGTCCGGGCATGCCGTTCATGCCCGGCTGCGGTCCCGCCTGCTGCTGGTAGGGGTCGCCCGGGTATGCGTTCTGGTCATATCCGTACACACGGACAGGCTAGCGGGAGCGCACCCGCCCGCGCTGGCGCAGATCCTGACAAGGAGTGGCCGTCCCGGCTTGTGGGACGTGACCACGTTCATAGCGGATTAACCGTCGGGGGCTTGCCCAAGTTACCGCTGGGTAGCATCATTACGCCTACTGGTGGGTACGGGACGCCGGAACGCGGCGGTCTCCCGGAAGCGACGAACCGGAGATAACGGCCATGGGTCACTACAAGTCCAACCTGCGTGACGTGGAGTTCAACCTCTTCGAGGTGTTCGGCCGCGAGCAGGTCTACGGCACCGGACCGTTCGCGGACATGGACGTCGAGACCGCGAAGAACATCCTCAGCGAGATCTCGCGCCTCGCCGAGAACGACCTCGCAGCGTCCTTCGTCGATGCCGACCGCAACCCGCCGGTCTTCGACCCGGAGACCAACACCGCCCCGATCCCGGCGTCCTTCAAGAAGAGCTACCAGACCTTCATGGACGCCGAGTGGTGGCGCCTGGGCATCCCGGAGTCGATCGGTGGCCAGGTCACCCCGAACTCGCTGATCTGGGCCTTCGCCGAGCAGATCCTGGGCTCCAACCCGGCCATCTGGATGTACTCCTCCGGCCCGGCCTTCGCCGGCGTCATCGCCGAGGAGGGCACCGAGGAGCAGCTGGAGGTCGCCAAGCGGATGACCGACCGCCTGTGGGGCTCCACCATGGTCCTCACCGAGCCCGACGCGGGCTCCGACGTGGGCGCCGGCCGCACCAAGGCGATCCAGCAGGAGGACGGCTCCTGGCACATCGAGGGTGTGAAGCGCTTCATCACCTCGGGCGAGCACGACATGTCCGAGAACATCATCCACATGGTGCTGGCCCGCCCCGAGGGCGGTAAGCCGGGCACCAAGGGCCTGGGCCTGTTCATCGTCCCCAAGTTCGACTTCGACTGGGAGACCGGCGAGCTGGGCGAGCGCAACGGCGTCTACGCCACCAACGTCGAGCACAAGATGGGCCTCAAGGCCTCGAACACCTGCGAGATGACCTTCGGTGCCAAGCACCCGGCCAAGGGCTGGCTGCTGGGCGAGAAGGTCGACGGCATCCGCCAGATGTTCAAGATCATCGAGTTCGCCCGCATGATGGTCGGCACGAAGGCCATCGCCACCCTCTCCACCGGCTACCTGAACGCCCTGGAGTACGCCAAGGAGCGCGTGCAGGGCGCCGACATCTCGCAGTTCCTGGACAAGACCGCCCCGCGCGTCACCATCACCCACCACCCGGA
Source organism: Streptomyces sp. 1331.2 (assembly GCF_900199205.1). NCBI lineage: Bacteria > Bacillati > Actinomycetota > Actinomycetes > Kitasatosporales > Streptomycetaceae > Streptomyces > Streptomyces sp. 1331.2. The sequence continues at coordinate 3,483,010 of NZ_OBMJ01000001.1, read as the reverse complement.
CGTGCGCCGCTCGCTGCTGACCCAGAAGGCCTACGCCGAGGGCATGCGCGCGCTGGTCCTGTTCACCGCGTCCACCCAGGACGACATGCTGGCCGCCAAGCTGCGCGGCGAGCGCGACGAGGCCGCCGAGCGCCTGAACGACCTGCTCCTGCCGATCGTCAAGGGCTACGGCTCGGAGAAGTCCTACGAGCAGCTCGCCCAGTCCCTGCAGACCTTCGGTGGCTCCGGCTACCTGCAGGAGTACCCGATCGAGCAGTACATCCGGGACGCCAAGATCGACACCCTGTACGAGGGCACCACCGCCATCCAGGGCCAGGACTTCTTCTTCCGCAAGATCGTCAAGGACGGCGGCCAGGCGCTCACCGCGCTGTCCGAGCAGATCCAGAAGTTCATCGGCTCCGCCGCCGGCGGCGACGCCCTGGCCGCCGAGCGCGACCTGCTCGCCAAGGCCGCCGGCGACCTGGAGGCCATCATCGGCAAGCTGCTGGCCGACCTCTCCTCGGTCGAGCAGGACGTCAAGAACATGTACAAGGTGGGCCTCAACACCACCCGCCTGCTGATGGTCTCCGGCGACGTCGTCGTCGGCTGGCTGCTGCTGCGCCAGGCCGCGGTGGCCCTGGCCAAGCTGGAGGCCGGCGCCTCCGAGAAGGACGTCCCGTTCTACCAGGGCAAGGTCGCGGCGGCCCGCTTCTTCGCCAAGAACGTCCTCCCGACCGTCGCCCCCCAGCGGGTGATCGCCGAGGGCATCGACAACGAGATCATGGAGCTGGCGGAGGAGGCCTTCTAAGGCACGCCTCCCACCCGTCACCCGCCACCACCCTTCCTGGGACGCGGCGGGTGACACCTCTCTGACCGCCTGACGAAAACCCTCACACCGAAGGGCCCGGCTGCCACCGGGCCCTTCGGTGTTTCCGCCTCCGTGCCCGCTGCTTTTCCGCCTCCGTGCCCGGCGCGTTCCCGGCTTCGTGCCCTTGCCGGTACCGAATGCCCTGTCCGTGTACGGGCATATGCTCAACGTGCGAAGCCGACTCCCCCTCCGGCTTCGGCCCTCCCTCGACTCAGGAGCAGTATGTCGACCGCCGCCCGCCAGGCATTCTTCGACCGGACGCACAGCGACGATCTGATCGCGTTCCTCGGCACCTCGCCGTCCCCGTACCACGCGGTCGCGAGCGCCGCGGAGCGGCTGGAGAAGGCGGGCTTCCGGCAGGTCGCCGAGACGGACGCCTGGGACGGCTCCGCCGGCGGGCGCTACCTGATCCGCGGCGGTGCGCTGATCGCCTGGTACCTGCCGGAGGGTGCGGGCCCGGAGACCCCGTTCCGGATCGTCGGCACCCACACCGACTCGCCCAACCTGCGCGTCAAGCCGCTGCCGGACACCGGCTCGGCGGGCTGGCGGCAGGTCGCGGTGGAGATCTACGGCGGCGTCCCGCTGAACACCTGGCTGGACCGCGACCTCGGCATCTCCGGCAGACTCGCGCTCAAGGACGGCACCGTCCGCCTGGTCCAGCTGGACGAGCCGCTGCTGCGCGTGCCGCAGCTCGCCATCCACCTGGACCGCCAGGTCAACGAGGGCATGAAGCTCGACAAGCAGCGCCACCTCACCCCGATCTGGGGCCTCGGCCCGGTCGACGAGGGCGCGCTGATCTCCTACGTCGCCGAGCGGGCCGGGGTGGCCGCCGCCGACGTGGTCGGCTGGGACCTCATGACGCACGACGTCCAGCCCGCCTCCTACCTGGGCCGGGACCGCGAGCTGCTGGCCGGCCCGCGCCTGGACAACCTGCTCTCGGTGCACGCGGCCACCGCCGCGCTCGCCGCCGTCGCCACCGCCGACGGTGCCGCCGAGCTGCCGTACATCCCGGTGCTGGCCGCCTTCGACCACGAGGAGACCGGCAGCGAGTCCGACACCGGCGCGCAGAGCCCGCTGCTCGGCAACGTCCTGGACCGTTCGATCCACTCGCGCGGCGGCACCCCGGAGGACCGCGCCCGGGCGCTCGCCGGCACCGTCTGCCTCTCCTCGGACATGGGCCACGCCGTCCACCCGAACTACAGCGAGCGGCACGAGCCGGGGCACCACCCGATGCCGAACGGCGGGCCGATCCTCAAGGTCAACGTCAACAACCGCTACGCGACCGACGGTGTCGGCCGGGCGGTGTTCGCGGCCGCCTGCGAGAAGGCGGGGGTGCCGTGGCAGTCCTTCGTCTCCAACAACGCGATGCCCTGCGGTACGACGATCGGCCCGATCACGGCGGCGCGGCTGGGCATCAAGACGGTGGACTGCGGCATCGCGGCGCTGTCCATGCACTCGGCGCGCGAGCTGTGCGGCGCGGAGGACCCGTACCTGCTGGCGAGCGCGATCAAGGCCTTCCTGGAGGGCTGAGCCCCCTCCCTCGCATGCGCCGGGGCCCGGCGGACGATTCGGTCGTCCGCCGGGCCCCGGCGTCTGTGGGAGGGGACTCCCCGGGCTGCTCGCTACTCCATCCCGGCCAGCACCAGCGGGAGGCGGCGGGCGCCGTCGGCGACCAGCTTCACCGGCACGCCCCAGTCCTGCTGGTGGACGTGGCAGGCCGGGAACTCGATCTCCGGGGCGTCGTCGCAGGAGGCGGCCATCGCCGAGACGTGCAGCACGCCCTCGGTGACCTCGTCGGAGAGCACCAGCTCGCGCGAGAGGTCGCTGTCCGCGCCCGCGCCGGAGACCAACAGCTCGGGCGGGGTCGAGCTGACCAGCAGCCGCGTGGACGGCCCGTAGCGCTCGTCCAGCTTCTGGCCGCTCGGCGCCGAGAAGACCACGTCCAGCCGGAAGGCGCCCGGCGCGACCTCGGTGGCCGCGCGCTGGGTGCGGTGCGCCACCGCGTCGACCCGCACCGCCTCCTCCGGCAGCCGCAGCCTGGTCAGCCGGTGCCGGGCCGACTCGACCACCACGATGTCGCCGTCCACCAGCACCGCCCCGGAGGGCTCGCGCAGGTCGGTGGCCAGCGTGCTGACCTCGCCGGTCGCCGGGTCGTAGCGGCGCAGCGCGTGGTTGTAGGTGTCGCTGACGGCCACCGAGCCGTCCGGCAGCACGGTGACGCCCAGCGGGTGCTGGAGCAGGGCCTGGTCGGCGGCGCCGTCGCGGTGGCCGAAGTCGAACAGGCCGGTGCCGACGGCGGTTTCGACCCTCCCTGTTTCACGTGAAACCAGGCGCAGCGCGGAGGTCTCGGAGTCGGCGACCCAGAGCTTCCCGCCGTCCGCCGAGACCGCGAGGCCGGAGGGCTGGGCGAACCAGGCCTCGGCGGCGGGCCCGTCCACCAGGCCCTCGTTGGTGGTGCCCGCCGCGACGCCGACCGTGCCGGTGGCCGGGTCGTACGCCCACAGCTGGTGCACGCCCGCCATCGCGATCCACACCCGGCCGTCGAACCAGGCGACGTCCCACGGCGAGGACAGGTCCACCTCGCGGGCCGGGCCCTCGGTGGCCGAGCCCTGCCACCACTGGCGGCCCGTGCCGGCCAGCGTGGTGACGCTGCCGTCGGCCAGCCGCAGGCCGCGCAGGGCGTGGTTGACGGTGTCGGCGACGACCACGTCGTACGCCGAGCCCTCCGGCAGCAGCGCCAGGCCCTGCGGCTCACTGAACCGGGGGCTGGTGCCGTCCACCAGGCCGCGCTGCCCGTCACCGATCCGGCGCACCACCGTCTCGCCGTCCTCGGCCAGCTCGACCAGCGAGTGGTGACCGGAGTCCGCGACCAGGAAGTGGCCGTTCGGCAGCCGGACCGCCTTGCCGGGGAACTTCAGGTCCCCCGCGGTCGGCTCGGGCGCCACGTACGGGCCGTCGCCGCGGCGCAGCGTGCCCTTCGCGGCGTGCTCGGCCTCCAGCTCCTCGACCAGCCGGGCGATCGCATGGGCGTGGCCCTCACCGGCGTGCTGGGCGACGACGTAACCCTCCGGGTCGATCACCACCAGCGTCGGCCAGGCCCGGACGGCGTACTGCTTCCAGGTGGCCAGCTCCGGGTCGTCCAGCACCGGGTGGTGCACCTCGTACCGGTCGACGGCGTCCACCACGGCCTGGTGGTCGGCCTCGTGCACGAACTTCGGCGAATGCACCCCGACGATCACCACGGTGTCGCGGTGCTTCTCCTCCAGCTCCCGCAGCTCGTCCAGGACGTGCAGACAGTTGATGCAGCAGAAGGTCCAGAAGTCCAGGATGGTGATCTTGCCCCGGAAGTCGGCGAGCGTGAGCTCCTTGCCGCCGGTGTTCAGCCAACCGCCAGCCCCGACCAGTTGGGGGGCGCGTACGCGTGCACGAGATGCCATGCCCCAATGAAACCGCACGCCCGCTGTCCGCATTCCGGGCGTCCCGGGTTCACCGGCTGAGGTCAGCCTGCCAGCGGGTTTCGCCGTCGTTCTGGTCGGCGGTGGGGTGGAGGCCGAGGGCGCGGGCGATGGCGGCGGAGGCGTGGTGGTCGGGGTGGATGTGGGCGACGGCGGTGGGGGTGCCGGCGGCGGTGAGGTGGGCGAGGAGGGTGCGGGCGGCCTCGGTGGCCAGGCCGCGGCCCTGCCAGGGGGTGCCGACCACCCAGGCGAGTTCGGCCAGGGCGGGGCGGATCGTGGCCTGGACGTAGCCGGTGAGGGCGCCGTCGGCGCGCAGCCGCAGGACCCAGTTGCCCCAGGCCTCGGCCGGGTCGGGGGAGCCGGCGGCGAGCCGGGCGCAGCGGGCGCGCATCTCCTCGACGGTGGCGGGGCGGCCGCCGGTGAAGGCGTGCAGGGCCGGGTCGGCGAGCGCTGCCGCCAGCTCCTCGGCGTGCTCGGGGGCGATCGGCAGCAGGTCGAGGCGCTCGCTGCGCAGCGGGACGGCGGTGAGGTCGGGGCGCATGGCGCCATTGAAGGCGATCGGGGCCGCGCGGTGCGACGGGGTTTCCCGCGGGTGCTTCGTGGCGGTGCTTTTCGGCGGGGTGGCGCTCGGGGTCGAATGGGCCGACGTCCACACGGGGACGTCCACACGGAGGAGGCCCACGGTGCGGTACCTGGTCAGGGAGAAGCTGTTCGCGGTCGGCGACGACTACTGGATCGAGGATGACCGGGGCCACAAGGCGTACCTGGTCGACGGCAAGGTGCTGCGGCTGCGGCACACCTTCGAGCTGAAGGACGCGCACGGCCGGGTGGTCGCGGTGGTGAAGGAGAAGATGCTGACCGTCCGCGACGCGATGAAGATCGAGGACGCCGACGGCGAGGTGATCGCGACCGTACGGGAGAAGCTGTTCACCCCGTTCCGCGACAAGTACCTGGTGGAGCTGGCCTCCGGGGGCGAGCTGAAGATCCACGGCGACCTGATCGACAAGGACTACCGGATCGAGAACCAGCACGGCGACGAGCTGGCCCGGATCAGCCGCAAGTGGTTCCGGATCCGCGACACCTACGGGGTGGAGATCGCCGACGGCGCGGACACCGGCCTGCTGCTGGCCGTCGCGGCCTGCGTGGACCACCTGGTGCACGAGGAGGACTGAGCCGTCCCCGGTTCCCGGATCCCCGGTCCGAGCCTCATCTGCGTGGGGTATCTTTTGCCAACCCTTGACCAGGTCGGTCGGGGCGTAGGCGAGAGCGGACCGGGGGCTGGAACCACGATGAACGACATCCTGCACGGGCTCGGCGCGGCGGCGGCCTACGGTGTCCTCGGGGTGGTGCTGCTGCTCCTCGGCGTCGGCCTGGTGGACCTGCTCACGCCCGGCCGGCTCGGCCACCAGATCTGGGTCGAGCGCAACCGCAACGCCGCGGTCCTGCTCAGCTCCGCGTTGCTCGGCATCGGCGGCATCGTCTTCACCGCGATCCTGTACACCTACGCCGACTTCGCCAAGGGCCTGGTCTCGACGGCCTGTTACGGCGTGCTCGGGCTGGTGCTGATGGCCGTCGCGTTCTGGCTGGTGGACCTGCTGACGCCCGGGCGGCTCGGGGCGATCCTGGTCGAGCCGGAGCCGCACCCGGCGGTGTGGGTGTCGGCCAGCTGCAACCTCGCGGTGGCGGCGGTGGTGTCGGCCGCGATCGCGTAGCGGCGGGTCGGGGTGACGGCGTCTCACGCCAGATGCGTCACTCCGGGCGTGTCACTCCGGGTACGTCACTCCAGGCGCGTCACACCCGGTGGGGCGCATCGTCCAGGACGTGCTCCCGGCCCCACGCGCCCAGCGGCAGCAGCGCCGTGTTGAGGCGCCGCCCCACCTCGGTCAGCTCGTACTCGACCCGGGGCGGCACCTCGTCGTACGCCTCCCGGCGCACGATGCCGTCCGCCTCCAGTTCGCGCAGGTGCGCGGCCAGCACCTTCTCGGTGATCCCCGGCACCAGGCGGCGCAGTTCGCCGAAGCGGCAGCTCCCGTGGTGGTCCAGCGCCCAGAGGATCAGCACCTTCCACTTGCCGCCGATCACGGCCATCGCGGCGTCGATCCCGCAGACGTACGTCCCCGGCCTCGGCACGGTTGCCATGCCCACCCCTTCCGACCTGGATACTGACCCCAGGGTAACCACCCACTCCGAAGTGCGTACTTGATCGTTTCCGGGTGCGGCGCGGAGGCTGACTCCCATGACGAACAAGCTCGTTGAGAGCGCCTCCAAGACCCCGCTCACCCCGCTCACTCCGCTCACCCTGCTCGGCCTCGGCGCGATGGGCACCGCGCTCGCCGAGGCCTGGCTCACCGCCGGCCACCCGCTGACCGTCTGGAACCGCACCGCCGCCCGGGCCGACGCGCTCGCCGTCCGCGGCGCCGTCGTCGCCCCCACCGTGGCCGAGGCCGTCGCGGCGAACCGCCTGGTCGTCGTCTGCCTGCTGGACGACGCCTCCGTGGAGGAGGCGCTGGCCGGCGTCGACCTGACCGGCAAGGACCTGGTCAACCTGGTCACCAGCACCCCCGGGCAGGCCCGCGCCCGCGCCGCCTGGGCCGAGCGGTGCGGCGCCCGCTACCTGGACGGCGGGATCATGGCCGTCCCGCCGATGATCGGCGTCCCGGCGGCCGGGCCGTACGTCTTCTACAGCGGTTCGACCGAGCTGTTCGAGGAGCACCGGGCGGCGCTCGCCGCGCCGGCCGACACCCGGTACGTCGGCGAGGACGCCGGGTACGCGGCCCTGCACGACGTGGCGCTGCTCAGCGCGATGTACGGCATGCTCGCCGGGGTCGCGCACGCCTTCGCGCTGGTCCGCGGGGAGGCCGTCGCCCCGGGCGACCTCGCGCCGATGCTCAGCGACTACGTCACCGCGATGAGTCAGACCATCCCCGTCACCGCGGAGCAGTTGGAGAGCGGCGACTACACCAAGGGCGTGGTGTCCAACCTGGCGATGCAGGTGGCCGGCAAGCGCACCCTGCTGGGCACCGCCGAGGAGCAGGGGGTGAGCGCCGAACTGCTGGAGCCGTACTTCCGGCTGATGGAGCGCAGGCTGGAGGTCGGCAGCGGCGAGGAGGACCTGGCCGGGGTCGTCGACCTGCTGCGACGGTGAGGGCCGGCCGGTAACGTACCGGCATGGCAGACCTTGAAGAACGCGCCGATGACGTCGCGTCCGGCTCACGGCAGACCGGGGCAGGGGTGGTGGTCCGACCTCGCCGCGGCGACGACCTCGCCGACTGCGTCCGGGTGCTGGGCGACGTCCACACCGCCGACGGCTACCCCGCCGACTGGCCCGACCGCCCCGCCGCCTGGCTCACCCCGGACGGCCTGCTCGCCGCCTGGATCGCCGAATCGCAGGGCCGGCTCGCCGGCCACGTCGGCCTCGCCCGCAGCGCCCCGGGCGACCTCGCCCCCGCCCTGTGGAGCCACCGCACCGGAGGCCCGCCGGCGCTCTCCGCCGTGATCGGCCGCCTCTACGTCGCCCCCGGGGCGCGCGGCCAACACATCGGCGCCCGGCTGCTCGCCCGCGCCGTCCTCCACGCGCGGGCGCTCGGCCTGCACCCCGTCCTGGACGTCCTCGCCACCGACACCGCGGCCGTCGCCCTCTACCGCCACCTCGGCTGGACCCACCTCGGCAGCGGCGACCAGCAGTGGGCCTCGGGCCGCACCGTCACCGTGCACTGCTTCGCCGCCCCGAGGGGATAGCCCCGCCCCTGGCCCCGGTCCGCCCCCAGCTCGCCCGCCCGCCCGACCACCGCGGGCGGGCGGGCGCGTTACACCGGGATGACCTCGATCCCGCGCTCCAGGCCGGTGAAGTCGGCCGCGTTCCGGGTGTAGAGCGGCAGGCCGTGGGCGGCGGCGTGGCAGCGATCATCAAGTCCATGCGTCGAGGTCGAGGGTCGCGCTTGGCTTGAATGGTGAGTGCGACGAGTGTTCCGAACCGCCGGGCGGCCTCACGGTCGAACGGGAGGGCGGCCACGGGTCGTCGCCGCCTACTCGGTCCTCGTCGCCGTAGAACGCGTCGGCCTCGGCCCGCATCTGCGCCGCGTCGACTGCGGGAGCGCTCTGCCACTTGGGCTGCAGTTCGTCCACGGGGACGCATCGTCGGCGGTTGCTGATCGGCCGAACCTCGGCGATCTCGGCGCCGTTACGCGGGATGTGGTAGATCTCGCCGGCTTCGACATCGCTCGTACTGGCGGCGGACGGCGGTGTGACCGGCGCGGTTTGCTGAGGCGGCAACAAAGCTTGCCGGGGGTGGGTGGCCGGTCGCAGCCTGGCCGTGGAGGTGAGCGCGATGAGCGGGACGAGGACGACGGCTGCCGCCTTCGCGCTCGACCGCGACCTCACGGAGGAGGAGGTCGGGCGGGCGGTGGCCCGGTACCGCGCGTCCGGCGCCGCCGTGCCCGCCTGAGCCGGGAAGCTTTTCGTCAAACGCGAACGGAGTGCAGAGACATGACGGCAGATCAGCACGAGAGCCGGCACCAGAACGGCCACCACCACGGTCACGGCCACGCCCCCTCCGCCGACTTCGACTGGGACGCGCTCGCCGCGCACCTGGAGCACGAGGCCGACCTGAGGTCCGACGTCGTCGCCGAGGCCGCGCAGTGGCTGACCGGCCTGTACGGGGCCGGGGCCTGGGCCGGGGACGGACGCGGGTACAGCACGGTCCGCCGGGTCCTCGACGTCGGCAGCGGGCCGGGGGTGATCGCCGGACTGCTGGCGGACGCCTTCCCGACGGCCGAGGTGGTGGCCGTCGACCAGTCGGCGGCCCTGCTGGAGCGCGCCAGGACCCGCTCGAACGGCCGCCTCGGCACCCAACAGGCCGACCTGCCAGCCGAGTTCGACAAGCTCGGCGAGGCCGACCTGATCTGGTCCGGCAACGCGATCCACCACCTGGGCGACCAGCAGGCCGCGCTCACCTCCCTCGCCGGGCTGCTGCGCCCCGGCGGGCTGCTCGCCGTCGCCGAGCGCGGCCTGCCACCGCGCTACCTCCCCCGCGACTTCGGCCTCGGCCGTCCCGGCTTCCAGGCCCGGCTGGACGCGGCCCACGAGGACGGCTTCAGCACCATGCGGGCCGACCTGCCCGGCAGCGTCGACGAGATCGAGGACTGGCCGGCCATGCTGACCCGGGCCGGACTGGTCCCGAGCGGCACCCGCACCTTCCTGGTCGACCACCCCGCCCCGCTCGACCGCCCCACCCGCGCGTACCTGCACACCCAGCTCAGCCGCCTGCACGACCGGCTCGCCGACGTCCTCACGGACGAGGACCGCGTCACCCTCGAAGCCCTCCTCGCCGAGGACGCCCCCACCGGCATCCTCCACCGCCCCGACGCCTTCTACCTCTCCGCCATGACCGTCCACACCGCCCGCAAGCCCTGACCGACCGAGCTGCCCGCCCCGGCGGTACCGTCGGCGCATGACAGCGAGCGAGCAGCGCTTCGTCGTGGTGACCACCACCCACGAGAGCGAGGAGCGGGCCCGGGCCCTGGCGTCCGCCGTGGTGCGGGAGCGGCTGGCGGCCTGCGCCCAGGTGTACCCGGTACGGTCGGTGTACTGGTGGGAGGGCGAGGTGCAGGACGCCGAGGAGTGGCGGATCGACCTCAAGACCCGGGCCGAACTCGCCGATCGGCTGGGCGAGTTCGTCGCCGAGCGGCACTCGTACGAGACGCCCGAGGTGATCGCCGTGCCGGTGGTGGCCGGCAGTCCCGGCTACCTGGACTGGGTGGCGACGGAGACGGCGCCCTGATCGACGGGGACGGCGCCCCGAACCGGGGTTCGGGGCGCCGTCTCCCGCGCTGGGCCTCCGACGTGCTCAGCCCTCCGACGTGCTCAGCCCTCCGAGCCGCCGAAGCGCGCCGTCCAGGCCGCCAGGTCCTCGTCCGTGATCTTGGCGAACAGCACGGGCGGCACCGTGAACGCCGTCCCGGCCGGCACCAGGTCCAGCGCCCGCGCCTCCTCCGGGCCCACCCAGTCGCGGGTGGCCGCCGGGGCGTCCGCGGGCAGCGCGAAGGCGCCGCGCATCGCCGCCGCCGCGGTCGGGATGAACGGCTCGGAGACAACCGCGTACAGGTGGATCAGGTTCATCGCCGTGCGCAGGGTGAGCGCCGCCGCCTCCGGGTCGGTCTTCACCTGCAGCCAGGGCGCCTTCTCGTCCAGGTAGGCGTTGCCCGCGCTCCACAGGGCGCGCAGAGCCTGCGCCGCCTTGCGGAAGTTGAGGGCGTCCAGCTGGGCCTCGTACTCGGCGAGCAGTTCGGCGATCTGCTCGCCGAGGCGCTGCTCGGCCTCGCCCGGCGCGTGGCCGCCGGGGACGTCGTCGCCGAAGCGCTTGCGGCTGAAGGACAGCACCCGGTTGACGAAGTTGCCGAGGGTGTCGGCGAGGTCCTTGTTGACGACCGAGGCGAAGAGGTCCCAGGTGAAACTGGAGTCGTCGGACTCGGGGGCGTGCGCCATCAGGAAGTAGCGCCAGTAGTCGGCGGGCAGCAGTTCCAGGGCGACGTCGGTGAAGATGCCGCGCTTCTGGCTGGTGGAGAACTTCCCGCCGTAGTACGTCAGCCAGTTGAAGGCCTTGACGTAGTCGACCTTCTTCCACGGGCGGCGCGAGCCGAGGATCGTCGCCGGGAACATCACGGTGTGGAAGGGGACGTTGTCCTTGGCCATGAACTCGGTGTAGCGGACGGTCTCGTCGGCCTCGTACCACCAGGACTTCCAGTCCCGCAGCTGCCCGGCCGGGGCCGCGTCCGCCCACTCCTTGGTGGCGCCGATGTACTCGATCGGGGCGTCGAACCAGACGTAGAACACCTTGCCCTCGGCGGCCAGTTCGGGCCAGACGTCGGCCGGCACCGGGACGCCCCACTCCAGGTCGCGGGTGATCGATCGGTCCTGCAGGCCCTCGGTGAGCCACTTGCGGGCGATGGAGGAGGCCAGCACCGGCCAGGAGTCGCCGTGGGCGGCGATCCAGTTCTCGACCTCCTCGGTGAGCTTCGACTGCAGCAGGAACAGGTGCCTGGTCTCCCGGACCTCCAGGTCGGAGCTGCCGCTGATCGCCGAGCGCGGCTCCAGCAGGTCGGTCGGGTCCAGCACCCGGGTGCAGTTCTCGCACTGGTCGCCGCGCGCCTTGTCGTAGCCGCAGTGCGGGCAGGTGCCGACGATGTAGCGGTCCGGGAGGAAGCGGCCGTCGGCGTTGGAGTACACCTGGCGGATCGCGCGCTCCTCGATGAAGCCGTTGCGCTGCAGCTCGCGGGCGATCTCCTGGGTGATCTCCCGGTTCTGCGGCGAGGAGCTGCGGCCGAAGTGGTCGAAGGAGAGCCCGAAGCCGTCGTACACCGCCTTCTGCGCCTCGTGCGCCCGGGCGCAGAACTCGGCGACCGGCAGTCCGGCTTCCTGGGCGGCCAGCTCGGCGGGGGTGCCGTGCTCGTCGGTGGCGCAGATGTACAGCACCTCGTGGCCGCGCTGCCGCAGGTAGCGGGAGTAGACGTCCGCCGGGAGCATGGACCCGACCATGTTGCCCAGGTGCTTGATCCCGTTGATGTAGGGAAGGGCGCTGGTGATCAGGTGCCGAGCCATCCTCGGATGCTCCGATTTCTCCCGCACACGCTCCCCACCCGGGGTGCGGTGCCAGGCGCAGGGGTCCACTGTGGGCTGCCAAGCCTACCGCCGCCACGGGCCCCGACGGCCGGCGTCACGTCCGGGCGGAGTCGGCGTACCGGTCGAACTCCCCGGCCTTCACCCCGCGGAGGAAGGCGGCCCACTTGCGCGGCGTGGTCCGTACGACCACCTCGGGCAGGTCCGACTCGCGGATCTCCACCAGGCCGCCCGCCGCCCTGACCTCGACGCAGTCGGTGCTCTCGCCGCTGGCCGATGCCTTGCGCCACGTACTCATGCGACTCATGTGAAGTCTTTCAGTAAGGCCCGGATGAAGTCCCGGGACTCGTCCGACCCGAGCGCGATCGCCGCGGTCTCCTCCTTGATCCGGCGGTAGGAGGCCAATTCGGTCTGGGTGTGCACGAATGTCGGCCCGTGGGAGAGGTCGATCTGGACGGTGTCGAGCTCGGGGACCGGCCCGCGGGCGAGGTACAGGCTCTCCCCGGAGCCGGTGTAGGTGGGCACGCTGAACGGGATCACCCGGATCTCCACCCCTGGCCGTTCGGAATTCTCCAGCAGGCTCTGCAACTGCTCGCGCAGTACTTCGGGGCCGCCGAACTGCATGCGCAGCGCGGATTCGTGCAGGAATGCGCTGTACGGCTTGGGGCGGTCGACGAAGATCTGCTGGCGCCGAATCCGGAACGCCTTCCGGTCCGCCGCCTCCTGCCGGTACTGCGGGGGCAGCCGCTCGAACACGGCGACGGCGTACTCCGGGGTCTGCAACAGGCCGGGGATGAAGGTGCTGTTCAGGATGGACAGCGAGGTGGCGTGGTGCTCCATCTCCGCGATGTCGATGATCGCGTTCGGCAGCCGGCCGCGGTAGCTGTCCCACCAGTACTTGCGCCGGTCCTGCGTCATCGCCAACAGGGCGTCCAGGTACGGGCCGTCCTCGCAGCCGCAGGTTCGGGCCCAGATCCGCAGCCGCTCGGCGCTGATGCCCGACTTGCCGTTCTCCATCTGGGAGATCTTGGGCAGGTCGGTGCCGATGGTGACGGCGAGGCTCTTGGGCGTCACGCCCACGCGTTCGCGCATCCTGCGCAACTCGATCCCGAGGCGCTGCTGGCGCACGGTCGGCGACAAGCGGGGTGGCATGACTCTCTTCTCCGGATCGCGGCTTCGGTCGATGCTTCCGGTGAAGTGTGCCGTGCATACCGGGCGCTAGCTACTGAAATGGGGGATACCCCACGATGGAGTGAACGTTCTCCTGCTCGGTAGCAACTCTGGCACCCCGACCCTAGGGTCATCCGTGTCACTCGCTGACTTGTTGCCGTCTAAACAGTCCCCGATCAGGCCTCAACCAGCCCTCAATCAGCCGTCATTACACACCAGATGCATGGTCGCGGCGCCCCGACATCACCGACCGGAGACAGCCATGCCCCTTTCCCCGCCTCTCCGTCTTCCCCGCCACCCCCACGCTCCCCGCCGCATTTCCGTATTCCGGTGAATGCGCTTCTCGTCGCCGCATTGTCCGCACTCCTGCTCGCCGTGCTATTCGTCGGCTGGCTGGTCTGGTTGGTCAACCTCCAACCCCGCCAGCCCCGTTCGGCGAAGCGCGGGATCGCGGCCGGCCATTCCGCGGGCGGCGAGCGG